>NZ_QGAD01000008.1:0-242334 GCF_005233705.1 Paenibacillus sp. CFBP13512 | reverse complement strand
TTCGAGTCCTGTTCGGGGAGCCATATGGAGAGGTGTCCGAGCTGGCCGAAGGAGCACGATTGGAAATCGTGTAGACGTCACAAGCGTCTCGAGGGTTCGAATCCCTCTCTCTCCGCCACAATGTACGGCCCGTTGGTCAAGTGGTTAAGACACCTCCCTTTCACGGAGGTAACAGGGGTTCGAGTCCCCTACGGGTCATATCTTTTCTATCATTATATTGTTAAGTTTAGTAACATTGCTTATAAAAAAGACTTGACAAAAGTAATTAGAAAATGATATAATATGTTTTGTGTCACAATGGAGGTTTAGCTCAGCTGGGAGAGCATCTGCCTTACAAGCAGAGGGTCGGCGGTTCGATCCCGTCAACCTCCACCATAGAATTTTATAATAAGAACAATGACGCGGGGTGGAGCAGTCCGGTAGCTCGTCGGGCTCATAACCCGAAGGTCACAGGTTCAAATCCTGTCCCCGCAATTAATCTGGAACCGTGGTGTAGGGGTTAACATGCCTGCCTGTCACGCAGGAGATCGCGGGTTCAAATCCCGTCGGTTCCGCCATTAATTGCTTAATAACTAGTATCAACTCACTACATTAATAGATGGTTCTCATCATGTATTGAGTAGAAGAGTCGACACACAGCAATACATTAGACTACGGCTCGGTAGCTCAGTCGGTAGAGCAGAGGACTGAAAATCCTCGTGTCGGCGGTTCGATTCCGTCCCGAGCCACCATTTAGATTAATGTATAACACTTGCCGGTGTAGCTCAGTTGGTAGAGCAACTGACTTGTAATCAGTAGGTCGGGGGTTCAAATCCTCTCGCCGGCACCATCTTTTTTTTATTTAATGTGGAGGCTTAGCGAAGTGGCCAAACGCAGCAGACTGTAAATCTGTTCTCTCCGAGTTCGGTGGTTCGAATCCATCAGCCTCCACCAGTTTTGAAGGGGCATAGTTTAAAGGTAGAACAACGGTCTCCAAAACCGTTAGTGTGGGTTCAATTCCTGCTGCCCCTGCCAATATAACATTAATGATTCATTTTATAGCATGGCGATCGTGGCGAAGGGGTTAACGCACCGGACTGTGACTCCGGCATTCGTGGGTTCAAGTCCCATCGGTCGCCCTTTTTATTGGGGATTAGCCAAGCGGTAAGGCAACGGACTTTGACTCCGTCATGCATAGGTTCAAATCCTATATCCCCAGCCATTATTTACTTCTACTTCAATCAAGTGTAAGCGGACGTGGCTCAGCGGTAGAGCATCGCCTTGCCAAGGCGAGGGTCGTGGGTTCGATTCCCATCGTCCGCTCCATCTTTTATAATATAATATGGCGCCATAGCCAAGTGGTAAGGCACAGCTCTGCAAAAGCTCTATCCCCAGTTCGAATCTGGGTGGCGCCTCCAGTTATTTTTTAAAATTCTTGCGCCCTTAGCTCAGCTGGATAGAGCGTTTGACTACGAATCAAAAGGCCAGGAGTTCGAATCTCTTAGGGCGCGCCATTTTAGCTCTTATGTTCTAAATGGAAGCAACAACAAAATAGTATCATTTTTAATTAGCCGGTGTGGCGGAATTGGCAGACGCGCGCGACTCAAAATCGTGAGGGAAACCGTGGGGGTTCGAGTCCCTTCACCGGCATACACAAAGAAAAGCACTAGATCATTTGATCTGGTGCTTTTTTTATTGTCTTTAAAATAGATCCTCATAATGAGTATATAATATGTGCTTAATTCCTATTACATTGATTTATTTGTAGGTTAATTCGATAATGCACAAGTAGTCCCCGTCTAAGGTCTAGGATAAAAAACCACCTGTAGTCCATTTTGCAGAATCGATTTCTACTTTACAATGTGTATATAAGGCAAACACAACATTTGCTACAGCCAGATATGAAAGTAACATGTTAGATGCTTTGCAGTCTTGAGGTATTGAACATCTCGTCACGTATTAACATCTAAGAATATGGATATTAAAAATGCTGAATACAAATATCTAGGTAAAGGAGGTGGAGCATTTGCGCATGAATCGTAAAAGTATAGCTGCTTTTGCATTGATTATCATTGGTGTATTAATGGTTTTCGGCAAATTTGTACCGGTGTTACATAGTCTGCTCGGTTATCTCATTGGACTATTAATTCCAATCGCATTACTTGTACTTGGTTATTATGCATTACAAAGTGGACGTCGATTTTTGGGGATTACATTATCGGTTATAGGTGCTTGTATTCTATTTGCTAAGTTATCTTGGATTATTGGCCCTGTAATTGGAATTGCGTTGGTATGGTGGGGTTATTCGATGCTGAAGAATCGTCATCATCAGCAACGACAAGATCGAATGTTCTAAATATAGATACATTCTTTATTTAAATCATCGAATCTTGTTGGTGTAGAGGTTGTGAATGGGTAACATTCTAATAAAGCAGTTGGAATGTTACGATATAAATATAGTAAGACGTTATTATAAAGTAGTGTGGTTCATTACAAGTATAGTCATCTATTACACTACAAAATAATAGGATATCGTTGATCTTCGATTTCATCTGTTATTCATACTTTTTCGATAGAATAAAAGTAAGATATACGTAGATATCAAAAAAGATCACTTGTGATCAAGCAAGGGAGGGAGCAATTATTCATGAACGTTTTTAAACGTGTACGTGATATTACAGTGGCTACTTTAAATGAAAGATTAGAACAGAGTCAAGACCCTGTGAGAATGATTGACCAATTTCTTTTAGAGACACGGCGTGCTATTACAGAAGCTGAGCAATTACAGCATCATGTAACTCAACACACACGTCAATTGAAACAACATGTAGATCAAGCATCAGCAATGCGTCAAAAACGTGAAGAACAAGCGATGTTAGCTCTACAAGCAGAAGAGGAAGAATTGGCTCGCATGGCTTTGCAAGAAAAAGTAATGTATGAAGAAAAAGAAAATCAGTATACTGAATTGTTGGATCAAAATACTGAAGCTTTACGAGAAGTACAGCTTCAACTCAATACATTAAAATCCGAGTACCAAGCAGTCTACAGTAAACGTGAGTATTATTATGCTCGTATGGAGACACTTCGTCTGCAACAACAAATGAATCGCCGTTTTGGTAATGCTGTTCAAGGTACACCGCAAGCATTTGGACGTTTGGAAGATAAAATCTCCGATTGGGAGATTGAAGCCAAAGCTTTACGGGATTTGAGAAACGGTGATTCTTATTCGTCTTCTTCACATACAACTAATGGTGTATCGTTAGATGAAGAATTAGAGCGTTTAAGACGTAAGCTTGATCCAGATCGTAAGGAGGAGTAGTATGCGCCCGAAGTTATATCGTTCCAATCATGATCGGATTCTGAGTGGGCTGAGTGGAGGTCTTGCTGAGTATTTTCAGATCAATCCAACGTTGTTACGGGTTCTGTTAATATTAAGTATTCCTTTTACAGGAACAACTACAGTGCTAATCTATCTTATTGCAGCACTCATTGTACCTAAGCAACCGCCAGTTTATCGTCCTTTTGAACAGAATTCTTTTCATGAGGAACATCAAGAAGATCGTTATGGCCCACGCCAAACCTATGGTGGATATTGGGGAACATCGCAAAATGCGTATGAACCTAATACGTATGATGCTCCACATCAAAGCAATTCTCGTTACTTTGGTAAAAATCGCCCTCCACAACAAGCACCTGATCAGACATCCAAATCAAAAGGTGATCTCGATTCAATGATGGAAGGTATTGAAAATAAAGCACTACGTAAAGAAGTAGAACAATTAAGAAAAAAAGTCGCTCAATATGAGAAGGGAGATTTATAATATGGGAGTTTTTAAAAGATTGAAAGATATGACTAAGGCATCGGTGAATGATTTACTAGATAAGGTAGAAGATCCAATTGTAATGCTTAACCAGTATCTACGTGATATGGAAGCAGAGATTCATCAAGCAGAGGTTACTGTTGCTAAACAAATGGCAAATGAACGTCGTATGAAGCAACGTTTTGATGAAGCTGCACGTGTAGGTATGCAACGTGAAAGCCAAGCAACAGCTGCACTTAAAAATGGTCAAGAAGAAGTGGCTCGTAAATTGCTAGAAGAAAAGTTGTATTTTGACCAAAAATTCACTGAGTATTCTGAAATGCACAGCCAAGCTAAAGAACAAGTAACTGATATGATGAACCAATTGCACGAAATGAAAGACGAGTTCTACAAAATGCGTAACAAACGTAATGAACTGGTGTCTCGTGCTCAAATGGCAAAAGCTAAAAAACAAATGGCTCAAGTGAGTTCTGTGAATTCCATCGATAAAGGTGGCGCTTCTCTAGGATTTAACCGCATGGAAGAAAAAATCATGCAAATGGAAGCAGAAGCCGATGTAATGCGTGCTCCTTACCGTTCTGGATATGGATCTAATGCTTATATCAGTGGAGAAGATGCAGAAAAACAACTTAGAGTGGATGAGCAATTGAATTTGTTGAAAAGCAAATTAGCACCTAAAACGATCGAATCTAATTCGTCTGAAGGTCCATCTCTTTCTAAAGATGAAGGTCCACAACACTAATTAATTTTAATAGATAAGTGTGGATTAATACAATATAGCTAATCATCGATGTAATTATAGTTATTAAAATGACAATATGATATGCTAGAACAGGCGAAGCCATACAGCGTATGTGTCATCATGCGGGTATGGCTTTTCTCTTATTAGAAATAAAGGAGGTGCGGTTATGGGAAGAAAACGAAAAGTGTTTGCTGTGTTATTGATCGGAGTTGGATTACAAGTTTTATTAGGACCGTTGTTTGGCTTTTTTACGATTGCCGCACTTCTTTTGTTGCTAATCGGAATGATGCGTTTACGTAGTGGTGCTATGAGACAAGGGTATATTTTGGGTGGTATCGGATTAGGCTTGTTACTGTTAGATCACTTGATGATTGTGATTGGGATTACTTTGATATCATTAGGATGGTTTTATGTACGTGCTAATAAAGCACATCGGGGACAGCCATATCGTTTGAAACAAGGATTTATCACAAATGTTCGTTATGATCGGGAACCGTGGATGATGCAAAGTTCCAGTTCATGGCATGCTATCGGAGATATTGATTGTGATCTTGCGCTAGCGATACCGGATGAAACAGAAACTGTTCTGTATTTTCAAGGGATATTAGGAGACTTAGACTTCTCTATACCGGAAGATTATGGTGTAGAGATTGAAGCTTATTTATTAGTTGGTCAGATTGGCTTCGAATCGAATGGCTATCCTGTTGCTGAACGTCAACAAGGCATACAGAATCGTCTGCAATGGAGATCCGCTAATTATCTTACAAGTACGCAAAAAGTGAAGTTGGTTATTTCGTATATTGCTGGTGATCTGAATGTTCGTTTATCTTCTTAGTACAGGTATGTATACATTAAAGTCAGATAAGCAGGAGGACTTGATACGTGAAAAAGAGAAAACCTGCTGACTTGATTGTCCGCAGTATGGGTGAAGGTATTTTATTAGCCTTCTTATTACTGATTATTATTATCTATGTACTCTATACATCGGGTCACTTGAGTATAGAATTATCATGGCCTTCTTTATTACAGACTGGAGCAGCATTATGTGTTCCGGTTATTGTTGTAGGTAGTCTATATGGGTTGTATCATGCACTCCGGCTCAAAATGCGTTTGGATAAATTGAGGGATACGTTATTAATGTGGGAAAAAGGGAATTGGTCACAAGCTGCTCCGCAATGGGGAAGTGATGAATGGTCAAGGCTAGGTGAACAAATTGATCGAATCGGTAAAAAGTGGGAAGATCAGATTAGTAGTCTTCAACGATTATCTACCAATAATGCGCAGTTAGCAGAGCAGGCTAGAATTACAGCTATTATCGAAGAACGTCAGCGGTTAGCTCGTGAACTGCATGATGCGGTTTCTCAGCAATTGTTTGCCATCTCAATGACTGCAACAGCTATTGGACGTACATTCGATAATAATCCTGCACGTGCCAAACGTCAGGTGGAGTTAATTGAAGAAATGTCATCTGTTGCTCAATCAGAGATGAGAGCGCTACTATTACATCTTCGTCCTGTTTATCTGGAAGGAAAACGCTTGTCTCAAGGATTGCGAGAATTGATTCGTGAATTGCAAGCCAAAATCCCGATGGAAATTACGCTAGATATGGATGATGATCTCAGATTATTAAAGGGTGTCGAAAATCATATTTTCCGGATTGTACAAGAGTCATTGTCCAATACACTTCGTCATGCCAAAGCAGAACGGATGGAAATTCGTATTATTCAAAAAATAGATTCTGTGCGTGTAACGTTAAAAGATGATGGCATCGGGTTCGAATTAAATGAAACGAAACAAGCTTCTTATGGCTTATCTACGATGAGAGAACGAACGAATGAATTGGGAGGTACGATTCAATACATAACAGCTCCTGGAAAAGGAACACGTATTGAGATTGTCATTCCGATTGTGACTTTAAATACGGAAGAAAGCAGGTGGGCATAATACAATGGAAAACGATGAACAATCAATTAAAGTATTATTAGTCGATGATCATGAGATGGTCCGGATTGGACTTGCAGCTGTATTAGATACAGAAGATGGGATCGAGGTTGTTGGTGAAGCAAGTAACGGAGAAGAAGGTATTCGTCTGGCTCAAGAATATAAGCCTGATGTGATCTTAATGGATCTGGTCATGGACGGTATGGATGGTATTGAGACCACAAGGCGTGTATTGCAGATTAATTCCGACTGTAAAGTGATTGTATTGACAAGCTATTTGGATGACGAAAAAATGTATCCTGTGATTGAAGCAGGTGCGTTTAGTTATTTGCTCAAAACATCCCGTGCTAGTGAAATAGCAGATGCTATTCGTGCGGCTGCCAGAGGGCAATCGGTGTTAGAATCGCAAGTAGCTTCTAAAATGATGAGTCGTTTTCGTGAACCTCTTGAACGTGCATTACACGAAGAATTAACAGATCGTGAAATGGATGTACTACGTCTATTAGCCAAAGGGAAATCCAATCAGGATATTGCGGATGAATTAATTATTGGGATCAAAACGGTGAAGTTTCATGTGACTAATTTGCTAGCCAAGTTAGGCGTAGAAGATCGTACACAAGCGGCAATCTATGCTTATAAAAATGGACTAGCCGAGTAATTCACCTGTGGATTTAACGTATCAATTTTATTTGGCAAAGATATAAGTACTTCTTATAGTGGTCAGATAGCGATAGATAGGGTAATTATGGTAGAATACGTTTACCACATTACAGATTTTACATAGAAAGTTGAGGAGCTATGACTGAAAAACAAAATCTTGAGACATTGCAGACACCAAGTGCGGTATTTTTCATTTTTGGAGCAACCGGGGATTTGGCAAGACGTAAATTGTTTCCTGCTATTTATAGTTTGTATCGTGAAGGTAAACTTGCAGAGGATTTTGCAGTCATTGGTGTCGCGCGTCGACCGCGTACCAATGAAGAATTTCGGGAAGATCTCCATCAGTCTATCATAGAGTTTTGTCGCTACAAGATCGGAGCCGAAGAAGATTGGAACCGTTTTGCAGAACATTTTGAATATAAATCGTTAGATATTAACAATGTTGCAGGTTTTCAAGAGTTGAAAGAGCAAACTGAAGTGATTGAGACCAAGTATGGTATTCCGGGCAACCGCTTCTTTTTCCTAGCGCTCGCACCTGAGTTATTCGGTAGTGTATCCCTTAACTTACGTGCAGGCGGCATGATGGATGGAACAGGTTGGAATCGTCTTGTGATCGAGAAGCCTTTCGGTTATGATCTTGAATCTGCTCGTAAGCTCAATGCAGAGATTAATGAAGTATTTAAAGAAGATGAAATTTACCGCATCGATCATTATTTAGGTAAAGAAATGGTGCAAAATATCGAAGTGATTCGATTTGCCAATGCGTTCTTTGAGCCGTTATGGAATAATCAACACATTTCTAATATTCAAATTACACTTAGTGAAACGGTTGGTGTAGAAGAACGTGGTGGATATTATGATCACTCAGGGGCTTTACGCGACATGGGACAGAATCATATGCTACAAATGTTAGCGATGATTGCTATGGAACCGCCAAGTCGTCTGCTTCCTGAAGATATTCATGATGAAAAAGTAAAAGTACTTCGTTCACTACGTGCTTATATGACACCTGAAGAAGTGGATAAAAATGTAGTACGCGCTCAATATGGTGAAGGTGAATCCAAAGGTAAAACATTACCGGGTTACCGTCAGGAAGACAAAGTAGATCCTGCGTCTAATACTGAAACGTATTTTGCCGCAAGACTATTTGTAGATAACTTCCGCTGGTCAGGTGTACCTTTCTATATTCGTACGGGTAAACGTCTACCTGTGAAAACGACTGAGATCATTGTCGAATTCAAGCGTACCCCTACGAATGTGTATCTAGGGCAACGTCATAATCTAGAACCTAATCTATTGGTTATTCGTGTAAATCCAATGGAAGGTATCTATATCAAAATTAATGCTAAAAAACCAGGTTCTGATTCTGAAATTCAGCCTTTGGCAATGGACTTCTGTCAAAGTTGTATGATCGGAATTAACTCCCCTGAAGCTTATGAAAGTTTGATTGAAGACGCTGCACAAGGCGATTCAACCTACTTTACCCGTTGGGATGAAGTATCAGCAGCTTGGAGCTTTATTGATCATATTGCGGATGCTTGGGCACAGAATCCTACGGATGTTAAATCATATCCTGCGGGTTCGTGGGGACCTGATGAAACTCATTTATTACTTCAACAAGATGGATATCATTGGTGGCCGGTAAATGGTCAGGATGAAGATGATGTGATCTGGCAGGTTGGAAGTAGCAATTAAATATCATTATTGAGCAGAAAACACTCTTATGAGAGCATTACATAAGAGTGTTTTTGTCGTGAATATGATACAATGGATAAAGCCTATTTTAAGTGATGAAGGGAAAATGATAATGAGTAAAACGATAGATCAAGCTTTACAAAATGAAGTGGACAAACGCAGAACATTTGCAATTATATCTCACCCGGATGCCGGGAAAACAACGTTAACAGAAAAGCTATTGTTATTCGGGGGAGCTATCCGTGAAGCAGGTTCGGTTAAAGCTCGTAAAGCGAACAAACACGCGACAAGTGACTGGATGGCGATTGAGAAGCAACGGGGAATTTCGGTAACTTCTTCAGTAATGCAATTTGATTATAATGGACATCGTATTAATATACTGGATACACCGGGTCACCAAGATTTTAGTGAAGATACGTATCGTACGTTAACTGCAGCAGATGCAGCAGTCATGTTGATTGACGTCGCTAAAGGTGTAGAAGCACAGACGATTAAACTATTTAAAGTATGTGCTCAACGTGGAATTCCGATTTTTACTTTTATTAATAAATTAGACCGTGAAGGACAAAGCCCGTTCGAATTGATGGAAGAATTGGAGCAAGTATTAGGTATTCGTTCTGTGCCGATGAACTGGCCGATCGGAATGGGACGCGAACTATCCGGTGTCTATGATCGGATGAAAACACAGGTTGAATTATTTAATGGTAAAGATCATTCTACGATTCAAGTGCAAAAAGTAGAAGATTATCGTGATCCAATTATCAAAGAAATGGCAGGCGAATTTTTGTATGATCAGCTTTGTCAGGATATTGAGTTGTTGGATGTAGCGGGTGATCCTTTTGATTATGACAAAGTATTACGTGGTGAATTAACACCGATCTTCTTCGGTAGTGCAGTCAATAACTTTGGTGTACAGACATTCTTGGAAAACTTCTTAGAACTTGCGCCAAAACCTGAACCACGTCGTAGTACAGTCGGTATGATTGATCCGATGAATGATAAGTTCAGTGGATATGTATTTAAAATTCAAGCGAATATGAATCCTGCTCACCGAGATCGGATTGCCTTTTTACGTGTAGTATCAGGTAAGTTCGAACGTGGGATGAGTGTACGCCATGTACGTGCAGGCAAAGAGATCAAATTAGCACAACCACAGCAATTTTTGGCACAGGATCGTGATATTGTACAAACCGCTTATCCTGGCGATATTGTCGGATTGTTCGATCCGGGTATTTTCCGTATTGGTGATTCTTTAAGTCAGGGTTCTGATATTGTCTTTGACGAATTGCCTACCTTCTCACCTGAAATATTTGCTAAAGTTACCGTGAAAAATGCGCTTAAACACAAACAATATCAAAAAGGAATCGATCAATTAACTGAAGAGGGTACGATTCAAGTATTTAACACAGTAAGCTTTGATGAAACGATTCTGGGTGTAGTTGGACAACTGCAATTTGAAGTATTTGAATATCGGATGAAAAATGAGTATGGTGTAGATGTACAGCTTCAACGGATGCCATATCAATTTGCGCGTTGGATTGTCACTGATAAAGTGGATGCTTCCAAATTCCGTATTAACTCTACACTGGTTAAAGATAAAAAAGAAAACCATGTGGTTCTGTTTGAAAATGAGTATGCGATGCGTACAGCAATCGATAAAAATCCAGATGCTCAATTTTTGGAAATGGCTCCTTAATATCAAATACAGTATATGCTTATGAAAAGCTTGGAGGTTACAATATGCCTAGAAAGCAGTATGCCATTATCGGCATCGGACGCTTTGGTTCTAGCATTGCCAAAACATTGAGTGAAATGGGCTTTGACGTATTAGCTATTGACTCAGATGAACACCGTATTCAAGAAGTATCCAAAATTGTAACTCAAGCCGTAACAGCTGATTCAACAGATGAAGAAGCTTTGCGCTCACTGGGATTACGTAACTTTGATGTAGTGGTTGTAGCGATTGGAGAAGATATTCAATCAAGTATTCTGACCACACTAATTCTCAAAGAAATGGATATTCCAACGATTCTGGTTAAAGCACAAAATGAACTGCACGGTAAAGTATTAACACGGATCGGTGCAGATAAAGTCATTTTCCCTGAACGTGATATGGGGGTACGGGTAGCTCATCATTTAACATCACCTAATGTACTGGATTATATTGAAATTTCAGAAGAATACAGTATTGTTGAAATGAAAGCATCCGAAGCTATGATCGGCTCTAACTTAAAAGAACTTGATATTCGTGTTCGATATAGTTGTAATGTGATGGCTATCAAACGAGGAAATCAAATGAATATTGCGCCTTCACCGGATGAACGTCTCAAACCGGATGATATTCTTGTGATTGTTGGACAAAAGAATGATCTGCTTAAAATGGAATTAGGTCTCGAAGAATGACCGAAATTCTATCGACCCAGAATGCGAAAGTCAAGGAATGGGCGCAGTTGCTTGAGAAAAAGCATCGGGATAAGCAAGGAAAATTTATAGTAGAAGGTATTCATCTCGTTAGTGAAGTTCTTCGTAGTGATTGGGATATCGACTGTATTGTCTACGATACAGAAAAAGGGATTCCTGCTGAATTGCGTGAAGATATTGATCATTATTCAGGTGGAGCACAGTATATCGCTGTATCCGAAGCAGTACTGTCTAAATGTACCGATACAAAGACACCACAATCTGTTTTTGCAATTGTATACAAACGAAATTCACTTACTGAGCGTTTACTTGAAATCAATCACAGTCTGGTTATGGTATTGGACAATGTTCAAGATCCGGGCAATGTAGGAACGATTATTCGTAGTAGTGATGCGGCAGGAGCAACCGGTATTGTACTCGGTAAAGGTTGTGCGGATCTATATAATCCCAAAACGATTCGTTCGACGATGGGTTCGTTATTTCATTTGCCTGTGATTGAAAGTGATCTCAGTGAACTATTACCTGTTGCCAAGCAAAAAGGGCATCTAGTGCTAAGTACATCGTTACAAGCGAGTCAATCTTGTTATGAGTTTGATTTTACAACAGGAGCTTGGATCGTGATTGGTAACGAAGGTAAAGGGATATCGGCAGAAGTAGCAGAATTAGTGGATCAGCATATTTTGATTCCGATGCAAGGGCAAGCAGAGTCGCTTAATGCGGCAATGGCATCGACGATCCTTTTATTTGAAGCGATGCGTCAGCGGATATCTTAGTAATCAGATATATAGGCTATAACAAAAAGGAACTTCTCTTATACGATGAAGTTCCTTTTTGTTATAACTATGTTTTCGTATTAGATATGATGGAGCTAATTCTAGTAAAGACTGTGTAAGCCTAACAACTATACTTTCACAGGTTTTCTCACCAAGCCGATAAAGCAGAGTACTGCGAACACTTCTGCGACCAAAATAACAACACTCATCGGTACAGCAGTGAGTCCACTACCGAGTCCCACTAATGGAGAAGCGGCACCACCTAACAGAAGCGGAAGTAAGCCGAGTAGAGCCGAAGCACTTCCTGCGGCATTACCTTGACTTTGCATCGCCAGAGAAGTCGACGTAGCGCCTACAGAGCCTACACAAGATACAACAAAGAACAACATCATCGCAATCGGTAACAATCCACCGCCTGCTAGAGCAATAATTAATAACAATAGAGCCGCGGTAAAAGCAATTCCTAGACTGATTTTCAATATAGCCAATTCGCCGTATTTACCAGATAAACGACCTGCCAATTGAGCGAAAATAATAATGCCCAGACCATTCAAAGCAAAAAATAAACTAAAGCCTTGGGCAGATACACCGAATATCGTCTGCACGACAAAAGGAGAACCTGCAATATAAGCAAACATCGCCGCAGTGATAAATGCTTGGGATAAAGCGAAACCGATAAAATGACGATCTTTTATCAATCGTCCAAATGTACGTAATGTTGAACTCAGTCCACCAGAAGCTTTGCGTTCATTGGATAATGTCTCCGGTAAACCAAACAACACCATAAATAACATGATAGCGCCGATTACCGCAAGTACGACAAAGATGCCTTGCCACGGTACAAATTTGAGTAAAGCACCACCGATAATCGGAGCAGCGATCGGAGCCACTCCATTAATCAACATCAGCAGCGAGAAAAATTTGGTTAATTCATGCCCCGAGTAGAGGTCACGTACGACAGCACGCGAAATTACGATACCAGCGGCTCCTGTAACCCCTTGTATTAAGCGTAGAACAATAAGTAGCCCGATACTTTGAGTTAAAGCACAACACAGCGATGCCACCGTATATAAAATCAATGAAATGATAAGCGGTGCACGTCTACCTTTGACATCACTAAGAGGTCCAATCACTAACTGTCCGAATGCTAGACCTAGCAGACAAGCGGTTAGACTGAGCTGTGCAAGAGAAGCATTGGTATGTAGATGCTCTGCTAGCGTAGGCAGTGCAGGTAAATACATATCGATCGATAATGGAGCAAATGCAGATAATGAACCTAAAATTAAAGCGATCCATAACCGTTTAGAGCGGGTTAAGGAATCCGCAGTTAAAGGTGCATGAGATGAAGATTTATTCATGAATACGTTCATTCCTTTCTGGTAGATCGTTAAGCTGTATACGTGACTTTATTTGGATCTTACTTGATTGATGTTCAGACAACTATGTCTCTTCAATCAGCACAACCGTATTTAGTGTAACCGAATAAAGTACAGCTGGAAAGCCTAATATTTCGGTCTGCACCAATTCGTGTTATAATAAATCCCAAAAGATTGTAACAATCCTGGAATCCAATTACACCCGAGGAAGGAAGGTCAACTATCTTGTCCACTAAAGCCAAACAACCGAAACCTGAATGGATCAAAATCAAGATGACCAATGACAGTAACTATCAGGAAATTAAAAGTATGATGCGTTCCAAAACTCTTCATACCGTCTGTGAGGAAGCGCGTTGTCCCAATATTTATGAGTGCTGGGCAAATCGTACAGCGACTTTTATGATTTTGGGAGATATTTGTACACGTGCTTGCCGTTTTTGCGCAGTCAATACGGGGATGCCTACGGAGCTTGATTTACAAGAACCAGATCGGGTTGCGGAAGCGGCTGAAAATATGGGGCTTCAACATTGTGTAATTACCAGTGTAGCTCGTGATGATTTGAAAGATGGTGGAGCAAATATTTTTGCGGAGACGATTCGTGCGGTTCGCAAGCGTTTGCCACTTTGTAGTGTCGAAGTATTGATCCCTGACTTTATGGGAGATATCGATTCACTAAAAATTGTAATGGATGCTAAACCAGATATTCTGAATCATAATATTGAAACAGTGGAACGGATGTCTGACCGTGTTCGAGCCAGAGCCAAATATCCTCGTTCTATGGAATTGTTACGTAACTCTAAAATACTACAACCTTCGATTCCAACCAAGTCTAGTATTATGCTAGGTGTAGGGGAAGAATGGGATGAAATTTTGAAAACAATGGATGACCTTCGTGCCATGGATTGCGATATTATGACAATTGGACAATATTTACAACCTTCTCCAAAACATTTGGATGTGGCTAAATATTATACTCCTGATGAATTCGCTATTTTAAAAGAAGAAGGATTAAAGCGTGGATTCAGTCATGTTGAGTCTGGTCCGCTTGTCCGTAGTTCCTATCATGCGCATGAACAGGTTCAATCCGCATCGAAGTCGAAGGAAACCTCGACGGTCTAAATGCTGAAAGGCGGGAGAACCTTGATTCAAATCGGCGGTAAAACATACGAGATTATTAAACAGCATCGTGATGGTTGGAATGCAGAAATATTCCGTGAACGATATAGTGAAGTGTTGGATCGGTATGATTATATTCTAGGTGACTGGGGTTATAATCAATTGCGTCTCAAAGGATTTTATCGTGATGGACATCCCAAAGCAGGTAAAGATACTTCTTTATCCAGCTTGACTGAATATATTAATGAATACTGTAACTTTGGCTGTGCTTACTTTGTGTTACAAAAAACAAAAGAAGTCGCAGAACCACCAAAGCCAGCGAATGGAGAAAAAGCAGAAAAGCCTGAGAAATCCGAGAAATCGTCAAGAGGACAAGGAAATCATTCCAAAAAAGACAAGCAGGATAAAACAGCAGCTTCCAAAGCAGTTCCTGCGTCTGCTCCAACGCCTGTAGCTCCAGTAATCCCTGTTGTACAACCTACAGAAGCACCAACGACAATAAGTCCGGTAGAGCCTTCTATAGAGCCTATTCAACCTTCACCTGTAGAACCACATCCGACAGAGGTTGAAGTGAAACCAAGTGAAGAAAGTTCCAAGTCTTAACTCTTTTATGTATATCAAAAAGCTTCCAAGTCCACTATCACAGTGGCATTTGGAAGCTTTTTTTGATATGGCTAAGTGGTTAGACTTCTGATTGCATCCGTTATCCCAAAAACGATTGACGTACTCGATTCCAAAATGGATAAGGGCGATAACGGGCAAAACTAACTTGATGTTTGGACACCTGACAACGAATCGAAATCAGATCATCAAATGACATATTCAAATGATCCATTGTCAATTGTAGTTTTTGCGGTTTGCGTGAATGAATATCACAATGATGATGTTTTGGTAACATTAAAGAAGATCCAAGTGTACGATAAATCCGGTTATTGATCGAAGCAATCTCAGCGATCTGAAGAGCTTCAATCGTCGGATGTACCATAGCCCCACCAAGCGCTTTGTTATACGCAGTACTTCCTGAAGGGGTCGATACACAAATTCCATCTCCACGGAACATTTCAAAAATCTCATCATTGATATCCACTTGAACCACGACAGTTGTACCATCGGTTCCTTTTAAAGTGAATTCGTTAAGCACGGTATGGTGAGTGGTGCCGCTTTTGGTCTGAATATCCAATTCAATTAATGGATATTTTACAATTTTGGGATGACGATCTGATGTAGAAGACTCGCCTGCCATAAATTTAACCAAATCTGCAAGTTCATCTGCTTTCCAGTCTGCATAAAATCCTAAATGTCCGGTATGAATACCGACAAACGCTACATCTGGAATATGATCAATAAATGTGTGAAAAGCATGAAGCATGGTTCCGTCTCCACCAATAGATACAACGATCTCTGGTGATTCAGCATCTAGCTGAAATCCGCGTTCGGCAGCAAGCTTATGAAATTGCTCACTAAGTTCGATAGATAATTGATCTCCACGATCAAGCACATAGTATCTCAAGTTTGGAAAGCTCCTTTGTCCTTTATCGTTAAATCCTTTGTAAATATACTCACCTTCGATGATAATCAATTCTTGAGCGGAACACAATGTTTAAAGGTAAATCTATTTTAAAATAAATAGCGTTTGGTCATCTTACTGATACATAACCGACATAATGTAGGGTTCTGTAAAGAGTTTGTAATCTAATTGTTAAAGTAAGCGCTTGCAAAAAGGGTTATATTCTCGGAAAAGGTGTGCTAAAATAAGGATATAAATGGTCGTCGGAATTGTCAATGATTGTTAGTACACAATTAGAATGGAGTGATGAACATGACTACAAGCATTCTTGCCGGTATTCTCGTATGTCTATTCGTGTACGTCATTCGTGCTTCCTTTGTTCAATCTGGTGAAGAGGATCGAAGCATGTATTGACTTAGACCGCATGTATTTTTACATTACTTTTTTTATACTATATACATTGATTAGAGACGCTAAAGAAATCTTTAGCGTCTTTTTTATGATATAATTTGAGGCATGACGTATCGAAAGAAAGTTGGCGAGCGATAGTGAAATTTGATCAATCTTTGTATGTATTGCTAGGCGAAGCAGATGGAGTTAGACGCTTAGTTGAAGCCTTTTATCCAAAAGTACAGCGTGATCCGTTAATTGGTCCGCTTTTTCCTGAAGATATCAATCCTGTGATGGAGAAACAATATATGTTTCTTTCGCAATTTTTTGGAGGCCCCGCGCTTTTCTCTGAAGCTTATGGTCATCCGATGATGCGAGCACGTCATATGGGCTTTGAGATTACCGACGAAAAAGCAGATGCCTGGTTAGCCTGTATGAATGAAGCTTTAAAAGAGCTTGAGATTGAAGACGAATTGCGTGTGTTTGTAGTAGATCGTTTATCAGGACCGGCTCATCATTTTGTAAATACGCATTAATTTGATTTGGGGGAAGTGGGTTAGATGGAGGGGACAACAGAGTTAGAGCCGTTATATACGATAAAAATCACCTGTCCGCAGTGTGATGCAGAATTTAAAACCAGTCGTGTACGTCCGAGTATGAAAAGAGCTTCACGGCGTGACTCTGACTTTTGTGCTTATTATCAGCAGGAGAATCCTGACTTTTACGTTGTACGCATGTGTCCACATTGCGGGTTTGCTTCAACTGAGAATTCGCAGGCTACACTGACAGATCGTCAACGTGATCTCTATATGGAGCAGATTGGCAATCGGTTAATCAAACGTGATATGGGTGGACATCGTACGAGAGAACAAGCACTGGAAGCTTACAAATTTGCTTTGATGTGTGCACAAGCGATTGGAGATCGGGAACGTATTATTGCTAGCTTTCTTCAGCATATTGCCTGGATTCACCGGTATGGTGGTGAAACCGAGCAAGAACTTCGCTTTCTTCGCTATTGTCTGGATTCTTACATCAAAGTGTATCAGATTGAAAGTGTGAGTGGTGGGGATGCCAAATTGCTATATCTGATTGGTGAACTTCATCGCCGACTTGGGGAATTTAATGAAGCGGTGAAATGGTTCTCGCGTGTTATTCATGATAAACGCATTACAGATTCAGCTATGATCCGAGCTTCTCGTGAACAGTGGGCACTGCTTCGGGAACAAATGTTATCTAAAAATATGGCGCTACCAGACGAAATGAAAGAATCTTAATATAAAAAATAGCGGGCACTCTAAGTAGATATAGAGTGATCCGCTATTATTATATTATTGAGCATACTGCCGATAAGCAGTAATTAATGACGAAGAATCGTGTCTGCTAGCAAATAATCTGAATCGGTATCTAATAAAGTGACTCGATTACTGCAACAAGGGAACACCAGTAATTTTTTTTTGCCTTCTCGAATCGAAATTAATTCTTTCGGTTTGAGCGGTAAAATTATATTTTCTGCCTGACAAAACGGACATTCATGAACATAAATATCATTCATAATAATGTCGTATGGCCAGGTCTGATTAAAAGGAATCATAATTATTCGTTGCCGCCTTTGTCGTCTTCTTTTGCCAGTTCAGCAATTTTTTGAAGCAGGATATGCTTAGGCATATGCATCAGTTGTTCTAATGGTACATTTAGCTTTTCCGCTAGCTTAACTGCGGTATCTGCCGAGATCTGTAGTGGTTGCATAAAGCTTCCCTCCTATCTTGGAATATGATGATTTAGAGTATACTATACTTATACCCACTTGACGATGGGGGAGCTAATCATGAATGGGACAATGGAACGAAAATTCATGATTGTTGATGCATCCATTTGAAATTATAATCAATAATCGGCATACTTGTAGCTACAAGCAAAATAATTAATCATTCCAACATATGTCTATTTACAGGCAGATACAGAAAGGTGTGCTATGATGAACCATCCTATTCAACCTACATGGAATTTAGAAACGATTTTTGCTGGAGGTTCCAGTTCTGAAGAACTGCAATCTTTTTTACAAACGTTATCCCAAGATATTCAAACACTATCTCAACAATTGAATACGATGGAAGCACCTCAACATGTTACTGAAACGGAACGATATGATGCATTACTGGATCAATTGCAAGATACACGTATTCGTTTGCGCGAAGCGTCTTCTTTTGTCGGTTGTCTGAGTGCGCAAGATCAAAGTGATAAAGAAGCGAATCGTCTAGGGTCATTGATTTCAACAATGTCTGCTAATTTACAAGGATTATTTGTACGTTTCCATAGCCTATTGGCGACTACAGCAGATGATATATTTGAGCAATGGATAAGCCGTCCTGAGATTGTTCCGATCGCATTCTATCTGACTGAAAATCGTTCATTGGCCCGTGAGAAAATGACTCCTGAACTGGAAGGATTAGCTTTGGATCTTGGTGTCGATGGTTATCACGGTTGGAGTAAAATGTATGATACGATTGTAAGCCATATCCAGATTCCTTTTGAACAAGATGGTGAAACGATCCTTTTATCCGCAGGACAAGCAGCTAATAAAATGAATGATACGAATCGTGAAGTACGTGAAGAGATGTTCCGCAAATGGGAAGAAGCGTGGGGCAATGCTGAAGATTATTGCGCAGACACGCTTAACCACCTTGCAGGATTCCGTCTCAAATTATATGAGCGTCGTGGCTGGGATCAAGTCTTAAAAGAACCTCTTGCCATTAACCGCATGTCTGATCAGACGTTGAATGCAATGTGGGATGTTATTGTTAAAAATAAACCGGTATTCGTCGATTATTTGAAACGCAAAGCACAAATTCTAGGTGTTGATCAATTAAGCTGGAATGATGTCGATGCACCGATCAGTACAGTAGATAGTCATGTTGATTATGATGCTGCTGCCAAAATTATCGTAGATCAATTCCGCAAATTTAATCCTGAGATGGCTGACTTTGCAGAACATGCTTTTGAACAGCGCTGGATCGAAGCTGAGGATCGTGCTGGTAAGCGTCCAGGTGGATTCTGTACGTCGTTACCTATGAGTAAAGAAACACGTATCTTTATGACTTACAGTGGCACAGCATCCAACGTATCCACGTTAGCACATGAGCTAGGACATGGATATCATCAACATGTGATGAATGATTTGCCTGCTTTTAGTCAAGGATATGCGATGAATGTGGCAGAGACAGCATCTACATTTGCTGAAATGATCGTAGCGGATTCTTTAGTCAAACAAGCCCAAAATGACGAAGAAAAAGTTTCTTTGTTAGAAGATAAGATTCAACGTAGTATTGCATTCTTTATGAATATTCATGCTCGCTTCTTATTTGAAACTCGTTTTTATGAGCAACGTCGGACAGGAACGGTAGGCACAGACGAGCTTAACCGCCTTATGGAAGAAGCGCAACGTGAAGCCTATTGCGATACACTATCTTCATACCACCCGCATTTCTGGGCGTCTAAGCTACATTTTTATATTACAGGTGTTCCTTTCTATAACTATCCGTACACATTCGGTTATATGTTCAGTACAGGTATCTATGCGTTAGCACAACAAGAAGGTGCAAGCTTTGCTGCAAAATATGATGCGTTGTTGCAAGATACCGGACGGATGTCTGTAGAAGAATTGGCTCAAAAACATCTAGGTGTCGATTTGACTCAGCCTGATTTCTGGCAAAATGCTATGGATGTAAGTATTGCGGATGTCGAATTATTTATGAATATGACTGTAGAACAAGTGAAAAAATAATCGGTTAACAATATATACGTAATCGATCCTAATTGATCTATTAAAAACGATATTCATTTTGTATTCTTACTCTCAGAATGCAAGTGGATATCGTTTTTTTTAATTTTTAAATAAACCTAGTAAAATCCAATTATTCTATTAAATAGCGAATGAAAGCGTAGGTAAATATAGGAATAATCATCGAAATTTGTCGAATAGTAGTAAAAAGTACCTAATTGTTAAAAATAGTATTGATCAGACACTAAATAGGTTCTATAATGAGTCAGAAGTCCTAATTTAATATGTTTTTTAGAGAGAGGAAGGGGAAAAAATGCCTAAGAACGATCTAGTTTCTCTTACGAGACAACTCGACATTGTGTTCAAGGAGCTTGAAAACGAGTTAACCCATTTGGATTCTGGAACAGTATTTATTCAGATTCGTAACAACACAGTGGGGAAATTTGGTATTAAACACAATCCAATCGCAGGAAGAAATGGGGAGTGGAACGGTCCAGAAGAAGGATTGAACATGATTCAGATCAAATCGTTTCGACAAATGGCAATTGAATCGCTAAAATTCAAAAACCATTGGACGCATGGGGAAATCAGTTACGAATTTGCTATTCGTAAAGGAATGATTGCGGTCGATACCACGATTGAATCGAACTATAATATGGCTAACCATATGATTCGCTATCCAAGAGCTACATACAGCGAAGTACAATCAGAGTTATCCTAAGTATAGACAAAGCAAGATTACAGCAACATATTCCCATTTTTATGTAGATCATCTGTTTACTGCACTCATACCTTATATTTTTATATCGAACTCTTAAGCACCACGACGTGAATCTGCACGTCACTATATATACGATGAATCTTAAGTAAGAAGGAATAGCAATCTAATAGCAAAACGAAAAAAGATGACTCCGATAAGAGTCACCTAGGCGTGTAGATGTGTATCTCAGGATATGACATCTGCACGTTTTTTCGTTATTACAAAGTTGTGGCAAAGTGGTTAATGTCATCCAAATATTTGCCTTTATTTCAGTTGGGTATATTTTTCGATCACATCGATTTGTAGACTGAATTCAACAGGTTGTTCTGGAGCAACATCAATCAGACCTGTGAAATCTTGTGAATGCGTAGAATTAGCTGCATCCGGTAGCGTCGTATATGGTTCAATACATAGATACTGATCACTTTCACCTTTGGTATACAGTACCCAATATTTGAAATAATCTGGATCAGCTGAATAACGAATACCATAACCATCATCACGTGTTAATTCTGCACTTACCGGACGCTTATCTCCGATCCGAAGCAGATTATCCCAGTTACGATTTGCCATATTCATACCTGTATTGAGTTCTTCCCATTCTTCTAAAGGAACCACTTCGCCAGTAGGAATCTGTTCTGCATCTTGAAGCAGTTGATCGCTCACTGGAATATTTAAGGTCCATCGTTGTGGTTCACCATCTAGTAAGAACCACGTATGTAACCCGAATCCAAAGGGAGCAGATGTATCTCCTAGATTGGTAATTTTCATACGTTGCATCAGTGAAGTACCTTGTAATTGTAATGTCATTTCTAATTGAAGTGGAATCGGATATTGACGCATCCAGTTCGGATCATCTGCTGTTAATAACTCGGTCGTAATCGTGCAACCTTCATCATTTTCATCAATATCAGATACACGCCATGCTTGCGTACGATGTAATCCATGAATATGATTATCGTTGGCTGTATTTTGATCGAATTGATAGGTCGTTCCACTGTATTCGAAATGTCCACGACGAATTCGTCCAGGTGGCATCAACATAGGCATCCCAAAGTGATAAGGTTTTTGCAAATAAAAATCAAGATCGCTTTCTTCTGGACGACGCAAAATCTCACGATCTTCTTGTAAGTCGCGAATGCCGATCACATTGTTACCGAGTCTTGGCAGCAACGTAACTTCTAACTGCTGACTTTTCAAAATATATGTGTCATAACCGTTCCATGTTCCTTTGGTTACTTTCATGGCGCTGCTCCCTCTTTCTGCATCGAAATATACATCCATGATAACAGATTTTGAGTCCAATTGGGATTTGACAATGTTACATTTGCCAATTATGATGAGATTCAAGAATACGATGACAGAGAGTAGTAAGCAAAAAGAGCTTCTTCAGAAAGCTGATGGATGATGAGAATCAGCGTAGAACTTTTGCCGAATGGACTCTGGAGTGCTGTGCCCAACCAGACATCTGTGATATGTAGGATGCGTCTGTAGTAGGTAGGTCGGTGGTTCGCCGTTATCCGAACACATTCAAGATTGGAATAAGGAAAATAGAGTGTACGAAGATGCTCTATATTATTTCGATGAATAAGGGTGGCACCACGGTCACACGTCCCTTGCAGGATGTGGGCTTTTTTTGTTTTCTAAAAAAAGGAGGAACAATAGATGAAAACAGTATTATCGGGTATTCAACCCAGTGGTTCATTAACAATTGGTAACTATATTGGTGCGATGAAAAACTTTGTTGCCCTACAAGAAGATTACAACAGTTACTTTATGGTGGTGGATCTACATGCGATTACAGTAGCGCAAGAACCAGCTGCACTACGTGAAGCTTCAGAATCTGTAGCCGCATTATATTTAGCCGCAGGACTTGATCCGGCAAAAGCTAATATTTTCTTACAATCTCATGTTCCTCAACATGCTGAATTGGGATGGATTATGACTACGCTTGTAGCGATGGGCGAATTAGAGCGAATGACTCAATTCAAAGATAAATCCGAAGGTAAAGATTCAGTGGGCGCAGGATTATTTGTATATCCAGCACTGATGGCGGCTGATATTTTGCTATATAACGCAGATTTAGTTCCTGTGGGTGACGATCAGAAGCAACATTTGGAATTAACACGTGATTTAGCAGGACGATTTAATCACCGATTTGGTGAATATTTTACAGTGCCAGAACCGTTTATTCCTAAAGTGGGTGCACGGATCATGTCACTGGATGATGGTACGAAAAAAATGAGTAAAAGTAATCCCAATGCAGGTAGCTTTATTGCTTTGCTTGATCCACCGGATGTGATTCGCAAAAAGCTCAGTCGGGCCACAACCGATTCGGGTCGTGAAGTGATGTATGATCCGCAGAATAAACCGGAGATCAGCAATCTAATGAGTATTTATTCTCAATTCTCGGGACTTAGTCTGGATGAAATAACAGCTAAATATGAAGGACAAATGTATGGCGGATTCAAAAAAGAATTAGCAGAGGTCGTGGTTGCAGGTCTAGAACCGTTGCAACAACGTTATCATGATATTCGTGAGTCAGGAGAAGTTCATCAAGTTCTCCGCCAGGGTGCAGAAAATGCACAAGCCGCAGCGGAGAAAACATTGATAGCTGTAAAAGAACGCATGGGCTTTTTACCAGCTCAGCGTTAATATACAGGCACATCTGAGGATGCTTTATAGATCAGCTAAATAGTAGGTGTTCCTGATTGACGTTGACGTTTGGCTTTGGTAACAAATCCCCAGCCGATATTACCGATAGCGACAACACCAAGCAATATCGCTAACCATGCTGAATAAGAGATAGCGATTGCACAAAACATTAACAAAACAATAGAAGAGACGGCAAACCACAGCGAAAGACCTTTACTCATGATGGATAGCCTCCTGAATGATATGGTCCGATCAAGCGGACATATGCTTAAATAATTACTACTTTCTATTGTGCCTGAGCATACTATAAGGGTCAAGTCTCATTCTGAAATGAAATACAATATATTACCAATAGTCAGATAAAGTCATACTTGTAAAAGCCTGTGTTTCGATAGAAATGTCGAACAACAGGCTTTTTTAATTTCTAATTGATTATTATTCTCAATTGTGTTGAAATAAGAAAGTGTTATGGAGGATAAACTCATGATTTATGCCGTATAGGAGGTTTGTGCAGATACGATTATGAATAACATGAAAAGCGTACGTGTCAGTTTCTCGTTTCTACTCGCACTGATTGTGTTGGTGCTATCGATATTTATCGCTGTCTCTTATGGAGCTAAAGAATTAACGATGGGAACAGTCTGGGATGCTGTATTTCATTATGATACAACCGTTACTGCTCACCAAATTGTGTATGATATCCGATTGCCACGTGTATTGGGCGCTGTGTTTGCAGGGATAGCTTTTGCTGTTGCCGGTGCTTTGATGCAAGGGGTCACACGTAATCCGATGGCAGATACGGGGATACTGGGAGTAAATGCTGGTGCAGCGTTTGTAGTGGCATTATGTTTTGCTTTTTTACCTCAATTATCGTATTCGTATCTGATGTTATTTTCGTTTGTAGGAGCAGCAATAACTACCCTACTGATTGTAGTGTTGGCTTCATTTACACCAGGGGGACTGAACTCATTAAAACTTACGGTTGCAGGTGCAGTGATAGCGGCGATGCTGCATTCATTAAGTACAGGGATTGCGCTTTATTTTGGATTGAGTCAAGATCTGGCTTTCTGGTATGCAGGGGGTGTGTCCGGTGTAACATGGGAACATCTTCATCTATTGATTCCGATTGTATTGGTTATGATGATCTGGAGTATCACAATGGGACGTTCGATTAGCTTTCTAGCACTTGGGGATGAGACCGCTACGAATCTAGGGATACGTACGACATCTGTAAAAGTCATGGCGATGATCGCAGCTGTTATATTAGCGGGTTCTTCTGTAGCTGTTGCAGGGTCGATTAGTTTTGTAGGATTAGTGATTCCTCATATAGCACGGCGCTGGATAGGGGTAGATTACCGATTGGTGATTCCGTTATCTGCTTTGTTAGGAGCGATTTTGCTGGTATGGGCAGATTTTGCTTCACGAATGGTAAGTCCTCCGCAAGAATTTGCGATTGGTGCTATGGTGGCTTTGGTTGGTGTGCCGTTCTTTCTTTATTTAGCACGTAAAGAAGGAAGGGGGTTATAAGGATGGATATTCAGCAGTTAAATGTTCGCAAACAACGTCGTGCGATCTGGATCACAGGTTTGATGGTGGTCATAGCGATCGTAATCGTCTTAATTAGTCTCAATACAGGCTCTATTAGATTATCCCCGTTACGTGTAATGTGGACATGGCTAGGACAAGGATCAACCGTCGAAAATTTGATTATGTTTCAGTATCGTCTGCCACGTATTCTGATTACGATTTTAGCAGGTATTGGTCTTGGTGTTGCTGGAGCTGTTCTTCAAGGAGTCTCTCGTAATTCTCTGGCTGATCCCGGGATATTAGGTATTAATGCAGGAGCAGGATTTGGATTGATCATTTTTGTCTCTTTTTTTCGTACGATGGAAGGGCCAATAGCTTTATTGATTCCTCTGTTCACATTTGGAGGAGGTGTATTGATTGCGCTAGTGATCTTTATGTTATCGTATGACAGACAGCGAGGATTACTTCCAATTCGCTTAATTTTAGTAGGAATAGCTGTTGCCGCTGGCGTAAGTGCGATTACATTATTATTGTCTTTGAAATTAGATCCAGATACCTATGCTTTTGCAGCGACATGGTTAGCTGGAAGTGTATGGGGCAGAGAATGGGTGAATGTGTGGGCGTTACTTCCATGGATCGCATTATTTGTCCCATGGGTGTATCTACGATCCAGAACATTAGATATGTTCGTTCTGGGTGATGAGATTGCAGCCAGTCTAGGGAACTCTACCACCAGAAGCCGAATAGTCCTTCTATTATTGGCTGTTGGGTTGGCTAGTTCCAGTGTTGCTATGGTAGGTTCGATTGGATTTATCGGATTAATTGCTCCGCATATTGCAAGACAGTTAGTAGGTGCTCGTCATCAACACTTTGTTCCGGTAGCGGCAATGATCGGGATGATCATGTTGCTTAGTGCCGATACGATAGGGCGCTCGATTTTCCAACCGAACTTTGTACCCGCAGGTGTGGTGGTAGCATTGATTGGTGGACCTTATTTTATTTATATTTTATTCAAAAAAACAGTCTGAATGATATAACGGAGGCAATACAGTATGAAAATAAAAAATAGTTTAGTTATGATGAGCTTAGCATTTATGATCATTTTCTTAGTAGCATGTGGACAACCTGCGGCTTCAACAACGTCTACATTATCTACATCATCTTCCTCAGGTATGGTCAAAGAAGAAAATGGTGTGATTGTACATGATTCCAAAGCCAAAGTCGCTTCGATGTCGATTCATATTACCAATAACTTGCTCGCTTTGGGGATTCAACCTGTAGGTTCAGTAATCGGTGGAGATGTGAAAGACTTTTTACCGCATGTTGCTGATCAATTAAAAGGAACTCAAAAGTTAGGTGTGGTGACTGATCCAGATATGGAAGCACTGCTTGCGCTTCAACCGGATGTGATCTATATCGATAAAGAATATTCAAGTAAAGATCTTACCAAATTTGAGCAAATTGCACCCACTATTGTGATCGATATGGATCAAGGAACATGGCAAGATCAATTGAAAGAAATAGCTACTCATGTAGGGCTTGAGAAAAAAGCAGATATGTTTATTGCAGACTACGATACAAAAGCAGAACAAGTCAGCACATTGATTCATAGCCGATTAGGAGCAGATGCAAAAGTGATGGCGATTCGAATGACTCCTAAAGAATTGCGTGTGATGAGTACAGTACGTCCACTCGGACCGATTATGTTCGAAGATCTAAAGCTTCAGATGGCAGATGGAATCGATAAAATCTCCAAAGATGAGCCGTATCAAGTCATTTCCAAAGAAGTATTACCTGATTTCAATGCTGATGCGATCTTCGTTATTATTAGTAAAGGTAATGATGCTCAGACGAACTTTGATGAATTGGAAAAAAATCCATTGTGGCTTAATCTTAAAGCTGTGAAAAATAAACATGTCTATGTATTGGATGGACAGAAGTGGCTCGATTATTCTTCTCTCGGTCAGCAAATGGCGCTTGAAGATGCGACTCAACTATTTAGTAAATAATGAGCAGATTAGTTTATAAAAAAATATAAAAGAAACCCCTGATCGGTATAGAGTACACAGCATGTTCGGCTGATGTCGCTATACACCTGATCAAGGGTTCTTTTTGTTAAAGTAATATAGGTTTGGATTTCATTAACTGATATGCAGACCTAGACGATCATTCATTTTGTCAGGGCTTAACCAGCCTACATAAGAATCGATGGCATTGTAATGATGATCCATCACAACCACACCGACAAACGGATATTGACGACGGTGACGATAACGAACATCTGCCCAACGTACAATATAACCCGTTGCTGTCTCTTCTACTTCAGAAACGGTATACGATGAAAAATAAAGCAATGCCTTAATATCACGATGTTTGCGAGAAGCTTCAATAGCCGGGTGATCCATTGACTCAATATAGTCTGCCCAGATCAAACGGTCTGGACTGTACCATCCCATTCGATAACTGCCATCTTTTTTGGCATGAACCACATGCCAGCGACGTAAAGAAATCGTCGGAATCAATATATAATGTCCATCCGGTTCAGGAGAACGTCCATTTTCGATATCTAATTCTTCTACTTTTTTCGTTAAAATAAAATGAGTGGCAGTACGCCATACATAATAGAGTGCAATCACTACATAAAGGGTAATAAATAATGGAGCAGGTGCAACTAAACCTGTGATCCACAATAACAGAGCCAGGATATGCGTACTGAAGATAAACGGATCAAAAATATTAATAATATTCCACGATATCCACTTATCACTAAACGGTCTGACCGCTTGTGTACCATACGTATTAAATAGATCGGTAAACACATGAACCATCACAGCAATAGCCGTCCAGAGCAGAATGTGCCCCATACCTGCGGGATGAATCAGCAAGGATGTACCTACACCAATCAATAATATCCATAACGCCATAAAAGGAAGGGAGTGTGACATTCCCCGATGATTACGAATATAAGTAGCATTGTCTTTAAATCTCAAAACCGTATCAAAATCGGGTGCTTGTGAACCTACAATCGTCGCCACCATAACCGCGATAGCTAATCTTGGATCAGAAGCGACAACGGGATCAACATAAGCAAGCCCGGCAAGCCCGAATCCCATAGCAAAATGGGTAGCAGTATCCATTACAAATTCTCTCCTTTTAGCGCTTGGCAATTAAAGCGCGACATCTTCTAGTGCAATCAAAAGTGATTTTTGCAAAGCAAAATATCTTACGATAAGCGCTTGGCAATTAAAGCGCGACATCTTCTAGTGCAGTCAAAAGTGATTTTTGCAAAGCAAAATATCTTACGATAAGCGCTTGGCAATTAAAGTGCGACATCTTCTAGTGCAGTCAAACGTGATTTTTGCAAAGCAAAATATCTTACGATAAGCGCTTGGCAATTAAAGCGCGACATCTTCTAGTGCGGTAAAAAAGATCCATCTTTTATTGATATCGGCAACATTATCGAATGGATTATAGCTATTTTACATGATATACGTAATAATTGCCTGTTCAGATTATGATAAACCAATTGCAAAAAGATGAATCTTAGTTAGCTCATTTGATAACAAAATGCGCTTGCCAAAGTAAGCGCTAGGGAGGAACTTATCAACGTGGACAATCGATTCAGTCAACCTACTCCTTCAGAGGCTACAACGGTCTCTACAGAACCTGCTCTTCCAGATCAACCAGCGACTTGGAAAGACTTTGTGACGTTAGCGAAGCCCGGGATTTTAAGATCTAATCTGATCGCTACATTTGGTGGGTTTTGGTTAGCATCCGGCTGGAATGTCAATTATATTCATTTAATATGGACATTGCTGGGAACCATGTTAGTCATGGCATCTTCCTGTGTATTTAACAATTACTTTGATCGTGATCTCGATACCAAAATGACACGTACCCAAGACCGTGTACTAGCAACACGCCGCGTCTCGCCTCATATCGTGCTCTGGTATGCGATCATATTAGGCGTACTTGGAATGGCTGTACTAACATTATTCTCAGGATTACTTGCAGTAGCATTCGGTATACTTGGAATGTTTGTCTATGTGGTGATCTATACGTTGTGGTTAAAACGTTCATCGACATGGAGCACCTCACTTGGTGGTATATCAGGAGCAATGCCACCGGTTATTGGTTATGTAGCCGTTACACATCAAGTGGATCTAGGAGCATGGCTATTATTTGCAATGTTATTCTTATGGCAACCTCCTCATTTCTGGGCACTCGGGATTCGCCGTGTAGAGGAATATCGTGCCGCAGGATTTCCACTTTTACCTGTTGTCAAAGGTATTAAACGCACAAAGTATCAAATGCTTCCTTATATTGCACTGTTGATTCCTATTCCTATCTTGATGTATGTCTACAATTATACAGGTATTATTTTTATGATCGTCTCGCTTGTTTTATCGGTACTATGGTTCGGGATGGCAGTCGCAGGATTTAAAAAACAAGATAATGATAAATGGGCGAAAACGGCTTTTGTTTTTTCCATTAATTATTTGACGATTAGCTTTATTACGATGATTATAGATACGGTTCATCACTCTTAAGCGTGTATTAAAATCATAAAAAAGAACACCACAAGAGGAGTATCTCTATGCGGTGTTCTTTTAATATAGGATGGGATAAATAATGTATTCTTCCAAGCCTGCTTTTTCTAATTGAGCCACTAGATATTCATCCGGTGTGCCTTCAACCCCTGCATAACCTCGCCGGGTATACATATGAACAGCATCCGGGAAAGTATCACGTAACACACCACGAATTTTTTTGCCTGCGGGATCATTGTCCATAAATAAGTAAACTTCATCATGCCCGATTTGTTTGCGAAGTTTTTCTAACTTTAAGGCGTTAAGTGTTCCAAATGTGCATTCGATCTTTATATCTTCTTTTAACAATCGACGTAATCGACTACGATCATTTTTACCTTCAACAATAATATACATCGCTTCATTCTCCTTCCATTTATTGTAATATATTCGAAGTGGATGTTATAAAAGTGATGATATCGGGCGTTTGCTGACATATCGTCTATACATCTTGTATAATGAACAAAGGTTATCAGGTAGGGTATGTATTATTACACAAATGGATTCATCATGAAAAATGAAAGTTGGAGGTTATATGTATGGATTGGCAAGTATGGGGCGAGTTTTTTAAACAAAATTGGCTAATCATTTTGGTTGCCTTAATTATACTCTTTCTCGTTATCAATCTGGTCAAAACGGTGATCAAATGGTTGATTGTTATTATTATTGCTGTAGCTTTATTTATATACAGCGGGATTTCAATGGATCAAATTAAAGATACGGTATCTGGAGTAACGGAACAGACGATTTCAGCATTACAACAAGAAGCAACAGAAGTGATGAAAAAAGAAGCCGCTGATGCGAAGTTTGAAAAAAATCAAGATGGTAGCTATACGATTCGTACCACTAATCTTCAAGTGCTAGGAACGCCTGGCAAAAATACAGTGGGTGTTACTTTCCGTGGTGTGTCTTTAGGGGAATGGGATGTGAAGGGAACGATGAAATCTTTTATTGATGAAGCTAAATCGAACGCTGGCACATCAGGTAACCCTTCTTAAACCGTGTGATCAAAATGTAGGGGGACCTGTATGACATTCAATGAGCTGTCCACGTTTTTCGATAGCAGTCCAGTATCGGTTTTGATTTATGTGATTGTTTTATTTTCGATTATTCAGGGAATACGTCATGGAGCTGTACGTTCAGCAGGAAGATTATTTTCGTGGGCGGGTCGTACCTTATTAACAGTACTTGCACTTGTACTAGCCGCTCCGTTTGCTTTGTGGGCATCGCCTCATGTTCAAGCATGGGCGCAAAGTGTATCTTCGGTTACACCAGAAGGTGAATTGAAATGGTGGACTGAAATGTATTATTCAGCCATTTATTTAATTTCTGAATTTTCATTATTGCGTTTTATTGTGCTATTTGTACTGAGTTATGTAGTAGCTAGTATTGCTTTTTCATTGCTAACCGTATTGCTTTTACCTGAAAAATGGCGCAGAGGAACAATCGTGGTGAATGAGAAGCGTTCTTCATGGATCAATCGTCTAGCAGGTGGAGGAATTGGGCTTCTGAATGGAGCGATTCGATCCGTAATAGTGATTTTAATTTTATTTATAGTAGTCAGCCTGTATCCAAGTACAACGGTCACTGCTTATGTAGAAGGTTCCTCTCTGTATCAAAAAAGTGTATCTACTGTGATTAAGCCCTTAACCGGTTCATTTGTAGCGGATACTTTACCTGTATTCACCAGTGCAGTGGAAAAAGAGTTGACTGGTATTTTTCAACGTAAATATGATGTCGTTGATCGCAGTATCCCATCTGATATCGAAGATGCGGCGGCAGCGATTGTAGCCAAAGGAACAAGTACAGAAAGTAAAGCTCGTCTGCTCTACGAATGGGTAGGATCTCGAGTAACTTATGACTATAGTAAAGTCGAAAATTATGAACAGCGTGGAATCTGGCATGAGCAGAATCCTGAAGAAACTTTTGCGACTCGTAAAGGGGTATGTATTGATTATGCCCGTTTATATGCGGTGATGGCTCGTTCTCAAGGGATAGATGTAAGAGTCGTCACAGGGCTTGGTTATAATGGACAAGGTGGTTATGGTCCGCATGCTTGGAATCAAGTGTATTTGCCAGATTCAGAGCAATGGGTTCCACTTGATCCAACATGGGCTTCAGCGGGTGATTGGTTTAATCCTCCCAAATTTGCAGAAACACATATCGAGCAAAGCGTGTTGTAAAAGAGCGAAAATATTCAACAGCAGGTTGTCTATGGTATGATAAAAAAAGTTCAAAAGTCGTCTCGTTTTATAGTTGATGTACAGAATGACAGGCCTCATGTAGTGCCGTAAGAGAAAGGGAAATGTTACAACATGAATAAATCGGGTATGGACGATCCGTCAAAGCGCGAGATTAAAAATCAGCGTCAGTTTTCGATTCGACTGAATGTATTTTTTTTCGCGACCTTTGTCATTTTTAGTGTGTTAATTGTTCGTCTGGCGGTCTTGCAGTTTGTTGAAGGTCCAACGTTGAAAGAAAAAGAAGCAAGTATTTCTAGTAAAAGTACCCCGATTCCACCGATCCGTGGCAATATTATGGATGCTTCCGGTGAAAAAATTGCTTATTCTACGTCGTCTCAGTCACTTTATTTTACATTGGAAAAAAATTATTCTTTAGCTAAAAATAAAGATGAATTGTACGGCATCGTAAGCAAACTCAAAAAAGTATTCAATCAATATGGAAGTAAAGATGAAACAATGACAGCGGATCAGATTATTGAAGCGATGGATATTACGTATCGCAAAAATTTTGGTTACACTCCGCGCCGTGTCAAAAAAGATTTAACCAATGAAGAGATTGCTTATTTCCTCGAACATAAAGATCAATTTCCAGGGATTGAGATTGTAGAGGAAAGTGTTCGACATTATGATACGGATCGTGTCGCTGTGCAGACCGTTGGCTACTTGTCTTCTTTTGCCGGTGTACGTAATACGATGGACCATTATAAAAATAAAGCGAGATTAGAAGATGCTCAAGAAAAATATCTAGATACAGAGTTTGTCGGTGTCGATGGTATTGAGTATGCGTATCAAGATGATCTACGCGGTAAAAATGGTCTTAAAACAACCCCTGTTAATGCAATGAATATTGCAAGCGGGCGTACTGAATTGACTGCTCCTGAAAAAGGGAACAACGTCTGGATGACGATTGATAAAAATGTACAAAAAACAACGCAACAAGCGATTACCGATCAATTGTCATTTCTTCATTCCTACCGTAGCGGTTCATCCTATGCGCCTAATGCACAAACAGGATATGCAGTAGCGATGGAAGTCGATACAGGAAATATTGTCGCTATGGCAAGTATGCCTGATTATGATTCTAATGTATGGGAAAGTATGACAGACGATAAATATAAAGACATTCAGCATTATTATGCAAACGGAGCGATTCGTGAAGTGTATCGTGAAGGGCATGCTTCTTCAATGGTGTTGATGGGTTCTGTTATTAAGCCTTTGAGTGTTCTAGTAGGGCTTAAAGAAGGATTGTTTACACCTTATAGTGGTTATCAAGATATTGGATTTGCACAGTTTGGTAAAGCAGGATACGAGACCAAAGTACGTAATTCCAGTAATCATGTATATGGCTATTTAACTCCTTCTACAGCGATCGAACATTCATCAAATGCTTTTATGGTTGATATGGTCGGCAAAAAGTTATACACCAAATACGGTGGCGAATCGATCAATGTCTGGGATAAATATATGAAAGAATTCGGTCTGGGTGTTTCTACGAAAAGTGGGCTTCCTTACGAGAGTGATGGTTCAGGGGAGTATATGAATCTTAAAGCCGCTGGTAGTGCGCAAGCAGCGATGGCGTATGCTTCTTTTGGACAACAGGGGAAATATACCACATTGCAATTAGCACAGTATGTAGCGACCCTAGCTAATAAAGGTACACGTCTCAAACCTCAATTGGTAAGCAAAATTACAGATTCAGAAGGTAATATTGTACAGAAAACCAAAGCACAAGTCGTTAATCAAATTGATTTCCCTGATTCTTACTGGTCTGCGATCAAGTCAGGAATGAAGAGTAAAGTATCTGGATTTGATGGATTCCCGTACGACTATGCTCGTAAAACAGGTACATCTCAGCAATCAGTATATGGTCATCTTGTGGATAATGGTGTATTTATCGCTTATGCTCCACGAGATAATCCGAAATTGGCTGTTGCCGTAGTGATTCCAGAAGGTGGATTCGGTGCGCAAAGTGCGGCTCCAGTAGCTCGTAAAATCTTTGATGCTTATGATCAAGAATATGGCTTAGATGGTATTCCGAAAAAAGTATCTGAAGCAAAAACAACAGATCAAACCGCAGCTACAAGTAATAATTAATTGTAAACGTAGATGTGTATGTTCCAAATATGTGTAAGCAGGTTCCTTTCGATAAGGAACCTGCTTTTTTGTTATCTTTTTGTAGTCTACATAGCGCTTACATATGTTAAAATGAAGAAAGAACAACATTATATGGAACAAAATACATAGGAGGTTCAACAACCCGAATGAAAAAGTGGAATGAACAATCATCAGAGGACCTCGAAGTCAGTCATCGTAAGCAATTTTCGGTGCGTTTGAATATATTCTTTTTTTCTGTATTTGTTATTTTTAGCGTGCTTATTGTACGTTTGGCTATTTTACAATTTGTAGAAGGTCCAACGTTGAAAGAAAAAGAAGCCTATGTTGCCAACGATATCACTCCGATTGTACCGACCCGTGGGAATATTTATGATGCTACAGGAACCAAAGTTGCTTATTCCCTTTCGATGCAATCGTTATATTTTACATTGAGTAAAGATTATCGCTTGGAGAAAAATAAACCAGAATTATACCAAATTATTGGTGACCTCAAGCGTGTATTTAATAAATACGGTGATCCTGATCGTAAAATGACAGCCGCAGAAATTGAAAAAGAAATGGATATTAAATATATTAAAAACTATGGCTTTACACCGCGTCGAATCAAAAAAGATTTGAGTAACAGCGAGATTGCTTATTTTCTTGAACATAAAGATCAATTCCAAGGGATTGAAGTTAGAGAAGAAAGTGTGCGTGAGTACAGTAAAGATCAGTTAGCTGTACAGACGGTAGGTTATTTGAAAGCCTTTTATGGTGTGAAAACTTCAATGAATAAATATATAAATCGTGCTCGACTATCAGATGAGGAATCTCGTTATATTGATACCGAACTAGTCGGTGTCGATGGTCTTGAATATACGTATCAAGACGAACTTCGTGGGAAAAACGGTGTGAAGAAAACACCAATCAATGCGTTAAATCGTGTGAATGGACGTGCTACTTTAACACCACCAGTTAAAGGGAATAATCTCTGGATGACGATTGATAAAAATCTACAGTTGGTTGCTCAACAAGCAATCACTGATCAGCTTTCATACTTGCATTCTTATAGTAGTGGTAATGCTTATGCACCTAATGCTCAAACGGGTTATGCAGTAGCGATGGAAGTCGAAACAGGCAATGTAGTAGCTATCGCAAGTATGCCAGATTACGATTCCAATATCTGGGGAAATGCACCTAGTCAAGACCAAATCAATGAGATTCTATCTCGCTCTGCTAATGGTACGATTCGAGAAGTATACCGAGGTAAAGGAGCTTCATCTATGGTCTTGATGGGTTCTGTTATTAAGCCTTTAAGTGTATTGATCGGAATGGAAGAAGGACTATTTACGCCGTATGCAGGATACTCCGATCGCGGATATGCTGAATTTGGTAAAGCAGGTCATGAGACTCGTGTACGTAATGCATTAGGTGAAGTTCTAGGCTATTTAACACCGACTGAAGGGATTCGAAAATCCTCCAATGCTTTTATGGTCGATATGGTCGGCAAGCGTTTGTATAACAAATATGGTGCCGAATCCGTCAACGTCTGGGACAAATACATGAAAGAATTTGGTCTAGGTGTAACTACAGGAAGCGGACTTCCTTACGAGAATGAAGGTCGGGGAGAGTATCTAAATCTGGAAGCCGCAGGTAGTGCGCAGGCAGCGATGGCTTATGCTTCTTTTGGACAGCAAGGTCGTTATACTACACTTCAATTAGCACAGTATGCAACAACACTCGCCAATCGTGGTAAACGTCTCAAACCTCAATTTGTGAGTAAAATTACAGATGCTCAAGGAAATCTAGTGAAAAAGATCGAGCCTGAAGTATTAAATACTGTAAACTTTCCAGACGAATATTGGAATACTGTTATTCAAGGGATGAGAAGTAAAGTACCTGTATTTGAAAATTATCGTTATGATGTAGCACGTAAAACAGGTACATCCCAGCAATCTATCTATGGTAAATTAGTCGATAACGGTGTATTTATTTCTTTTGCTCCTCGTAATAATCCGAAGTTAGCTATTGCTGTAATGATTCCTGAAGGTGGCTTTGGTTCTCGAAGTGCAGCTCCAGTCGCCAAAAAAATATTTGATGCGTATGATCAATACTATGGTTTGGATGGAGTCCCTAAAGGTAAAGCTGTAACTGAAGAAACAACAACAGAATAAACACAATTGATAAAAGGTGGATATCTATGAATTTGAACAAAAGTCCTGCTCATGAAAATGAGCAGGAAAAACACCGTAAACAGTTCGCTATTCGACTCAATATTTTCTTCTTTATAACGTTTGCTGTATTTTCAGTGATTGTTGTTAGATTAGCTATTATTCAATTTGTTGAAGGGCCAGAATTACGTAAAGTAGCAGAAGGCGATATTGTCAAAGAAGTCCCTCTTTTACCGACACGAGGAACGATTTATGATTCAAGTATGCATCCGATTGCTTATTCAGAACCTACGCAGTCTTTATATTTGACACTAGATAAAGATTATAATCGAGCAGATCGTATTCAAGAAGCGAAGCAGTTAGCAAGAAAGTTACAGAAGATATTTGATCAATATGGCGATCCAAATACTAAGAAGTTAACAACAGTCGATATTTTTAAAGCAATGGATACTACATATGCTAAAGGAAATGGCTACACACCTCGACGTATCAAAACAGGATTATCTGATAAAGAAATTGCTTATTTTTTAGAGCGTAGAGATGAATTTGAAGGTATAGAAATCGTAGAAGAAAATATACGACATTATGATACAGATACGGTTGCTGTTCAGACAGTAGGATATTTGCGTCCTTTCGTATCTTCTATGAGTCGAAATAAATATAAAAATATCCAACGAAATTCAAGTGAAGATCCCGCTATGAAATATTCGGCTATCGAAAATGTAGGATTTGATGGATTAGAACTGTTATATCAAGATGAATTGAGAGGAAAAAGTGGTTATCGTAGAGTGCCAATCAATCCTAAAAATATGGCTTCTGGACCGACAGAACTTATTCCACCTGTCAAAGGATCGGATCTTGTACTAACGATCAACAAAGAGATACAAGTAGCGACGGAGAAAGCAATCACAGAGCATACGGCTAAAATACGTTATTCAGGCACACGCGGAGTTAGTGCTCCTAATGCTGTAACAGGGTATGCAGTAGCAATGGAAATAGATACAGGTAAAGTGGTTACTATGGCAAGTATGCCTGATTATGATAGTAATATTTGGAGTAAAGATACACGTACTGAAAGTGAATGGAAAAATATAGAGCCTTACTATATGAATGGCGCTATTCGATCTGTCAATCGTCCAGGTGGTGGCGATCATCCTTCTTCGGTTGTTTTACTAGGGTCGACGATGAAGCCTTTATCTGTGTTAATTGGCTTAAATGAACATTTATTCACACTTGGAGATCGTTATAATGATCATGGTATTACCACATTAGGAAAAGAAGGATATGGCACTAAAGTACGTAATGCAAGTAGCCGAGCTTATGGAACATTAAGTCCGATTGGTGCTATATCTCATTCATCCAATACCTTTATGGTCGATATGGTTGGTAAACGGTTATATCAGAAGTATGAAGGTAAACCAGGTGTAGACGTATGGGATAAATATATGGAGCAATTTGGATTAGGAGTATCTACAGAAAGTGGACTTGCCGCAGAATATATAGGATATAAAGAGTATATACATGAAATGGAATCAGGAAGTGCTCAATCTGCTTTAGCATATGCTTCTTTTGGACAACAAGGGAAATATACAACTCTACAACTAGCACAATATACAACGATGTTAGCGAATCGTGGAGAACGTTTGAAGCCACAATTTGTGAATGAGATTCGTAATGCAGATGGACAAGTAACCAAGAAATTTAAAAAAGAAGTGCTGAATAAAGTAGATTTTCCTTCAGAGTATTGGGATGCAGTTCAATCGGGAATGCAAAGTGAAGTGGATGCGTTCAAAGGATTTCCTTATGATTATCGTCGCAAAACAGGAACTTCACAACAGCGGATGGCTACAGGTAAAACGATTGAGAATGCTGTCTTTATCGCGTATGCTCCAGCACAAAATCCTAAACTAGCTGTGGCTGTTGTTGTACCTGAAGGTGGATATGGTGCTCAAGGTGCCGCTCCAATTGCACGTCAGATTTTTGAAGCTTATGATCAGCAATATGGATTAGATGGTGTACCCAAAAAGAAACCCGCTACTGAAAATAGTGCAGAGTAATATACAGTAAATGATTAAATAAATGAGTCTAAATATAACATCAAGCAAGGGGTGAAATAGCCCCTTGCTTTTTTTTGCCTTCTACTTTAAAATTTGCACTAGGGAAACATTATTTCCTTATATAAAAATATAGTCATATGAGAAAAATAATTGCTTCAATGTAATATTTAAAGTGTAGATTATTGGTATATAGAAACAGACTATTTTGAAAGTATAGGAGGATCATATATGTCGATTTATCGTTCCAAATCAACATGGGCAAAAGCATATCTTATTAATAAACATAACCGTAAATCTGCAACATCGTCTCCGTTATATCAACGCATGCTGTATAGCATTAGTATCGCTGTGATTGTTCTTATTCTTAGTGGATGTACAACTATTCAAGGGGCAACCGACGAATCGCCTTCGTTTGCAGAAGGGGGAGCATTACGAATAACGGCAACTACCGGTATGATTGCTGATGCCGCTCAGGAAGTCGGTGGGGAGCATGTATCCGTTGTAGGATTAATGGGTCCTGGTGTTGATCCGCATATGTATAAAGCTTCACAAGGAGATATTCGTAAGTTAGACGATGCAGATCTAGTGTTGTATAACGGACTGCATTTGGAAGGTAGTATGACCAAGATTATGGAGAAAATGAGCAAATCTCGCCATGTGGTGGCTGTAGCTGAAAATATTGATCCTAACAAGCTTCGTTACAGTGAAGATGGAGCAACCGAATATGATCCTCATATCTGGTTCGATGTGAGTCTTTGGGTGAATGTGACTCAGACGATTGAAGCGGCACTGATAGAAGCTGATCCTGCACACGCAGCAGATTATCGCCAAAATGCTTCTGTTTATATAGCAGAGCTGAATACGTTACATCAAGAAGTACAGAGTAAAATAGCGAGCATTCCAGAGTCGGGTCGAGTGTTGATTACAGCTCATGATGCTTTTGGATACTATGGTGATGCTTATAATATTGAAGTTAAAGGGTTACAAGGGATCAGCACAGCCGCAGAATACGGTTCTAAAGACGTAAGTGATCTACGGAATGAATTAGTCGAGCGGGGAATCAAAGCGGTATTTGTAGAGTCTAGTGTGCCTTCCAGATCGATGGAAGCTATTATCGCAGGTGCTCGGTCAATGGGACACACGGTTCGTATTGGTGGAGAATTGTTCTCGGATGCTATGGGTGAAGCAGGAACAACCGAAGGAACGTATATCGGAATGGTACGTCACAATACAGATACGATTGTAGAAGCGCTGAAATAATAAATGATTGCATACACTTGTTCATCATACATTATACAAGGAGGTTTATTTATGACCCATTTATCTTTATCTGATCCTATAGCTGTTACAGACAACAACGCTATGGCTATGCCTCTCCAAGTAACAGGGCTGACTGTAGCCTATCATAAAAAACCAGTTGTACAGGACGTATCATTCACTTTAGCTCCTGGAAGACTGATTGGATTAATCGGCCCGAATGGTGCAGGGAAATCCACTTTACTTAAAGCTTCACTTGGATTAGTCCCTTCGATCGCAGGGGATGTCAAAGTCTATGGAAAAACCTATCAACAACACCGTAAAAAAATAGGGTATGTGCCACAGCGAGAATCAGTAGATTGGGATTTCCCTACGAATGCTTTAGACGTGGTATTAATGGGCACCTATGGACGATTAGGTTGGTTCCGCCGCCCTGGCAAACATGAACATGAAACAGCGATGGAATGTCTACGCAAAGTAGGGATGGCAGATTATGCACAACGGCAGATTAGCCAATTGTCTGGTGGACAACAACAACGTATTTTTTTAGCTAGAGCGTTAGCGCAACAAGCTCAATTGTATTTGATGGATGAACCTTTTGCAGGGGTCGATGCGACGACAGAGAAAGCCATTATTTCATTGCTTGAACAACTCAAAGCAGAAGGTAAAACAGTTCTGGTCGTTCACCATGATCTGTCTACCGTAGAAGCGTATTTTGATGATGTATTACTGCTAAATCGTACACTGATCGGTGCAGGGGCAGTCAAAGATATATTTAATGCTGACATGTTACAGCAGACATATGGTGGCAAAATGGCGGTGTTACAAGGTAAAGAAGGTATTGTACTTGCAGGGAAATAAGCACTTATAGTACCAAGTGCTGATAGAAGAAATCGCACTTATAGTGCCAAGTGCTGAACGTAAGATATTTTGCTAAGCAAAAATCATGCTGGATTGAAATAGAAGAAATCGCACTTATAGTGCCAAGTGCTGGGGGTGAGGAGAGTATATGTGGAATACGATAGGGGCTTTGATACTTGATCCGAATGTACGCTGGATTATTATCGGTTGTATGTTACTCGGATTAAGTAGTGGAGTGATTGGTTCATTTATGGTTTTGCGGAAGCAAAGTTTGATAGGAGATGCACTGGCTCATGCGGCATTACCGGGGATTTGTATTGCTTTTATGTTGAGTGGTGTCAAATCAACAGGTGGATTTTTTATTGGAGCTTTAGTTGCAGGGGTACTCGCGACCTTTGGAATTCGATGGATTACACAATATTCACGAATCAAACAAGATGCAGCAATGGGCATTATTTTATCTTTCTTTTTCGGAGTAGGCGTATTGTTACTGACTCATATTCAACATAGCGGAGACGGTGGACAAAGTGGGTTAGACAAGTACCTATTTGGACAAGCGGCTTCTATGATGCAAAGTGATGTCTATGTTCTTGCCGGTATTAGCCTATTGATGATCGTTATCTGTGTGGCTTTATTCCGATTATTTAAACTAATCAGTTTTGATCCTGGATTTGCCAAAGGTATGGGCTTGCCTGTCGCCTTTTTGGAGCAACTTCTTCTACTATTGACGGTTATTATTGTGGTTGCAGGAATTCAAGCAGTAGGCGTAGTATTGATGTCTGCATTACTGATTACACCTGCTATTGCAGCACGTTTCTGGACAGATCGTCTGCATATTATGGTGATGGTATCCGGTATATTTGGAGCGTTAAGTGGTCTGATCGGAACATTGTGGAGTGGAATGGTGTCTCAATTGCCAACAGGTCCGGTGACAGTACTTGCGGCTACTGTATTCTTTGCAATCTCGGCACTATGTGCTCCGCGTCGTGGATGGTTAGCCAAATTATGGTCGCGTAAGCAGACCAAAGAGCAGTGGCAGCGTCAAGGAGGAATAAGCCATGAGTAGTGATTTTTGGATTATTTTAACAGCTTGTCTGATGTCAGCCGCTTGTGGATTACTGGGTTGTTTTCTTATTTTGCGCAAAATGGCACTGATTGGGGACGCGATTAGTCATGCCGTATTACCCGGCATTGCGATTGCTTTTCTACTGAGTGGCACACGAGATTCGTTAGCGATGATGATTGGAGCAACTGCTCTTGGATTGCTTGCTGTATTTCTAATTCAATGGTTACAAAATTCAGGTATCCAATCGGATGCATCAATCGGCATTATTTTTACAGCATTATTTGCGATTGGCGTTATTATTATCAGTCTCAATGCTCGTAATATTGATCTGGATCTCGACTGTGTATTGTTCGGTGAGATTGCTTATGTACAGTGGGATACATGGACAGCGAACGGAATAGATATGGGACCACGTTCGGTCTGGATGTTAGGATCGGCATTATTGATTATTTTACTGTTACTTGCATTATTTTATAAACAATTCAAAATTTCAGCATTTGATCCAGCGATGGCAGTAGCTTGTGGGATTCCAGTGATGTTATTCCATTATTTATTAATGGGAATGGTGTCGATGACTTCGGTGGCTTCTTTTGAAAGTGTAGGAGCTATTCTAGTGGTCGGTATGTTGATTATTCCAGCATCTACTGCTTACTTGTTAACAGATCGTCTAGGCAGAATGCTAATGTATAGTGTACTAACAGGAGTCGTTAGTTCTATTATTGGTTATTATACAGCATATGTGCTTAATGCTTCGATTGCAGGCAGTATTGTTACAGTAGCAGGTATATTGTTTGGAATTGCTTTTGTATTTTCTCCAAAGCATGGTGTATTGATTCGTCGTCTGCGTCAACGCCGTTCTCAAGGAACAGCAATCGCTGAATAAGAATCCTACCAGAAAAGTATAAATATATACTTTCTAAACATCTTGTCTTTGTTGAAAGTGAAACAACATGATAGGTCTACACATGAATGTAAACCATTTGCAAAACATCCTGTAATCTTGCAGGGTGTTTTGATTATTTTTCACATGTAATTTACAAAAGCTTTTGTGACCGATGTAACATCTATGATAAAATGAGCCTGTTATCGCAATAAGCTCACTGACTGGCTACAGTAGATTCAATAAACACCACTATAGAAATAGGAACAGGAAAGGAACGATACGACAAGATGACAACACGTAAATATAAGTTATTAGCTTTAGATATGGATGGAACATTATTAAACGATAATCATGAGATTACACTCGAAACAATTAAATGGATTAATAAAGCGATGGATGAGGGTATTCATGTATGTCTGTCTACAGGACGTGCAGCTCATAGTGCAATGCCTTATGCCGAGCAATTAGGCTTAGATACTCCTATGGTCACTGTAAATGGTAGTGAGGTCTGGAAAGCCCCTCATGAGCTACATCGACGTACACTGGTTGATCCTGATCTCATTCGTCAAATGTACGAATTGGCAATCGAAAAAGATGTCTGGTTCTGGGCATATACAGTGAACGGTTTACACAATCGTGATAACTGGCTAGAAGAAGGTACAGACCTTACAAGTATTGAATGGCTCAAATTTGGCTATAATACCGAAAACGATGAATTGCGTTACCAGATTCTTATGGCATTACAAGATATGGGTGGACTTGAGATTTCCAATTCGTCTCCACATAATCTAGAGATCAATCCACTTGGAATTAACAAAGCAGCAGGGATCAACGAAGTATGCCAGTTGCTTAATATCGACATGTCTGAAGTGGTTGCTGTAGGCGATAGCTTAAACGATCTCGCTGTCATTCAAGCTGTTGGATTAGGTGTAGCGATGGGTAATGCTCAAGAACCTGTGAAAGAATCGGCAGATTTGGTTGTAGGCTCTAATAATGATGATGGAATTGTTGAAGTCATTCGCGATTATATTCTGATCTAAAAAAAGTTGCAACGGATCAGGCTCTCTTCGAGTATATAGGTATAGAAAGATTACTGGAAGGAGTGAACCACACCGATGGAAATTCTCGGTTGGAGTTTAGTCATTATTTTATTTTTAGTCGGGATCGCAGGAGCGGTTTATCCTGTATTACCTGGCGCATTAGCTATTTATTTCGGATTTTTCGTGTACGGATGGTTTTTCTCATTCGCTGAATATAATGTCTGGTTCTGGATTATTCAGACGTTAATTGTGATTGTGCTGTTTGTAGCCGATTACGTCGTAGGTGCTTATGGAACCAAAAAGTTTGGAGGAACCAAGCTCACCGTCATTTTATCAACGATTGGATTGATTGTTGGACCGTTTGTTATTCCTGCTTTTGGTCTGATTTTGGGTCCATTGATCGGTGCAATTCTCGGTGAGTTGATTTCAGGTAAAGATTTTCAGCAATCGCTCAAAGCTGCATGGGGCACGATGCTTGGATTATTCACCAGCATGGTTGTGAAGATTATTTTACAAGTAGCGATGATCGTTATCTTCTTTCTCTGGATTTTTGTATTTTAAAAAAATAACCCGCATTGCTTAGATGACTATAGGTTGTCTATAATAGAGGTTGTTGAAAAAGCCCAAGACCGGAAGGCCTTTCAGCCTTCCGGTTTTTTGGTATGGTTGAGATCGGGCGTGAGAAAAGGGGAGCCGTTTTGTCTAAAACAGAGTCATTTGTCAGAGGAACCGTGATTTTGGCCGTTGCTGCTTTGATTGCAAGGGTGATCGGTCTGGTACAACGTGTACCATTAGAGCATATGTTAGGCTTTACAGGAAATGCTTCATTTACAGTTGCTAACAATCTATATTTGATGTTACTTGCTGTAGCCACAGCAGGGATTCCTAGTACACTGAGTAAAATGGTATCTGAGCGTTATGCGTTAGGTAGACCGGCAGAAGCGCAACGTATTTACTTTGCCGCTTTGTTATTTGCAGGTGTGATCGGTGTTATTATGACGATTGGGTTGTATGCGTTAGCACCATTTTTTGCAATTTATAACTCGAAAGTACCTGAAGCGGTTATCTCTATTCGAGCGATTGCACCATCATTATTATTATTCCCGATGATTGCGATGATGCGCGGTTATTTTCAAGGACGTAACTTGATGATTGCAGGCGGTATTTCTCAGATTATTGAGCAAATTGCACGCGTATTTACAGCCATTTTGTTAGCTTATGTTATTTTGCATCTGGGTTATAGCGGTGTCGAAGCTTCAGCAGGAGCTTCATTTGGTAGTGTACTCGGTAGTATCGGTGCATTTGCCGTGATGTTATACTATGCGTTCAAAATGCGTAAGCAAGATAAGTTAGAGGGATTGGATGCGAAGTCAGACACAACGCATGCTGTGATTCCTTTGCGACAAATTTATAGTGATATTTTCAAATTATCAATTCCGATTGTTATATCGTCTCTGACGATTCCAGCTGTGTATTATATTGATAGTACGCTTGTTAAGCCGTTATTGATGGGCGAAATTGGAGATAAGATGGCGACAAGAGTACTGGCTATTCTCGGTTCAAGAGCACAAAGTGTTGCCGGAATCCCACCGATTCTAGCGATTGCACTGAGTCAATCACTGATTCCGATTATCTCGGCTGCTTTTGCCAGTAACAAAATGGAACATTTGAAAAATCAGATCACTTTAGCATTAAGGATTTCAATATTAACGGGTATACCGATTGTATTGATTTTTAGTACTTCTGCATATTCGTTAAATGGATTGTTATTTAGTAGTAAAGATGGAGCAGGCATTATTGCTGCTTTGACGCTGGGAACAATTTTCCAGATTACGATGATGACAACCAATTCAATGTTAATAGGTATTAATAAAGCGAATCAATCGATGGTACATGTGTTAATCGGAATTGTCGTGAAATTGATTGTTAGTTTTGCATTAGCACCATTTATTGGTATTTACGGCATTATTTTAGGTACTTCGTTATGTTTTATTACGATCACATGGATGAATATGCGTTCGCTTCAAAAGATCGTTACATTCTCTATTTTGGGCAATCGTTGGATCGGCTTCTTGATTACCGTAGTAGTGCTTGGCGGAATCGGTCTATTACTTAACCAAGTAGGTATTTTATTAACAGGTTATATGAATGATCGAGTTGCATTTTTTATCGGTTGTTGTATGGTAGGAATAGCGATACTATTGGTATATCCAGTCATGCTTGTTTTACTAAGAGTGGTTAAAGCCAATGAATTGGATTCATACCCTAAAGTATTACGAAAAGTTTTCCGTCCATTAATGCGTCTACAAAAGAATTAGGAGGAATATCAATTATGCAAATGATTAATAGCAAAGAAGATTTTATAACTGTCACTCATTCTTCTCAATTAACTGTCGCTGTATTTAAAGCAGACTGGTGTGGAGATTGCCGATATATTGATCCATTTATGCCTGAAGTAGAAAGTAAATATGCGGATCGTCTAACGCTTGTTGAAGTGGATGTAGAAGCAACAGGTGATGTGAGCCAAGAACAGAATATCCTTGGTATCCCTAGCTTTGTCGCGTATGCGAATGGCAAAGAATTAGTCCGTTTCGTTAACAAAGCACGCAAATCTCGTGAGGAAATTGAACAATTTCTAGATCGTGCTGTCGCTGTGTATGAGACATTGGCTACAACAGCAGAATAAAAGTCTGTATGTATAAATGATTACGTACTAACCACCTTTGTTGATGAAAGGTGGTTTTTTACTATGTGAAATATCATTTGTTTATAGACACCGATCTGCCATAATACAAGGATTGATCATTTTTTGTCACAATCCAGTGGTTCCGTCTATTTTGCAATCAGGTATACTAAAGTAGGACATAAACATTGTGTAACTATCATATAAAATAGCGGGTGATTCTCTAAATGGCAAGAAAGTTCAGAATAACAACTACACATCTAAAATGGTTGAGCTTTATCACCTGTGTTGTTATGTTTTTAGCAACAATGGGGGGACTTGTAGTAACGAAATCAGGTTCAGGGCTCGGTTGCGGAACAGAATGGCCGCTATGTCATGGCAAATTTGTACCAGCGTATACGATTTCTTCACTTATCGAGTATTCGCATCGGGCAATTAGTGCTTTAGCGGGCTTAACAGCATTATTTTCTTTTATCGGATTTATCTTTTTTAATAAGCATCGTGAGCTTAAAGTATATGCATCATTAACATTACTATTTGTGTTAGTTCAAGCAGTAATGGGCGCATTGGCTGTTGTATTCTCACAATCTGCTCCTATTATGGCGCTTCACTTTGGATTTGCGATGATTGCTTTTGCAAGTTCGTCGATGATGGCACTTGGAGCAAGACGGATGGATCAGCAAAAAGGAGATTTACCGATTCCTGATGAACCACCGGTGAGTAAAGGGATGCGTAATCTGACGTGGTTTGCTACGATCTATACGTATATGGTAGTGTATACAGGTGCTTTTGTAACTCATACCGATTCTAGAGGTGGTTGTTCAGGAGTACTACTGTGTAACGGTTCAATCTTACCGGAATTATCCGGTGGGGTAGCTGTAGCCTTTTTCCATCGTGTAGCAGCATATAGTCTGTTAATCGTAATTGCGGTTCTAGCACACTATGCTTACCGTCGTCATCCGTATAATCCGGGTATTCGTAAGTTAGGTGTAACAGCTATCGTCTTTATCATTATGCAGATTCTAAGCGGAATGTTGAATATTGTAACGATGAAAGTACCTGAATGGTATTTCTTCTCCAGTATGTTGCATACGCTATTGATTCAGATTTTGTTCGGTGTGTTATGTTATATGAGTGTACGAGTATGGCAATTAAGCCGTGGTACACGTGGCAAAATAGGACAGAATCTATAAAAGCAACACTATTAATATGCTTCTGGATACTTTAAAATCAATACTGATTGTGTATAACGACTTTATTAAATAATAAAATATTTCTAATTTCCTTAGGAAATGTTTATTTTTGCTTTGACAAAGCGTGTGAAGTTCAATATACTGAGAAAAGATTTTCATTTTCATTCGAATTTTTCATATTTTCTTATCGAGAGTGGTGGAGGGACTGGCCCGATGAAACCCGGCAACCGATTTTAGAAAATAGATTGCAGTGAATGTAGCAATCTATTTTCCAAAATGTCATGGTGCTAATTCCTTCAAAATGGCATGTGCAGTCAATGCAATGTGATTTTGGCAGATGAGAAGGAAGTATCTCTAATAATAGAGAACCCTTTTCTGCGAAAGGGTTCTTTTTTTGTATAAAGAAGAGAGAAGCGAATACCGACATATATTATAATGAAAATATATCCGACTTATTCGATGGTTTATATATGATTAATGTAATATCGCTTGAGGAATGAAGAGATAGAAGGAAGGAGCACCCATCTGTGATTGAGTTAAAAAATATAACTAAAACGTATGGCAAAGGTAAAAATCTAAGTCCTGCGTTAAGCGGTATCGATTTGAAGATCGAAAAAGGTGAGATTTTCGGTGTAATTGGGCATTCGGGTGCAGGTAAAAGTACGTTAATCCGATGTATCAACTTACTTGAACGTCCAACTTCCGGTGAAGTATGGATCGATGGCGTTGATATGACCAAGCTTAACAAAGCACGGTTGCAAGTGAGACGACGTAAAATAGGAATGATTTTTCAGCATTTCAATCTATTATCTTCAGCAACGGTATATGAGAATATCGCTTTTCCTTTACGCTTGGTCAAAACACCAGAACGTAAAATTAAAGAAAAAGTGAAAGAATTATTAGCTCTGGTTGGACTTGAGAATCATGCAAGTAAATATCCTGCGCAATTATCTGGCGGACAGAAACAACGTGTAGGAATTGCCCGTTCACTAGCAAGTGACCCTGATGTATTACTTTGTGATGAAGCTACTTCGGCACTTGATCCTCAGACCACCAATTCGATTCTCAAATTGTTAGTTGATATCAATGAGCGGTTTAATTTAACAATCATTTTGATTACACATGAAATGCATGTGATTCAGAGCATCTGCGATAAAGTAGCTGTTATTCATCGTGGTGGGATTGTAGAACAGGGTCCTGTCACTGACGTTTTTTTGAAGCCACAGCATGAAGTGACACGTGATTTTATTTTAAATGAATCCAACAATGCTGAACTATTGAACACGTCTTGGACAGCACCAAATGTTCCCAATTCTTTAACTGTTAAAGTTTCATTTTTAGGTGACAAAACGTATCAATCGATTCTTTCGCAAACGGTACGTCATACAGGTGTCGATTTTGCTATTTTGCAAGGAACGATTTCAACATTAAAAAATGTACCTTATGGACAACTGATTGTTCGCTTTGAAGGAACAGAAGGAGACATTAAGCGTACACTCGATGGATTAACTGCTGAAGGTCTGGATGTGGAGGTGATCAACTGATGGGTGAATTGGATTTTTCACAAATCGATTGGAATGAATTCGGTACAGCAACGCTAGATACACTCAAAATGGTAGGTGCTTCCGGGTTATTTACTTTAATTTTAGGATTGCCTCTAGGTATATTACTATTTATTACAGGACGTTCTACGGTAGCTTGGGTACGTTATTTCTATGCGGTGATTGCATTTATCGTTAATATTTTGCGCTCGGTTCCGTTTATCATTTTGATCGTAGCCATATTGCCATTAACGCAAATTCTAGTAGGTACAACAATCGGAGTACTGGGAACGATTCCACCGTTAGTCATTGCAGCTGCACCGTTTTTTGCCAGATTGGTGGAGACAGCACTGCGTGAAGTAGATCGTGGCGTGATTGAAGCAGCCAATGCCATGGGAGCTTCTCTCTGGCAGATCGTCACACGTGTACTTGTACGCGAAGCTATGCCAGGACTACTTGCCGGATTGACAGTGACTGTCGTTGCTCTAGTATCAAATACAGCGATGGCAGGAATGATTGGTGCTGGAGGACTCGGAACACTTGCGATCAACTATGGTTATTATCGCTATGATACAGCGATAATGTTAGTGGCTGTAGTCATCATGGTCATTATTGTTCAGATTCTACAAATGCTTGGCGATCGTCTAGTGGTTCATTTCTCTAGAAGATAAATATAGATAAAGAATCGTCTATATGTGGTAATTCTGCTGAATATTCAGGTAGTCAGATCGACAACAATAAGATGTTCAGCATATCAATAGCATGAATTAAAATACCAAACCAATAAAGGGGTAGAGAAGATGAAAAAATGGACTCTAATTGTACTAAGTATTATGTTGGTAGCTATTATATCGGCTTGTGGTAATAAAGCCGCTGATAACACAGCAGCTACAGGAACCACTGAAGGTGGAGCAGAGGCAGTGACATTGAAAGTCGGTGCTACAGCAGTACCACATGCTGAAATCTTGAAGCATATTCAACCTGCACTTGCTAAAGAAGGCGTTAATTTACAAGTTGTTGAATTTACAGATTATATCCAACCTAACGTTCAATTGAATGGTAAACAACTAGATGCTAACTATTTTCAAACATTGCCTTACCTTGAAGAACAAAATAAATCACGTGGTATGACACTTAAAGCAGTACAACCTGTACACATCGAACCTTTTGGTGCCTATTCTACAAAGTATAAATCTATCGATGAATTGCCAGATGGTGCTAATATCGCTATTCCTAACGAAGTATCCAATGGAGCACGTGCTTTGATTTTGCTTGCGAACAACGGATTGATTGAATTGAAAGACAAAACAAACATCACTTCTTCTGTCAAAGATATCACATCGAATCCAAAAAACTTTAAATTCACACCGATGGATGCAGCTTTCATCACTCGACAATTGGGTCAAGTGGACTTGGGTATGATCAACATGAACTATGTATTAGAAGCTAAAATCGATCCTAAAACAGCATTGTTGACAGAAACAAGTAGCGCACCTTATGCTAACTACTTGGTAACTCGTGAAGATAACCAAAACGATGCAGCTATCGAAAAATTGAAAAAAGCTTTAACATCTGATGATACAAAAAAATTCATTGAAGATACGTACAACGGTGCTGTTATTCCAGCATTTTAAGTCCATATCCTCACTGAAAGTATACAGAAAGAGCTTAACTTCACTCCAGAAGTTAGGCTCTTTTTTGTATTTTTAGAAATGTATATTTATTGTAAGAAAATAACTTATATCGTATCTCCATGATCGTCTACGCTCTCCGTATCATGAACTAAAGATGTAGATATCGCACGAGTCACTTCCACAAGTTGTGATGGAGAAAGCTCTACTTGCATGCCTATTTTGCCTGCGCTAACGATCATTGTTTCAAGTGACATCGCATCTTGATCGATAAAGGTAGGATACAATTTCTTCATACCTACTGGAGAACAGCCTCCTCGAATATAACCTGTCCATTTCTGCAACTCATTCACAGGCAATAACTCTAATTTCTTTTCTCCAGCTGCTTTGGCTGCCTTTTTAAGATCTAATTCAGCGCCAACCGGAATAACAAAAATAAATAAGTTATCTTTACTTTGAGTCACTAAGGTTTTAAACACCATTTCAGGTGGCTTATTGATTTTGACGGCAACCGCATTACCGTGAATTTTGCCGTCTTTATTATCATATTCAATAATGGTGTATGGAATATGGGCTTTGTCTAAAATGCGCATCGCATTGGTCTTACTTGTATTCATTCAAATACCTCCTACTTCATAAGCTGAATACTACTATTATAAACGATCTTTTGAGATTTCGTAGAGTGGGGCAAAGCTTGATGTACTGAACCTTTTGACATCTATAGGTTAGGGTCTGTACACTATATAAGAATGGGTATCATCCAAAAGCTATGATTCCAACGTATACCATTATAAAAGATCATAACAATCGAAAAGATGTAATAGATGTTCTAGAGGAGGAACTTTTTTGGATCGTAAAATTGCCCTGATTACAGGCAGTGCCAAAGGATTAGGTAAAATGACGGCGCTTACGCTAGCGGGTCAAGGCTGTGATATCGCTCTAAATTATATGAATAGTCATGAAGAAGCTATACATTTACAGTCTCGTATTGAAAAAATGGGAGTACGCTGTATTGTTGTACAAGCTGATATTTCGCTTGAAGCCGATATAGATCGCCTTGTAGATGAGGTGGAACAACAGCTGGGCGGTATTGATATTTTAGTCAATAACGCAGGCCCTTTTATCCGGGAACGCCGTCTATTTGCTGATTATGAGCGTGCAGAGATCATGTCGTTAATGCAAGGAAATCTGATCGGTGCGATGTTGCTAGATCACCGTGTATTACCTCATATGCGTCAGCAGAAATGGGGACGCATTATTCATTTTGGTTTTGGACATGCGGCTGAATCGAGATCATGGCCTCATCGTGCTGTGTATGCCGCAGCCAAAGTAGGATTGGTTTCGTTTACCAAAACATTGGCTGTAGAAGAAGCGGAAAATGCGATTACCGTTAATATGATCTGTCCGGGTGATATTCGCGGGGATAACAAAGAAAAACGGATTGCCGATGTCCTTCATCTTGTTGATGAAGAAACGCCGCGAGGTAGACCGGGTAGTGGAGAAGACATTTCGCGTGTTATTTCTTATCTATGTCATTCCGATTCTGACTTTATTACAGGTAATATCATGGATATCTCGGGTGGACTTGATCCGATTCGTCCATATATCAAAGGATGAACCGAATAGATAGGGCTTACAGTAAAAAGTGAATACATGTATAAGCACAAAAAAAGCGTCCTGCTTCCCGAAGGAAGACAAGACGCTTTTTGTTATGAAGCGAAGGCAATCAATCGTTGCCTCTGTATAAAAAAGTCTGAATTAGAATACTTGGACAACCTCTTGCACACCTTCAACTTCTTCGAAAAGGGCGCGCTCGATACCCGCTTTTAGCGTGATTGTCGAACTTGGGCAACTACCGCAAGCTCCCATCAACTTAAGCTTAACGATACCATCCTCAACGTCTACCAACTCAACGTCGCCGCCATCGCGTTGCAAGAATGGACGCAATTTGTCCAGAACTTCCAATACTTCATCGTACATTTCAACCTGTACACTTTCACTCATATTGTTCAACTCCTTTCGTAACTATATTATAGTATAAATACACCAAAATTTCAGCATTTACGCAATGATTTTTATACTCATTTCAAATTTCTTTCTAAAAATGACAATATAGGTGCATATTCAGACACATTTTAGTGTATGATGTTCAAGGTACAACGATTGGAGGAATACACATATGAGACCGATTATAGAGTTTTGCCAGAGTAATATGCATACCGGTACAGATCAGGTGATGAAGAAGTTAGAAGCAGATCCTGATTATGATATTATAGAATACGGTTGTCTGGGCAATTGTGGTCAATGTTATGCAATGCCTTATGCTTTAGTCAACGGAGAAATCGTTGCATCGGAAGATGCGGATACACTATATACGTTAATTTTAGAAAAGGTTAATGAAGCTGATGCTTGGGCTGATCTCGATTTAGACTGAGATCAGCTTTTTTTTATGCTCAAGCACCAATGAATAGTTCATCATCACAAAGGAAATCATGAAGATAGGATTCTAACCGAAATGATGTTTGGACATCCAGAGCACGCCACTTTTCAGTAGACGAGGTACTTTACCGGTAACAGAGCTTTTACCACCGAATCCAAATCCTGTACCAAAACCGGATTTTTTACCTAATGCTCCTAAAGTTCCTTTAAGTTTCAGTGGTTGTACTTTCGGTTGTTCCCCTTTCCAACCGGCTACAATCACATTAGCAATCTGTTCTGCTTGAGCTTCTGCTGCTTGTGCACTAGCTGCGAAAGGGAGGGAAGCACAATCTCCACATACAAATACTTCCGGGCGACCTGGAATACGATACAGCTCGTCCAAAATGACACGTCCAGAGTTATCCTGATTGACATTTAACTCATCGATTAATGGTACAGGGCGAATACCTGCTGTCCAGACCGTTACATCTGCTGAAATGCGCTCAGACTCACCGTTATAGACACAATGTCCTTCTACACGGCTAATATTGATATGGTTACGTACTTCTACATTATGCTCACGGAACCATTCTTCTACATATTTAGATAGGCGTGGAGGAGATGAAGACAATAGACGCTCACCACGATCCAGAATGCGCACATTCAAATCTTCACGACTTTCACGAATTTCAGCCGCGATCTCTATTCCGCTTAATCCTCCGCCCACAATATTCACTGTAGCTTGAGGAGGTAAATTATTTATTTTTAAGTACGTATCACGAGTAGCTGTGAATGATTGAATAGTACTTGTGTATTCAGCAGCACCGGGTACACCATGGAAATTATCGGTACAACCTAAAGCGATTACCATTTGATCGTAATTCAACGGTTCGCCATCTTCAAATGAAATCACTTTATCTTCTAAATTAATGCCTGTTACATCACCATATCTAGTGGTCATTTTGGCATGTGTAGGAAATTTAACGCGCAACTCAAGATCAGAAGCTGTTCCTGCTGCTAAAGCATAATATTCTGTTTTAAGTCCCTGGAAAGGCATACGATCTACTAAAATAATCTGTGTGTCTGCTGGAATCTTATGATCCAATAATTCGTGGGCTAATGTAACGCCACCGTAACCTGCACCGAGTATAACTAAATTTTTCATGATATCTTCTCCTTCTGGTAGATAATAAATAGATGAGAATCGTACATGATCCCCGTAGTCATAATGATTTCAAAAATCATAAACATAGAGGCAAGTCATCCGGCGCAGAGAAGGCAAAGCGGTGAGCCGGGTGATGCCTTTTTTGCCCAAAAAGCCACATATTGCCAGCTTACAGGCGTATAAACGGGCTTTACTTCTAAGATACAGCGATAGGATATCTAAAACGAATCCACTGTATGATTAAGTAAAGCCCGGGGTATGATGAGATGTTGAATAGATCTAAAGACTATTCGTATACTTTAATTTCGTTGTAGAATGTATCGCGTTCTACAGGAATACGACCTGCGCCTTTAATCAACCAGATCAACTCTTTACGAGTCAAACCTTCTGGAGTCAAAGCACCTGCTGCATGACTGATACGTTCTTTGATAATTGTACCGTGAGCATCAGAAGCACCAAAAGTTAGAGCCATTTGAGTCAACTGAGTACCAATATTGATAAAGTACGCTTTAATATGATCGATATTGTCAAGCATCAGACGACTGATTGCGATTGTTTTCAAATCTTCATAAGCCGAGTTACGACGCATAATACTTGCATTTTTACTTTTCGGTTGCATAGACAATGGAATAAATACAAGGAATCCATTTGTTTCGTCTTGCAACTCACGAATTTGTACCATATGACGTACACGGTCTTCGTAACTTTCAATCGAACCGTATAACATGGTGGTGTGTGTACGCATACCCATATTATGAGCAGTACGATGCACTTCTAGATAACGGTCAACGTTTGCTTTGTCGACACGCATTTTTTTACGATACTCATCAGATAAGATCTCTGCGCCACCACCGGTCAACGATTGCAAACCTGCTTCACGTAGCTTTGTGAGTACTTGTTCAATATTCAATCCGCTGATCCGAGTAAAGAAGTCAATCTCAGCTGCTGTATATGCTTTGAGTACCACTTCTGGAAAAGCTTCTTTGAGCGCTTGAAGAGAATCAACATAATATTGGAAAGGTACATTGTTGTTATGTCCACCTACAATATGGAATTCACGAACGCCAGGATGGTAATGTTGTTGTACATAATCAACCATTTCCTGACCACTTAATGTGTATGAACCTTCTTCGCCTTCGTCTTTACGGAAGTTACAAAATGCGCAATGAGCTTCACATACATTGGTAAAATACAGACTCATATTTTCTATAAAATAAACCTTTTTACCATTTTTGCGTAAGTTCACTTCATTTGCCATTTGTCCGATGGTGAGGATATCATCACTCTCATATAGATATACCCCATCTTCAATAGATAAACGCTCACCTGTACGTACTTTATGGAAAATTTCTGCCATACGGGTATCGGTTTGTGGTGTAATAATAGTAGACATGCTAGGTTCCTCCTGTTCTCCTTAAAACTTCTGTCTATCTTCTGTGATGTCCGAATCTTGTAAGACGTGCTTGTCATTGTCTTACACCAATAAGGAGTCAATGAATAATAGCAATTAAAAAAAGCACACCATATATGCTGTCAATCCTAACAATAAAAATGCCAAAATAACTTCATCTTTGAACGCATACTATATAATATACAACAAATTACATAACATAGTCACCTGATTTGAAGAATTAATGTGAAAAAAGTTACAACGGCACATAAGGTGTAACGATGTTTGGTTTTTGACAGAATTTCGACATTTCCTGTCATCCTTCACTTACCCATTATAAACCTCTCATGTAACGCGGGCAATACAATTACTTAAAAAATGAGAGATTGTGCATAATGAATAAGCCTTGAGTGCAGTGGAACAGAAGAGTATAATGAAAAAGAAAAGGAGGGGATATCATTGATTACAATTAGTGATTCAGCAGCTTCACGTATGAAAGGCATTATGGAAGATCAAGACATACCCGGTCTATTCGTACGTATTGGCGTAAACCCTGGTGGTTGCAGTGGATTCTCTTATGCCATGGGCTTTGATAGCGAAGAAACGGATAAAGATATATATATGACTATTCAAGAGATGAAAGTCGTTGTGGATAAAGAAGACCTGAAATACTTGAACGGTTTGGAAGTGGATTTTGAAGAATCCGGTATGAGTGGTGGATTTACCATTCATAATCCAAATGCTGTAGCAACTTGTGGTTGCGGATCAAGTTTCCGTACACGCGAAGAAGACGAAGTATTGGCTCAACCTTGCGAAGATTAAGATCATTTCGTAAATAATCATTAAATGAGAAGACCTTGAAAGCGTACATTTACGTATTTCAGGGTCTTTTTTTGTATACAAGATGTATAGCTAGCAATAGATACAAAAAAAGCGAAACCTAATCTTCATAGGCTTCGCTTTTTGTATTTACATCTTCACTTTTCGTTTACGGTATTTCTGAATCATTAAGAAGCTTAATCCTGCTATCATTACATAAATACTTACAAGCAATACGGTTCTGCCATAAGGATGTTCAGCAATGATCATGATATTGCCAATGATCGATAAAAACGTTCCAATCAGTGCAATACTTCCGTCTTTACTCCACATATGCAACAGCTCCTTGATGTGTGTATAGATATCTTCATTGATCTTATAATTGATCTTCGATCGACTTGGTTAACGGAGATTCTACATCGCCGGTATGCTTGGTACTTACCGACTCGATCAAGACTAATCCACATTCTTCTTCAGCGAACGGGTTATGCATCGTTCCTTTGGGAACAATATAAAATTCCCCTTTTTCTAAAGTGATATCTTCAGCATCTTGTAGACGAATAATAACCTTTCCATAAACAACTAGAAATAATTCATCTTCATGATCATGTTGATGCCAGACCAGTTCTCCTTTAACTTTTGCCACTTTGACATATTGATCGTTTACTTGCCCGATTACTCGTGGCGACCAGTGCTCTGTAATTTTGTCTAACTCTTCTGCAATATTGGTAGGGCTCAATACGTTTAACATCGTTAACACTCCATTCTGCATCGTTATGTATAGAATTGATAGATCGTATATAAATTATACATGAAAAGAAACGTTAATATCTGTTTAGCAACTATTCATAAGAAGTTCACATGCCTCTTTTACAATAGTTTTACAGCCCACACATCATGATCAGATGGCAGGCTACACACGAGGAGGCAATTCAGATGAAGAAATGGACATTCCTTTTAGGAACCACGATGGCGATCACTCTGTTAGCGGGATGCAGTACAAATAGTGAGGCGGTATCAACAGCAGAGCCAACAACCAATACAGCAGATGCTTCTGCAACAGCGACATCTACCAACACGTCATCTTCTTCGGGAGATAGCACGGCACAAGCGAATGCTGATCTAATGGGCAAAATCAAATCTATCGACGGTAATACGATTACCATTTACAAGTCTACAATAGATCCTTCTCAGATGGGGCAAGGTGGAGGCAAAGGTATGAGTGCTCCACCAAAAGGACAACCCGGTGATGGGGGTGCTTCCCCAGCAGATGGCGGACAATCCCCTCCAGCTACGCCTGATGGAGAGTCTGCTCAAGCACCCGTCAATGAAGGTTCACAAGCTCCAGCCTCTTCTGAACAAGCGAGCACGGGTGGAAAAGATATGTTCTCGGACGAGACCGTTACGATTACAGTATCCGACAGTACAACGTTCTCTACAATGACGATGGAGAATAATGAAATGACCACAACAACCAATGCCCTTTCCGATCTCAAAGCAGATGATGTCATCAACGTTTGGTTAAATACAGAAGATTCTTCAGTAGCCGATCAGATTCAACTATTTAATGGTATGGGCGGCGGTATGCGTGGTGGTCAGATGAAAGGTGATATTTCGAGTCAAGATACTTCCTCAGATACAACATCTACAGATCATTCATAATACAGCAAAAAAGAGTGAACACGATGGTTCACTCTTTTTGCTATACAACTAAATCTAGATCATTATTTTTATGTTATGAAGACGATTCTTGGGTAGCTAATGGAGCAGAAGCATTTGCCGGTGGAGTCGGTGGTGTACTTCCATCTACAGGTGGAGCTGGTGGTGTAGGAGGCGTACTTCCATCTGCTGGTACAGGTGGAGCTGGCGGAGTGCTTCCGTCTTTAGGTGCAGGAGGTGTCGGTGGAGTTCCGCCATTTGCTGGTGGTTGCGGAGCTTCATGAATTTCAATTTTAGTCGCTTGTTTACTTGTGTCGGATGCAAGTGTCACAGCGATATGATCTCCAACATTAAGAGCCGATAAGGAGATGGTTGTTTCCACATGTCCTTTTTCTGGACTGTGCGAAGTTTTCACAATATCGGTACCACTGTATACATTGATTGTAACGCTTGTTCCTTCTGGCAAAGGTCCTTGTGGTTTGCTATACGTATCTTTACTAACGGATGAGCGACTAGAAGATTTCGTATTTTTAGAACCCGATTTATAGTTCGCTTTGCGATCAGTTGCAGGTAGTGGTGGTTTTTCAGGTGCAGTGATCGTAATTTGATTGCCATTGATTGATTTAATTTCACCGATAACATCGGCTCTTTCTCCTTTAAGTCCTGGGCCATCTAGTTTACCTGGTGCAGGTGGAGCGGGAAGGACTGGAGTGGTTCCATCTGGTAGTGTAGGCGCATCTGCAAGTACCTGACGTTGTTGAGATTGTGTTGATGTAGATTGTTCAGAAGAAGATGCTGCAAATGCCGATGGGGCTGCTACAGCACCTGCAATGAGAGCTGCTGAAAAAGCGACGTTAGATAATACTTTAAGTGTCTTCATAAAGAAACCTCCTTTGGATTGGAAGGACATTTCAAAAGGCACGTCCTATAAACGGAAGTATAGAGAGCGATTGTGAACTCAATGTGAACTAAAAATGAATGAAACCTTAAAAAGTAAGATATTCCACATTATTGTCTAAACAAGAGTAAATCAAAGAAAAAAGGCAGAAAACCGCTGACTTCAACGGTTCACTGCCTGCTTGTTTCAACAAGAGACTCTTTACATTTTGTGGGAAAATAGAGATGAAAAATATTTTAAATGAATCAATATATCGATTATTTGCTAGTGGTAGCAGGCATAACTTCAATTTTGGTGGCTTTGGTAGTACCAGAAGCGAGTGTAACGAAAATAATATCACCTGCTTTAAGACTCGATAATGCTTTTTTCGTTGGAGTGGCTTTGGTGCTACCCGCAGAACGTGTCACACTTACGATACTTGTAGCACTATTTACAGTCACACTTGTCGTTGTTGTGCTAAACGTCTGAGCAGGTGGAGTAGTGCCTGTTCCTACTGTTGGAGCGGAACCTGTAGGCGGCGCGGCTGGCACTGTTCCACTTGGAGGAGCTTCTCCTGCTACTGGAGCTTTTGATCCTGCTGTTCCTGTGGGAATATCCGGTTGAGTGGAGGATTTGTACAATGTAATTTTGCTACCGCTGATTGATTTTATTTTACCGATCAATACATTGTTCATGGCTTTGGCATCTTTGGGAGCAGTCGTGTTCGATGGGGTTGTTGTAGCGGCATGAGTTGTTGCTCCTATAGATATCGATCCCACCAATAAAGCTGCGGACAAAGCGACGCTCGAAAGTACTTTTAATGTTTTCATACAATAGATTCCTCCTAAAGTGAATGAGCATTAGATAAACGATTCAGACGATATCTTATGCCTCTTCACGTAGTATAAAAGGAGAATATGAACTGCAAATGAACATTCACTTTAAGAACACAAAAAAGCCAGTTTCTCGCTTCCTCTTCATAAAGAAAAAGCAGACAACTGGCTTTTGGATATCATATTAAGTATGAATCAATCGGTTTGAAACATTGTTGATTCACGAGAATACAAGCTTTTGGTTCCAGATTGTAAGTTACGCACGCGAACAGCTTCGTTCGTATAAGCTTCTACATAACCACGTCCAATTTCACAATATACGCCAGCAGGATCTTCCTGCCATACTGTAATAAGACTGCCAGACAGTCCAGCGGTGAAAAAGTCCATATCTTCAGTAAGTGTGTGTTTCTTGTTCGATTTCATGGGGGTTCCCCTTCCTATATTTAAAACTGCCTATAGCCGACAGATGACTTCCGCTAACGATTATACTCTAAGATGCACTCATAAGGCGATGGTTTTTTACGAAAAGACAGAAAAAAATCGGGAAGTGATATATTCCCGATTTGTATTTGTTAAAATACCAAACGTATGATCGCAATAATAGCTAAATGTGCGGGATAAAACGAACGCCATATCCAGCGTGGAGGTGAATAAAGCTTTGTTTTTGGATACAAATTTAGATGAATAGCAATTAAAGCCGTAGCCAGCACACTAAATACCTGAATATCTGAAAACCCTCCAAACAGGACAAAAACAACAGTGAGTGCCAAATGAGCGACAATCACCCAATACCCGGTCGTGTAACGAAATACCAATACAAGCAGAACGCCGTACATCCCATAATCCATATGTAGCTGATCTGCCAACCAACCTACAATAAGAATTAGAAGAAGCGAAACCGGAAAATATTTCAGGGATAGTTTATCAATTACAATCATTAAAAGCAAGGAAATAAATAATGTACAGACCACATTTAAATTAGTAATATCAAAAGCGTACATAAAAGGAAGTTGTGATAAAGCTGCAATTAGAAGTAACCGAATCGTATATTTGCGTACATTTCGTGTACGTTGATAACCGAGTACTAGAAAATAACAATAGATCGGAAAAGCTATTCTACCAATAACACGCAAATACCGTTCATCGGGAAAGAAAGCATACCCCAAATGATCGGTTAGCATCGTGATCATCGCTAACCACTGCACAGGCATACCTCCTTTAATTTACTTCATCAGACTAAAGTTAAATATCGTTTGTACAATCAATGAAATAATCAGTAGTCCAAAAATAGAAAAGCCGATTCCTGCTCCTTTACGACTTTCTTTGAAAAATTTGCGACTCAATGCAAATACAAGTCCAGCAATGGCTAATAATACGAGCACGATAATAATACGAAGAAAAATAAACACACCAACACTCACGAAGGGCACCTCCTGCAAATTTTAAATAATCTTATGTTTACTATACGACATATTGAGGGGTGTAATCCAAGTAAAAGGTGAACATTTCGCAAAACCACAAAAAAATGCTCTTTTCCCCATGGATTCTTGATCCAGTGAAGAAAAGAGCAGGGATAAAACGGAACTACATTTTCATATTACTACTGTGTCCTGGAGACAATTTTGCATCAGGATCTACATAGACTTTAGCATTGTTAATAGCGGTAGGCGCTTCACCAAAACCGACAGCGATCAATTTGAGCTTACCAGGGTAAGTCGTGATATCGCCAGCAGCGAAGATGCCTTCTACATTGGTCTCCATACGAGAATCGACCACGATAGAGTTACTATTGATCTCAATGCCCCATTCAGCGATCGGACCCAATGAAGAGATAAAGCCAAAGTTGACGATAACATCATCGACTTCGATTTCTTGCGTTTCTTTGGTTTTTACATGAGAAAGAGTAACACGTTCAATCGTATCTTCACCGTGTAGTTCAGTAATTTCTGTAGGTGTAATGATTTTGACGCCAGAAGCATTCAAGTTCTCTACACTGTGTTCGTGGGCACGGAATTTGTCACGGCGATGGATCAAGTATACTTCAGCAGCGATCGGTTCGATCATCAATGCCCAGTCGACTGCGGAGTCGCCTCCACCACTGATCAATACTTTTTTACCTGCAAAACGGCTCAAGTCGCTGACAAAGTAGTGTAGATTTGTTTTCTCAAAATGACTTGCGTTCAGTAAATCAAGACGGCGAGGTTCAAATGCGCCTACGCCTGCTGTAATAATCACTGCTTTACTTTCGTGTGTACCTTTATCAGTAGTCACTACAAAATGACGATCTGCTTTCTTTTCTACATTAAGTACTTTTTCTTCCAAACGAATATCAGAATCAAAATGATTCATTTGTTGTTGTAAGTTGTTTACCAGCTCTTGCGCTGTAATTTTCGGGAATCCAGCTACATCATAAATATATTTTTCAGGATAAAGGGCAGCTAATTGTCCGCCTAGTTGAGGCATACTTTCGATTAGTTTCACTGACGCTTGACGCATACCGCCATAAAAAGCAGCAAACATCCCGGCAGGCCCTCCACCAATAATAATAATATCGCTTAGTTCGTTGTTTGTTGTAGATGACACTTCACAAGCACCTCCGTAAATTAGTTCGATCTCACCCAATTATATATCATAAAGAGAATATTTTTAAAACGACAATTCTCAAAACAGCTCATATCCTTTTTATTGGAACGCGCAAAGTAAACAAAAAATATCTTTCGTATGCACAAAAATATATAAAAAGATAGATAAAAAATTAAATTTACTCTTGATATTTCAAAGAAAAATAGATATCATTTCAGTTGGGCTAATGATGTTTTGTGACGAAAATAAAACATTTTTTTCAGAAAACATAAATTTTTTTGAACATATCCGCTAGAAAGAGTACAATATAATGTGACATATCCTATTGCACTTTTATAGGTGAATATAATCATTTGTCTACTGTTGTGTATATTTTCACAATTTTATGAAAGTATACGGAGCAATCATGGTTATATATGGGTATTAACTATTTTAACTGATTTTATCGTTTCAGTGCAAAGTCTATTATTAATGATCTTTACCAAGTATTAATGTAGGCGATGTACTTCAATGAAATACATTCTAAGTGAATCATTGGAAGGGGAAAATGAATATGAGTAGCATTCCTAAAATTGTTATTTTGGGTGCAGGTTATGCAGGTATTCTTGCTGCACAACGTTTGCAAAAAGATCTAAATTATAATGAGGCTGACGTAACTTTGGTTAACCGCCATGACTATCATTACTTTACAACACACTTGCACATGCCAGCAGCAGGTACAGACAAATTGGATAACGCGCGTGAGCAAATTTCCAAATTGGTGGATGAGTTCAAAATTGATGTTGTAAAATCAAACGTACAAGAAATCATCCCACAAGAGAAAAAAGTTATTTTGGAAGACGGAACTTTGTCTTATGATCACTTGATCATTTGCCTAGGTGGCGAACCAGAAACTTTCGGTATCCCAGGTATGCTTGAAAATGCGATGACTATTCGCAGTATCAACTCTGTACGTAAAATCCGTGATCACATTGAAGCTCAATTTACAGCTTACAAAGTAGATAAAAAACCAGAGCGTTTGACTTTCGTAGTCGGTGGCGCAGGTTTCACAGGTATCGAATTTATCGGTGAATTGGCTGATCGTCTACAAGAATTGTGCAGAACTCATGGCATTAGCCGTTCTGAAGTTAAATTGTACAATGTAGAAGCAGCTCCAACAGCATTGCCAGGTTTCGATCCTGAATTGGTTGAATATGCTATGAAAGTTCTACAAAATAAAGGCGTAACATTCAAAATTGGTGTTGCGATCAAAGAATGTCTAACTGACGGTGTTATCGTTGGTGAAAATTCTGAAAAAATCCATGCAAACACTGTCGTATGGACAGGTGGTATCCGTGGTAACCGTCTAGTAGAACAAGCTGGATTCGAAGCAATGCGCGGACGCGTTAAAATTGACGAATACTTGCGTGCACCAGGACACGAAAATGTATACATCATTGGCGATAGCTCATTGATGTTCAATGAAGAAGGTCGTCCTTACCCACCAACAGCTCAAATTTCGATGCAACAAGGTGTACTTTGTGCACAAAACATCGTAGCAGCTATTCGTGGACAACAACCTAAGAAATTTGTATTCAGCAACAAAGGTACTGTAGCATCGCTTGGTAAAGGCGAAGCAGTAGGTGTTGTTGGAGATCGCAAACTTAAAGGTTTTGTAGCAGCTCAATTGAAAAAAGTAATCGATATCCGTTACTTGTTTATCATTGGCGGCGTATCGCTTGTTATGAAAAAAGGGAAATTCTTATAAGATGCGTCATTGTAGCGTTCAGGTACGTGGGCTTCTTACGCGTGAAGAGCTGGATCGTTATAACGGATTAATAGAAGTAGGTGGATTTTTGGAAGAGCAGGGTCGTTATGATCTTGCTTATCCTGTTCAAAAAGAAATCGATATTCTAATCTTACCAGCGATCGAACGTTTGAAAGACAAAAGCCGTGCACGAGATCGTGATGATCAGGAATATATGGCATCATTAGAACGTGATCAGGATTTGTCTGAAGAAGTCTGATTTGAAATGCTAACTAAAAAGCGAGGTTCCTGTTGAGGAACCTCGCTTTTTTTGTTTTTTTATCTAACTTATTGATTTGAAGTTGGTGCTGAAGAAGATGGAGTAGAATCGCTTTCAATTTTGAATTGTCCCACTTCTTTTAATAAGTGATTCGCACTTTCAGACAGATTTTTGGATGCAGTAGAGATACTTGCAATCGATTGAGTCTGTTCGATAGTGGATGAAGCAGCTTCTTCGGTAGCAGCTGCACTTTCTTCGGATACCGCAGCAAGCCCTGTAATAACATCGGATACTTGATTTGCGCTTGATTTGAGAGAAGTCACGCCATCAGATACATGACCGATTTGAGAAATAATATCGTCTACAGAATAACGAATGTGTTCAAATGAATCTTTCGTTTCATTTACCGATTGTTGTTGTTGAACGGTAGTATCACGGAATGAAGAAAGTTCCAACGAGCTTTGTTTACCTGCTTCATTTAACTGAATCAATAGCGCATCAATATCCGAAGCCGAGTGAGAAGCTTGTTCTGCTAGCTTACGCACTTCACTTGCAACAACTGCAAATCCTGCTCCATGTTCACCTGCACGTGCCGCTTCAATCGCTGCATTGAGGGATAATAGATTAGTCTGGTTACTGATTTCACGGATAACATTCGTGATTTGTGCGATTTCGTCTAATTTTTTCAATAGAATGGTGTTCGATGCTTCTACCCGTTGTGTCGATTCTTGTCCTGCTTGAGCAAGTGCAGTCTGTTGTGAAATCGCTTGTGTTCCCCGTTGCATCGCTTCGTTCACTTGTGTGATCATATGAGCCGCTTGATCAGCACTTGCAGCTACTTTTTCAAGTGATCCGGTCATATCCATAACCATCTCAGCACCTGATTGGATCGATTCTGCTTGATCTCCTGCTCCACGAGCAATTTCTTCAATAACAGTAGAAATTTGTCCGGCGATATCGCCCGAGTTAGAAGCATTATTGTACATTTCATCAGAAGCTTTATTCACGCTTACCGCAGATTGCGCAACGGTCTGAATTAAGTTACGAAGAGCGGCAGACATGGTATTAAAAGCAGTTCCTAACTGTGCAATTTCGTCTTTGCCTTTAATTGCTACAACAACTGTCAAATCACCTTCAGCCAACTGCTGTGCACTTTTCTTAAGCAAGATAATAGGTTTAACCATCCGAACCGCTACCCAGAAAGCAAGTAAAGCAAATAATAAAGTAAGGGCGATAATCACGATTGTGTATTGATTGCGTAATTGAGTATATTCAGCAAAAGCTAATTTTTTGGAAGTGGATGAAGCAACAACCCAATTGATTCCTGGAATTTTTTCATAATATAGTAATTGAGGATCACCTTGATAAGTATATTCAACACTACCTGAATTTTGACTAAGCAATGTATTGGCGATACCGCTATAATCCGGTTGATCTTTCAATTGCTTGTTTACAAATGATTCATCGGGATGAGACATTACATTACCATTAGGATCGATCAAAAATGTGAAGCCGTTATTTGTTTTGAGTGTATTGATATAACTGGTGATTGTAGATAACAAGATATCTTCCGCAATAACACCAGCAAAGTTACCTTGAGGATCTTTTAGAGGAGCGCCAATAAATATAGCTTTGTACGTTTTGGTACCGGCATCTTCATAAGGAGCACTGATAAATAGTTTGTTAGCTTTTTTGGTTTCTTGATACCATGGTCTTGTTCTAGCATCGTAACCTTCAGGAGCTACCCAATCGCTACCATCTAGAAAAGTACCATCTTCTAACGAGAAATAAATATCAGAGATTGTTTTGGCATTGCTTTCATCTTTAAAGACTTGTAGATGTTTTAATGTAATTTGATCTAAAGGAACAGTAGTATTAATCACAGAAGCTAATGTTTCGACTACTTTACTATTGGTATTAATCCAACCATTGATCTGGGTTACCCCTTGAGTTACTGTTTTCTTTACATCTGCATCTACAGATTGAGTTGCTTGTTTTTTGATGATATACAGTGCAGACCAGCCCACAGGAACAGCAATAAGAATCGCAGTGGCTATAACAAGCAAAATCAATTTTACCTTTAAAGTCATACATACTCCTCTTTTCTCTACGTATATAAAAATAATGAACGAATATGAATACCGTCTAGTTGCTTGTTATTTATATCGTCATTCCAACTGCATTTAGTTATCTTTTCCGACAAATTTCTGCCCATATTTGCTATTTTTGTCACATAAATGATTCTTTATACCTAATAATTAATGATTCAATTTTAAAATGGATAAAAATGGTGGTAAAGTAAAGAGTGCATGAATTTACATATAATAAAAGAGCCAAGTTCATTAATAGAACTTGGCTCTTGATTGAACACTATATTTACTTGTTATGGATTGGAGAAGAAGTAGAGGATGAGTCATCGGTTTCGATTTTGAATTGTCCAATTTCTTGTAATAGATGATTAGCACTTTCAGATAAGTGTTTGGATGAAGTAGAGATACTTGCAATCGACTGAGTCTGATCCAAAGTAGAAGAAGCTGCTTGTTCTGTAGAAGCTGCACTTTGCTCCGATACAGCTGCAAGCCCTGTAATGACATCAGATACTTGATTAGCACTATATTTAAGCGTCGTAACCCCTTCAGACACATGACCTATACGAGCAATAATCCCATCGACCGATTGGCGAATATGTTCAAATGAATATTTAGTTTCATCGACAGACTGTTGCTGTTGAGTCGTTGTAGTACGGAATGAAGACAATTCTAATGAACTTTGTTTGCCTGCTTCATTTAACTGAATCAATAGGTTATCGATATCCGAAGCCGAGTGAGAAGCTTGTTCTGCTAGCTTGCGTACTTCGCTTGCCACAACAGCAAACCCTTTGCCATGTTCCCCTGCACGAGCTGCTTCAATCGCTGCATTCAGAGAAAGTAGATTCGTTTGGCTACTGATCGCTCGAATGACATTTGTGATCTGAGCAATTTCATCTAATTTCTGAATTAAGATACTATTGGAATGTTCGACACGCTCGGTTGAAGCTTGTCCTGCTTGTGAAAGCATCGTCTGTTGCGCTATCGCTTGGGTGCCTCGATCCATCGCTTCGTTGACTTCTTTAATCATATGAGCCGCTTGATTAGCACTTGCCGCTACCGTTTCCAGTGAATCGGTCATCGTCATCACCATTTCAGCACCGGATTGAATCGATTCAGCTTGCTCAACAGCACCTCGAGCAATTTCTTCAATAACGGTAGAAATTTGTCCGGCAATATCGCCTGAATTTGAAGCATTATTATACATTTCATGAGAAGCAGTATTAACTCCATGAGCCGATTGCGACACCGTTTGAATCAAATGACGAAGCGCTGTAGACATTGTATTAAACGCAATAGCGAGTTCTGCAACTTCATCTTTTCCTTTGACTGGAACATGTACAGTAAGATCGCCTTCTGCTAATTGTTGAGCACTTTTTTTCAGTCCAATAATCGGTTTGACGATTCGAACTGCTACCCAGAATGCAAAGGCTACAAATAATAAGGTCAATGCAATAATAGCAATCGTATATTGATTTCGTAATTGTGTATATTCAGCAAAAGCTAATTGTTTGGAGGTAGAAGAAGCAACGATCCAGTTGGTACCCGGAATTTTACTGTAATACAATAATTGAGGCTCGCCTTTATAATTGTATTCGGTACTGCCTGACGGTTGACTGATTAATGTATCGGCAATAGCACTATAGTCGGCTTGTTCTTTAAGAGGTTTATTGATAAAAGTAGCATCAGGATGAGACATTACATTCCCATGTTGATCGAGTAAAAACGCAAATCCACCACTGACTTTAATATTGTTAATATAATCGGTAATTGTTGAAAGTAAAATATCTTCAGATAATACGCCAGCAAATGTACCTTGATTGTTGGTTAAAGGAACAGCAATCGAAATGGCATAATCATCGGTAGTGGCATCAAGGTAAGGGTCACTGATAGACAAAGTATTGGTTTCTTTGGCTTTTTGATACCATGGACGTTGTCTTGCATCATAACCAGCGTCAGGAATCCATTCACTTCCATCTAGGAAAGTGCCATCTTCCAGTCCAAAATAAACATCAGATATACTCCCTGCATTAGAAGGGTCTTGATATACTTGCAGATGCTTTAAAGTGATCTGATTGATAGGAACCGTTTTGTTGATTACAGAACCCAAAGTTTCGATCACTTTGCTATTGGTATTGATCCAACCATTCACCTGAGTAACTGCTTGGGATACTGTATTTTGAAGCGTAGCATTGATCGATTTGGTGGATTCATTTTTGATAATATACAGCGCTGACCATCCAATCGGAACAGCGATTAGAATCGCAGTAGCCATTACTAACAAGATCAATTTTACTTTTAACGTCATAAGTATCCCTCTTTTCTATACGTATATAAAATGACTTTCTTGGATAAATTTGATTTGTAATTGTTCCTTATATCGTCAGTTGATCTGCATTTATGTATATTTTTCGACACGAAAATCTGTGATTAAGGATTTTTCATTTGTTTTTTAAGCCTTGAGCACTAAAAAATAGGTATATATTCTAAAAATGCTCAAATAAAAAACCTCTTTACTATCCATAAAGATAGCAAAAAGGTTTTTTAATTCTACACGTATTTATTTTGTGATGTAGACTGAATTATTTTAAAGTTTGAGCATTTCTTCGAATTTAGCGGTGTCTAGCATACTACCGACATAGAAAGAACCAAATTCTCCAAAACGAGCACTTGCTTCATCAAAGCGCATTTCGTATACTAGTTTTTTGAATTGAAGTGCATCGTCAGCGAATAACGTTACGCCCCATTCCCAATCATCCAATCCAACGGAACCCGTAATGATTTGCTTCACTTTACCTGCATAACTACGTCCGATCAATCCATGACTACGGATCATTTCACGACGCTCATCCATCGGAAGCATATACCAGTTGTCTCCTAGATTACGCGTTTTGTTCATCGGATAGAAACAGATATAACGAGAATCAGGTAGAGCTGGCTTCAAGCGAGCCAGAATATGTGGATTCTCCATCGGATCGCCTTCCACATGACTAGCCATATAGCTGCTAAGTTCTACAATACTTACATACGAATATGATTTCTTCGTAAAGCTAGCGAAAGTGGTTTTGTTAAATTCATTTTCTATCGCATTTAAATCTTCTAACGTTTCACGTAGATGCATCATCATAAAGTCAGCTTTTTGTCCAACAACAGTATAAATAACCGTACTCCCACTGCCATCGTTGCTGACAGCTTGCCAATCATGAATCAATGCATTTAACTCGTCGATTGCACCGGCACGTTCTTCATCATCTGCTGCTTTCCAAGCATGCCAATCAATAGTGCGAAAATCATGTAATGCATACCAGCCTTCAAGCGTTTCTACTGCTTCATTCATAAAATCACTCCTATATATTAGTGGAATCCGTTTTTAGGTCATATCGTGCTTACACATCTTGATCTATTGTAACCGAAGGAGTCGATACAGAGCAATTGACTTCACAGTCTGTTCATGGTTACTTCATCATTATGTTTATTTCAATCGATCATTGTATAAAATATATTCATTTCTAGCGTAATGGCGCAAAAGGATGATTGTTATGGAGATCGAGGGTGTTTATGTTCCAAATTCACCTTTCTTTTCAGCATTGAAATTTCAAGATTTGTGTTAGAATAGAATTCCGCATGCACAGGAGCAAAAAGAGAGGGGGCGGATCATGCGCATTAAGAATCTACTTCATTTTACTGAAAATCATCGATATTGCGTATACCGCGAATTCGGTATAGGTGCGCTGGATGAACGGATGCTCAGTCTGGTTTATCAACCGTTAACAGGGGCTTTTGCGATTAGTGTGTATCGATTATTGTGTGAACATGTCGAAGCACAGCAAGTCGGTTATTCGCCTATAGAACAACAGCGTCGTTTATTTTTAACTTTAGGGCTTGAACCGGGGGAACATGGACGTAAATTTTTGGTCGAACAGACTTCTTTATTAGAAGCTGTAGGGTTATTACAGACCAATCGAGTATACTTTCCCGATCAGGATGATTATATATATGAATATGAATTACAACAGCCGCTATCACCAAGTGAGTTTTTCCGCACACAACATTTAACATTGTTATTACGGGACAAAATCGGCAAATTCGCTGTGTTGTCTTTACGGGAACGCTTTTTAGCTAAAGAGCCTGATGGCTGGGGTGATAGTACAGTTCAGAAAGAAAATATTTCACAACCGTTTTATGATATTTTTGAATTAAATACGCATGTGATCGATTATGAATTAGAACAGGCGTTAACTGAAGTGAGTGCACAACAGCGTAGCAGTCAGCCGAAGCTAAGTGAAGATGATCTGATTAACTATGCAGATATTATTCGTTATTTCCCGCGTGGTTCTCGTAACCGTATATATGTAGAAAAATTACGCTTTCTTCCAGAGCAGATGAATGTACTGAGTTATATTGCTTATAAATATCGTTTGGATATTCAAGATATTTGCCGGATGTTAGATGAAGATGGTGTTTTTGATGCCAAAGGTGAGCTGGCTGAAGATGAGATTCAGCGCCGTGCTAATCTGCAATTCCGTCAAGGGAAAAAGCGTCAAGAAGAACGCCAGATTCACGAAGCTAAAGTGATCTCATTACGAGAAGAGAAAAAAGAAGAATCTCAAGATTTACCTGTAGAATATGCAGTCGAAATGGAGTATTATCTGGAAGTACCGCGTCAATTTACAAGCAAATGCGATATTCATCAATATAATACAATTCTACGCAATGAACCATATACGCGCGTTCTGGAAATGTTCTATCCCGGTAGCGTGCCTAATAGTGTGAATGATATATTCGAACATGTCGATATTAATTATAAATTGTCTGAAGAAGTGGTTAATGTACTGATCCATTATTTATTGGCAATCAAAATGTCTCAACCCGGGGAACGCTTAAGTAGTAAATTTGTCGATTGGGTCGTGACGAATATGCTTAATCAACAAGTCGATACGTATGAAAAAGCGGTTCGTTATGTAAGAGAACAGAATAAGCTAGATCTCAAAATCAGTGATCAAGCGAAATCACAAGCCAAAGGTGGAACCGCTGGCGGTAATAAACGTACCAATACACGAACATACAATCGAGCGCCTAATGCCAAACCGGAGATTCCGATTGTCAAAAGTGCGCGTGAAGGTTCAAGTATCGTGTCTGATGAAGAAATTGCAGAAGCGATGCGGTTAGCTGAACAAATGCAATCTGGACAAGATCGTGTCCAAAAGACCAATAGCTGAGTGAATGTAAAAGGAAGGGGCAAACTGCCATGGAATCCCTCGGTGATCTGTTACGGCAGATGAAAAGTCCGCGCTTTCGGGAAGAGTCACAAAAGATTGCCGCGCGTCTACTCAGTGATCCGCTTGTGCTGGAACTAAGAGCAGAGCATCCAGAGCTTACCGATCAGGAACTCATGACGAACCTTAGTAAGCTGTATCAATATGTAGGCGACCGTGGTCATTGTGATAACTGCCCGGGATTGGATAACTGTCCCAATGATTTTCAAGGACATTACACCAAATTAAGTGTAGAGCCTTCAGAGTCGGGACCCAAGTTATACGATCGCAAAACACCTTGTCATAAACAATTAACACGACAACATGAGCAACAGGTCAAACAGCGTATTCATAGCTTCTATATTGATGAACGCGCGCTGAATGAAGGGTATAATCCCAAAGAAATTGTTGCTAAAGATTCGAATCGTGTACCTGCTGTGGTACAGATTTTTCAATATATTAGTGAAACCAAGCAAAATGGATTATCGCCACATGGCTTATATTTAGAAGGTGGATTTGGAACAGGTAAAACATTTTTGGCTTCGTATCTGTTACATGAATTAGCCAAAGTGGGTCATACCGGTGTTATTGTGTATATGCCTGACTTTGTAGAAGACTTGAAGTCAATGTTCCAGGATAATAATCGGATGAAAGAAACGATGGATATTATGAAGCATACCGATCTGTTGATTTTTGATGATATTGGAGCTGAAAATCTAAGTTCATGGGTACGGGATCATGTATTGGGTTCGATTCTAAATTATCGAATGAATCGCAAACCTACTTTTTACACGTCTAATTATTCATTAGCTGATCTGCAAAAGCATTTGAGTTTTACGAATAAAGATGGTGAAGAGTTCTACAAAGGGGAACGTTTGATGAACCGAATTAGTCCTTTTGTAAAAGTGATTCGGGTTGAAGGTGAAAACAAACGGGGCGGAATGAGCAATAGCTAGTATGCCTATTTCGTTATTTATGATACAATACTTACTAATTGAAAGATAATTATGAATAAATCGTAACATCTGTTTCGGAATGACCAATGTTGTGTTATAATAAAAGAGTCAGCAATGACAATACTTGTTTAATGTTTAAATAATATTAATTCAAAATAAAAGTTACTCAAGGAGGATATTTCACATGGCTATCGTTAATGTATCTGATCAATCTTTCACAAACGAAGTTGAAGGACAAGGAACAGTATTGGTGGATTTCTGGGCACCATGGTGTGGACCTTGTAAAATGCTTGCTCCAATCTTGGACGAGTTATCTACAGAAGTAGGCGACAGTGTTAAAATCGCTAAAGTAAACGTAGATGAGAACCCTGAAACAGCTTCACGTTTTGGTGTTATGAGTATTCCTACAATGATCTTCTTCAAAGACGGTCAACCTGTAGATAAAGTAGTAGGTTTGAATTCTAAAGATGCTCTTAAATCTATTCTTGCAAAACACCAATAATTAGTAATTCCATATACACGTAAATCCTGCCGATTTACTCATCAAGAGTCTTTATCATAAGTCATATGAATTACCAATAGACATAAGTGAGTGTATACGACTAGCTTATGTAAAACCTCCGGTCATGCACCGGGGGTTTTTTAGTTGTATAATTAGGGTACATTTGTTCTATATCGTTAGAAAGGAGAGATTTATGGACTCTCATATGGATCTTATTCAAGAGCAAGAACAAGCGATGATCAATATTCGTAACAAACTAGCATTGTTGCCCGATCTGTCGGGTTGTTATTTAATGAAAAACCGTGAAGGTACAATTATTTATGTAGGAAAAGCGAAAGTACTCAAAAATCGAGTTCGCTCTTATTTTACAGGAAGTCACGATGGTAAAACGCAACGTCTTGTTGCTGATATTCGTGATTTTGAATATATTGTGACTGGAAGCAATATGGAAGCACTTATTTTAGAATGTAATCTGATCAAAACGCATCAGCCTAAATACAATGTACTGCTCAAAGATGATAAAACTTTTCCATATATCAAAATTACCAATGAGGCGCATCCACGTCTGGAAGTCACGCGACGTATTTTAAAAGATAAAGCCAAATATTTTGGACCGTATCCTAATGCGTTTGCAGCACAACAGACCAAAAAATTGTTAGACCGTATGTATCCGTTGCGTAAATGCAAAGCGATGCCTAAAGAAGTCTGCTTGTATTATCATATGGGGCAATGTCTGGCACCTTGTGAGTTCGAAGTGCCTCAACAATCCTATGATGAGATTAAGCAAGAAATCAGCAAGTTTTTGAGTGGTGGTCATGAAGAGATCAAAAAAGAGTTGCAACGTAAAATGGAAGAAGCCGCTGAAGATTTGTATTTTGAGCGTGCTAAAGAATTGCGTGATCAGATCATTAATATCGACGCTCTGATGGAAAAACAAAAAATCACGATGGCAGATGCCAAAGATCGTGATGTATTTGGTTTTGCTGTCGATAAAGGCTGGATGTGTGTACAGATTCTGTATATGCGTCAAGGTAAAATGATTGAACGTCATGCTTCTGTGTTCCCTTTCTATGGAGAGCCGTATAATGACTTTATGTCTTATGTGACTCAGTATTATAGCGAAAATCCAGCGATGCCACAGGAGATTATGTTGCCTGTTGAAGAAGTGATTGTGGATGAAGAAAATGATGTTCAGGATGAAGCTGTAGATCATGCAGAACAAGCAGGATTGGATGATAGCGAGCAAGCGACCTCAGAAGTAATGAGTGACCGTGTAGCAGAAGAAGGAACCGCTTATGCTGTTCACACGACAGAACAGTCTGTAGAGCAAGCAGAAGCTGCTAATGCTTCTGAAGCAGCACTTGGTAATGAACAACAGGATGCACAAGCAGAAAGTGGCGAACAAGCTGATCCTTCAAGCAGTGCAGCCGCTCTCCAACAATGGCTAGGAGTTAAAGTATTGATCCCTCGTCGTGGACTCAAAAAGCAGATGACGACGATGGCACAAGATAATGCTAGAGTGTCTCTGGACGAAAAATTCCGCTTAATTGAACGTGATGAAGAACGTACGTCCAAAGCCGCAGGTAATCTAGGACAAGCGATTGGTCTAGAAAGTTTGGAACGTATTGAAGCATTCGATAACTCGAATATTCAAGGAACCAATCCGGTATCTGCGATGGTTGTATTTATAGATGGTAAGCCTGCTCGTAAAGAATACCGTAAATACAAAGTACGTACCGTTGAAGGTTCAGATGATTACGGAACCATGCGTGAAGTGATTCGCCGTCGCTACGAACGTGTGGTAAAAGAAAATCTACCGATGCCTGATCTAATCGTTGTCGATGGTGGTAAAGGACAAATTTCAGCGGCAACCGATGTATTGGAAAATGAGCTAGGTCTATTTATTCCAGTCTGTGGATTGGTCAAAGATTCTAAGCACCGTACCTCTCAATTGATGGTGGGCGATCCAGCAGAACCGGTGAACTTAGCAAGAGATAGTCAAGAATTTTATCTATTGCAACGGATTCAAGATGAAGTCCATCGCTTTGCGATTACATTCCACCGTGAACAACGGGGCAAATCGATGATTACTTCGCAATTGGACAGTATCCCAGGAATCGGAGACAAACGTCGTAAGTTGTTACTGAAGCACTTTGGTTCACTCAAAAAAATCAGAGAAGCCAGTGTAGACGATTTCCGCCAGTTGGGTATCGGGGACAAATTAGCGAAGCAGATTTTGGATGCTTTAAAAGAAGAATAAATGCACCAACAATATCAATACAATGATTATAATAGCTCCCTACAATCAACAAAATATAGATAAAAAAAGAGTAGCCTAATGGCTACTCTTTTGGTTTATTGTCATGTTCAGACGGTGGAACTGGATTAGAATACTGTTGAAATTGTTGCGGATGATCTGGATACTGCTGCTGTCCTTGTGTAGGATCATAATACACTTGAGGGATAGGTGCAGGCGGTACATAAGGTGGATAAGCATTTTCGACACCTTTATTTTTGGTAAAAGTATAGATGATGATAGCCACAATAGCGGGTAAAACAATATAGAATGCACCGAGTAAGATATTGACGATTCCACCCATACTAATCAGACTGAGCGACATCAATATACTATCAAATATAACGTGTGCAAATACGGCTGCAATAAAACCATATCGTAAGAAGATAAAGCTAAACAATAAACCGATAAATAGTAACTCGATCGGACGTGAATATATTGGATAGATTGGATATAACGTATGTCCAAGCGCCCAGATCATCGTCGTGATAAAGCAAGCCACAAATGTATTGCGTAACAGTTTCTTCAACATGCCAATTCCGAATAGACGGTAGACCGCTTCTTCGCCAATCCCTGCCATCCATGCTAATAATGGGAATAAGGCTGGATAGATCATATTATAAGGCGAACTCGTATCATCGGTAGCAGAATAGACACCTAGCGCATTTTCTAAGATTAAATAAATAATGGATTGTACACCTAGTAAAATAAGTGCATACAAGTAACCTACAGCTACGCTATGCAATACATATTTACCATAACCGATTTCTTTGGAACGTGGCCAGATATTGATTCCTCGTTCTCTCCATAATCCATCTCCACCTACAAAAGAGAAGTAGAGTAAAACTGCCATCAATATATTTAATATTAATTGTAGACCAATAATCACATAAGAAACGATTTTGTTGGATTCACCTAAAGTAATATCTACTAAAATAGGCCACATATTCACAACGCTAAATATAGAAATTGCACAATAGATTACACTTAGCACAATACCCCGTTTAAATGAAGTATGTCTGCGTTTGAGTGCGCCGAATACAATCGCGAGTACACCGAGTACAAGAGTGAACAATCCATAACCCAAAGCTGTTAACCAGCCAGCTAAAGCAGTCTGTTCTTTTACATAAGCCGTATACGTATCCGGTGGAGTCAATACCGGTTGGAAGGAACGAATTTGTCCATATTCATAGGTGAACTTGAGTTGTAATTGACTATCACCTAATTTGCCATCTGCGGCAGTATACAGTAAATCTTGCTCATTACCTTTAGTCTGTAATGTTAATTGTCCTGCATCAAATCCTAGTGCTTTTAAAATAGGTTGTGCTTGTTCTTGCTTTTCAGCCAGTGTAACGGATTCATCTTTTTCCGTAGTTGCCGTAGGATCTAGACTGAACGGTTGTGATGCTCCTGTCTGGTTGTCATACATAGAAAAAGCAACCACTTTACCGGTATTCATATGTACATCAATATCAAGTGCATCTCCAGTACCCACATCTGGATAATGAACACGGAATACATCATAAGGAGCTACTTTTTCTAACTTCTTCATATACGTCTGTGTTAATTTTTCTTTGGCTACATAACCGCTTAATTCAGCATTCGTATGATACGTTACTGAAGGGGCGGGAAGATCAGGTAATACCAATGTGTCACTGGCAAACGCTCTAGCGCTTTCGATCGCTTTTTCCTGACTGATGATATTCACTTGTTGCACTTCTAACGTATCTGAAGCAGTGGAAGGGAATACTTGTAAAAGCAAAAATAATACCAGTCCGACAGCAGCGAGTACACTGAGAATTTTGTAATTCGGTTTGAGCTGTACGGGTTGTCCGGTGGGGTTCATGAATGTCCTCCTTCAATTTTAAAAACACCTAGTTAGCATAGAGAAAGATATTTTGGTGTAGACAAATTCTTTATACTTAAGCTATTCGCATGTATACTACTAAATGCTAGTGTAACGTAATCTTTTTTTGATTGCAAAACGCTATAGCCGTCTGTCTTCAGAGCCACTATAATCAGAAGCAGTGAACAGATTGGAATAAGTCATATTTAGAGAATAGAGAGGTTGAATAGATTTTGAAAAATGTTTTTGCAATAAAAGTTTGGACACCACCTCGTATTCTCGCTTTAGGCTATGCTATCTGTATTTTATTAGGAACGTTTTTATTGATGTTACCTGTTGCGCATCAAGGTGGAGAAGGGTTGAGTTTTTTAAATGCCTTTTTTACAGCGACTTCAGCGACTTGTGTAACAGGTCTAGTCGTTGTGGATACAGGCACTTTTTTCTCGACCTTTGGTCAAGTGGTGATTATGTGTCTGATTCAAATCGGTGGACTCGGATTTATGACGATTGCTACATTATTTGCTTTGGTGTTTGGAAGACGTATTTCTTTACGAGAACGTCTGGTGTTGCAAGAAGCCATGAATCAAGGAGATATGGAAGGTATTGTTCGTTTAATAAAAAAAGTGATTTATTATTCATTTGCTATTGAATTGATTGCTGCATTTTTATTTACGCTACGCTTAATGGCAGATTTTCCGCTTGGACAAGCCATGTATTATGGTGCTTTTCATGCGGTATCGTTATTTAATAATGCAGGTTTTGATTTGTTCGGTCATTATAGTAGCTTTACCCGATATGTATCCGATCCAGCATTCAATATCATATCTATGGCTTTGATCGTATTGGGCGGACTCGGATTTGTTGTATTGTCTGATCTGATTGAATATCGCAAACATCGTAAATTATCAATACACTCCAAAGCTGTATTATGGATGACTTCTATTCTGCTTGTTGGAGGGTTTGTACTGGTTTTCATATTTGAATTTACGAACCTAAAAACGATTGGAAGCTTGAGTTGGGATAGTAAGATATGGGGTTCGTTATTTCAATCGGTCACCACAAGAACAGCAGGCGCGAATACGCTGGATCTAACTCAATTAAGACAAGCTACTTTATTCCTGACGATTATTCTGATGTTTATTGGAGGTTCGCCGGGTTCAACAGCCGGTGGTGTCAAAACAACAACGATTCTACTGATTGTTGGAGCAGTCATCAGTATGGTCAAAGGAAAAGAAGATGTGGTTCTATTTTATTTTCGAATCAACAAAGATCGGATCTATAAAGCATTAACGATTACAGTGTTTTCATTATCGTTAGTGATTGTGGCTACGATGGTTCTTACGATGACAGAAGCGACTGACTTTATGAGTGTTTTATTTGAAGCCACTTCTGCATTCGGTACGGTTGGATTGTCTCTTGGATTAACTCCCAATCTAAGTACGACTGGTAAATTAGTGATCTGTTTATTGATGTTTGCTGGACGGGTAGGCATGATTACACTGGTCTGGGCACTCGCTCCCAAACAAGACAAAGAACTATATCGCTATCCTGAAGGTAAGATTATGATTGGTTAAAAGGGCATATTTATTCATCTAAACGAATAGGATCATTTATCGTTTCAAATTGTTCTTTGGTATCAATAATCCATTGTCTGGCTGCTGAACCTAGATCAGAACTTTCACTATAAAGGAGACAGGTGGTGCGGCGTGTCTGCTCTAGTTCTGGAATATGAAGAGAGACCAGCTCATTGCCTGACAATAACTGTTTCCCAACATAGGATTTGGGCAATAATGCAGCAGCCATACAAATAGGCAATAAACGTACAATCGCTTCAAAAGAATCAATTTCCATACGCAAGTCGGGCATCACTGTATACCGATGAAATACATCATCTATTAATTTACGATACCATGTGCCTTTTGAGAAAATAATCATAGCCAAACCTTGTAAATCCTGCATTGTAGTCTCTTGGTGATCTGCAAGCGGGTGATTGCTCGGGACGACTAATTCAAGATGATCATCAAATAAAGGAACGCAAGTAAGACCCGATTCATGGATCGAGGACGCTACAATACCGACATCTACTTTTTTATCACGGACGGCATTTACAATTTCATGCGTTTTGCCGGTAATTAATTTGAGCTCTGCATAAGGGTGTTTACGAGTAAAGCTACTAACAAGTGGTGGCAACGTCGTCTGTAAGGTCGTCAGACTGGCGCCAAAGGTCACTGTGGTCTGATCTTCAGACTTATAGCGGTTAAGGCTCTGCAAGAACTTGAGGTTCTGCTGACGCTGTTCTAATGCAAATGTATAGGTTAATCGTCCAATTGAAGTCAATTCAAGCCGCTTTCCATTACGATTGAACAATGAGACACCTAGATTTTCTTCTAATTTAGAAATTTTACGAGAAAGAGCAGGCTGAGATAAATTCAATAATTTGGAAGCCTGATTTAAGCTAGATTGTTCCACAACGACCGCAAATATATCAATATCTTCAAGCATCTGGAATTTCTCCTTTCCTCTTATGCGTTTTAGTTATAACAATTAATAATTATATTGCAATTCCATTATAAGTCAAAGTAGAGTAACATAAAAAGTGACACAAGTTGTTCACAGTCTTAGAGCATTGTGAACAGATTGTAAAGCTACGGAAGATGGGGACTTCCTACGCGGAGATTAACGAAGGTCCGAATCTCTCTCGTTGATCCACGTCTGGGACAGCATTAACCAATGACTGTCACTATGAAAACGCTCTTATTATGAAAGGGGAACGTCATTCATGAAAGGGTTTTACGCCAGAAGGTTACACTCACTGCTAGGGGTCATTCCGCTCGGAGCTTTTTTTATTGAGCATATGATTACCAATTTTTCTGCATATGAAGGCGGAAAAGAATCCTTTGATAAAAGTGTGGCATTTTTGAATAACTTGCCACTTGTATTGGTTTTGGAAAGTTTATTCATCTTTTTACCACTGATTTATCATGGAGTATACGGTCTTTATATCGCTTATCAAGCGAAGCCAAACAATGCGAATTACGGTTACGAACGTAACTGGCGCTATACACTTCAACGGATTACAGGTGTAATCACGTTTGTGTATATTGTATGGCATGTATTCGAGACTCGTTTCCAAGTTGCGCTCGGTAATGTCACTCATGAACAGCTCGGCGGAGTTATGTACAATATCGTGACCAACCCGGTAACCTTCGTTCTTTACACTATTGGTGTATTGGCAGCTTCGTTCCACTTTGCAAATGGTCTATGGTCTTTCCTTGTAAGCTGGGGAATTACAGTAGGACCGAGAGCACAACGTGTATCCTCATACGTGTGTATGACGCTTTTCGTTATTGTGTCAATTATGTTTATTCTATCTCTTGTTGCTTTCCGCAATATGGAGTTCGAAGATCCAACGGTTGCGCTACAAACGATTCGTCATTTTGTAGCATAAGCATATAGCAAGATCCGTGCGGCACTGTTCAATACAACAGTGGATGGCATAGCAGATGTCTCATTGATCAAAATGATGCACAGTACAGCTCGTAGTCGAACAGAGTTAAAGGAATGAACGGTGGCAAGTGAACCGTTCTGCTGTTCGTTTAAGGTAGATAGGATCTAAGGATCAGTAGGCTAAGGGGAGGGTAACTCGTTATGGCAACATCCAATATTATTGTCGTGGGCGGCGGTCTGGCTGGATTGATGTCTACTGTCAAAGCAGCAGAAGCAGGCGTTCATGTACATTTATTCTCATTGGTACCGGTCAAACGTTCACATTCCGTATGTGCGCAGGGCGGGATCAATGGAGCTGTAAATACAAAAGGTGAAGGCGATTCACCTTGGGTCCATTTTGATGACACTGTATATGGCGGTGACTTTCTAGCGAATCAGCCACCTGTCAAAGCAATGTGTGAAGCAGCACCTGGTATTATTCACTTGATGGATCGGATGGGCGTTATGTTCAACCGTACACCAGAAGGATTGCTTGATTTCCGTCGTTTTGGCGGAACGAAGTTTCACCGTACCGCTTATGCAGGTGCAACAACAGGTCAACAATTGTTGTATGCCCTTGATGAGCAAGTACGTCGCTGGGAAACCGCAGGTCTGGTAACCAAGCATGAGAACTGGGAATTCCTTTCCGCTGTATTGGATGATGAAGGCGCATGTCGTGGAATTTGTGCGCAAGATCTTCGCAATATGGAAGTGGTTACTTTTGCAGCTGATGCTGTTATTTTGGCAACAGGTGGCCCGGGTATTATTTTCGGTAAAACAACCAACTCGGTGATCAATACAGGAACAGCTGCAAGTGCTGTTTATCAACAAGGTGTACATTATGCGAACGGAGAATTTATTCAAATTCACCCAACAGCGATTCCGGGCGATGACAAATTGCGTCTGATGTCTGAATCTGCACGTGGTGAAGGTGGACGAATCTGGACGTATAAAGATGGTAAGCCGTGGTACTTCTTAGAAGAAAAATATCCATCCTATGGTAATCTCGTTCCCCGCGATATTGCAACACGTGAGATTTTCCAAGTGTGTGTGGATGAGAAATTGGGTATTAACGGTGAAAACATGGTATATCTGGATCTTTCTCATAAAGATCCAAAAGAACTGGATGTTAAATTAGGTGGAATTATCGAAATCTATGAGAAATTCATGGGCGATGATCCTCGTAAGATTCCGATGAAAATTTTCCCGGCAGTCCATTATTCCATGGGCGGTATGTGGGTAGATTATAATCAGATGACCAATATTCCAGGTCTATTCGCTGCTGGCGAATGCGAATACCAATATCATGGAGCAAATCGTCTAGGTGCTAACTCGTTAGTATCTGCGATTTACGGTGGTATGGTTGCAGGTCCAAAAGCAGTGGAATATATTAAAGGATTGAAAAAATCGGCTGCTGATATGCCAACAACGATGTACGATCAAGTTCGCAAACAGCAAGAAGATAAATATAATCACCTGATGAATATGCAAGGCAATGAAAATGCTTATGTTTTGCATAAAGAATTAGGCGAGTGGATGACTGATAATATGACAGTTGTTCGTTATAACGATAAGCTTCAAGCTACGATCAACAAGATCAAAGAGTTGAAGCAACGTTATACCAAAATCAATATGAATGATTCATCCAGTTGGAATAATCCTAGCGTAGCGTTTACCCGTCAATTGTGGAATATGCTTGAATTGTCTGAAGCAATGACACTTGGAGCATTAATGCGTGATGAGAGTCGTGGAGCTCACTATAAGCCTGAATTCCCAACACGTAATGATGAAGATTTCCTCAAAACGACGAAAGCGACATGGACACCAGATGGTCCACAGATTTCTTATGAAGATGTGGATGTATCCTTGATTCCACCGCGTATTCGTGATTATTCTAAAGATTAAGTCACCAAGACGGCATTCTCAAGTAAAGTGATTAATTTAAGGGGGCATTAGAAATGGCGGAAGTCTCAACACAGAGTCACCCAGCTAATGTAACGGCCAAAAAAAACGTCAAGTTTATTATTACCCGTCAGGATAAGCCGGATAGCCCATCATATACAGAAGAATTTGAATTACCTTATCGTCCAGGGATGAATGTTATCAGTGCGCTGATGGAGATTCAACGTAATCCTGTAGACAACACAGGTAAAGCAACAGCACCTGTTTGTTGGGAATCCAACTGTTTGGAAGAAGTATGTGGAGCTTGCTCGATGGTGATCAATGGTAAGCCACGCCAAGCATGTTCTGCTCTCGTTGATAAATTAGAGCAACCCGTTCATATCGCTCCAATGAAAACTTTCCCAGTGGTACGCGATCTTGTTATTGATCGTAGCCGTATGTTCGGCGCACTGAAAAAAGTAAAAGCATGGATTCCGATTGATGGTACGTATGATCTGGGTGCAGGACCACGTATGCCAGAGAAAAAACGTCAATGGGCATATGAATTGTCGAAATGTATGACTTGTGGCGTATGTCTGGAAGCTTGCCCGAATGTGAATGACAGAACAGACTTTATCGGCCCTGCGGCATTGTCTCAGGTTCGTCTGTTCAATGCTCATCCAACAGGTGAGATGAATAAAGAAGATCGTCTAGATGCATTGATGGAGCCGGGTGGTATTGAGGGATGCGGTAACTCGCAGAACTGTGTACGCTCTTGTCCAAAAGGTATTCCTTTGACAACTTCGATTGCTGAAATGAATAAAGACACATCCAAGCATATGTTCAAACGTTGGTTGGGTGTATAATAGTATAGTCGTATATACGATTATACCGGGTTGATAGTAAGCCACTAATCAGGCGGGTTCCGTGTAAAAGCGGAAACCCGCCTTTTATCTTGAGCCGGTGATCGATAGGAGTGATGTTGATGATCAGTGAAAGACCGATAAGTTATGATCAATTAGTCGATGAATTTAAAGCGTTAGGGATTACAGCAGGGATGAATATTCTGGTTCACTCTTCTTTGAAAAGTCTTGGAGGATGGATTCCCGGCAGTGCTGAAACCGTTATCTTAGCGTTAGAGGCTGTTTTGGGAGAGTCAGGTACATTAATTATGCCAACGCAGACTTCGCAATTAACCGATCCCAAAGGGTGGATGTATCCACCTGCTGAACAGCGTTGGTGGAATCTGATTCGTGACAGTATGCCGCCTTATGATCCTGATTTTACAGTGACGACAGGGATGGGTGTTATAGCGGAGACATTCCGTAAGCAAAAAGGAGTATATCGAAGTGCACATCCGCAAGTCTCTTTTGCAGCATGGGGCAAACATGCAGAAGAATGGATGAGCGATCACGATCTGGATTTTGGATTAGGAAGTCATTCTCCGTTGCAAGATTTATATAATGCAAATGGGTATATATTGATGTTGGGGACGACTTATCATACCAATACATCCATTCATTTAGCAGAATATTTTGCAGAATGGCATGGTAAAAAAGAGATTACGATGAAAGCACCAATGATGACGGATAACGGTAAACAGTGGGTGAAATTCAAAGATTTGAATTTTGACTCTGATGATTTCGATGAGATCGGAGCCGATTTTGAACAAGATTGCCCAGATTTATTCATTCAAGGCACGATTGCCAAAGCGCAAACGAAGTTGATTCAGCAGCGTGGACTGGTCGATTATGCCTCAGGATGGTTGGAAACGCATCGTTAAGGATAAATAATGAATAATAGAAGTTACATCCTATAGAAATGACTGATATCGAAAGGGGTATACTTATGATTTGGAGAGAGAATGAAGATGCTTTTATTATGATTCGTCAACATGATCATGCGAAGCTATCGGGAGAATTTGCTCGTCATTGGAAGCCTGAATATATTGAACAAGATGAACGCTGGGATGAAGTGCTTATTGGCTGTGAACAACATGATCGTGGTTGGATTCCATTAGATGAAATTCCACTATGGGATGATGCGAAGCAAGTTCCATTTTCGTTTATGCATTTTCCAGAACCGGCGAAGCTGGTTTTTTACAGATATGGAATTAACGAATTGGAAAATATGACTCCGTACGGAGGAATGCTTGCCAGTTATCATTATGCCGCGCTAGTCGGTCATTATGGTGAAGAAGATCCATTTGGGATCGCTTTTGTGCAAGAAGAGAAAGAGCGTCAGGAACGGATCAAAGCACAGTTGAATCCTAACGAAAAAGCACTCAAATTTCACCGATCGATCTTGGAATTATGCGATGATCTTTCACTCTATGTCTGCTTGAATGATCCTGGAGTGAGCAAAGAAAATGAGCAAGAATGGTGGAAAGAAGGATTTGAAGTCGGGAAAAAGTTCGCGTTCACTAACGATCAAGCGATTATGCCACGGTGGGTAGATGAGCATAGTATTAGCCTTGCTCCATTTCCATTTGAAGCTCCTTTTGAATTGGAATTGATCTATCGCAAAGTTAGCAAAACACATATTCAACAATCCGGTCTAGCACAAGCTTTTGCCGATGCTGACAAACAAACGTGGACGATTACATTTGTTCCTGCTGAATCGTAATTGATGATCTATTGCTAGGGGTATCTCTTAATGATGAAGAAAGGATATATATCTATTAAGAGATACATTTTTACATAAGTATTTGATTGTAAAAAGAGTAGTCCACTATCGTAAATTTGACGATAGCTGTTGGATTCGGCACAATAAACATAATATATTCAACCGCCTGAGGGCAGCCGAATCCAAAGGAGGAATTTTAGCCTGAATGCCTATTGCTCTTTATACACATTTTACAATCCGATAAGAATTCCTTTTTATTTTAAGCATAGATATGAAATTACACGTCGGCAATTTCTCAAGCGAGGTACGTTGGTCGTGGCTTCGCTTGGACTAGGAACAGCCGGATACAGCTGGCTAGGAGAACCCAACTGGTTAGATAAAGTCTATATTGATCTGGCATTACCTCAGCTTCCTTCAAGTCTAAATGGAATGAAATTGATTCAATTCAGCGATGTTCATTTAGGGATGGGAAAAGAAGCCGCCGATCTGGAAAAGTTAGCCGATATCATTACGGCGGAGAAACCAGATATGATCTGTTTTACTGGAGATATGGTAGATGATGATCCAAACCCTTTACGTGCAGGAGTAGGAGCGCTTCAGAAAATGTCTGCACCGTTAGGTAAATTTGCAGTTCTCGGTAATCATGATTATTTAAACGATGTACTGCTTGTTTCGGAGATGATGGAACAAGGCGGATTCACCATGTTAACCAACGAAAATATACAGATTAAGCGGCCAGATGGAACGCTTGCTATTATTGGTCTGGATGATCAGTTATTAGGAAAGCCGAATGTGAACAAAGCAACATCAGATCTTGCTGAAGATGCTTGTCGCATTTTATTAATGCATGAACCGGATTATGCAGATAAGATTCCGATTAACTTTGGTTTTCATTTGCAATTATCAGGTCATAGTCACGGCGGGCAGATTCGATTACCGTGGTTCGGCGCTGTGATTACCCCTCGTGGTTCACGTAAATATATTATGGGTTGGTATCAAGCAGGGCCACAGCGTCAGCTACCGCTCTATGTTAATCGGGGCATCGGAACGTCTCAAGTGCCTATTCGATTGATGTGTCGACCGGAATTAACGATATTTACGCTTAGACGAGCAGATCAATAAAAAATAAGCAGTTGCAGTTATATGCCAAGTGCTAAAAGAAAGATATTTTGCAAGCAAAAATCACGATAGATTGAACTACATGATGGATTGAAGTAGAAGAAGTCGCGCTTATCATGCCAAGCGCTAGGAGGAATGAAGGATGGAACGTATTGCTTTGGTGTCTGATATTCATGGTAATTATCCAGCATGGCAGGCGGTATTAGCGGATATTGATCAAAGAGGGATTAAGCGTATTTTTTGTCTTGGTGATCTAGTGGGTAAAGGACCTGATGCTGTCAAAATTACGGATGAAGTTGCGCAACGTTGTGAAGTGATTATTCGTGGCAATTGGGAAGAGCTTGTTGCTCGGATGAGCGGTGATGATGAATTATTTGGCTGGCAAGCTCAGCAATTGGGACCGGAGCGAGTCAAGTATTTGGAAGAATTACCATTTCGCCATGAATTTTTACTAAGTGGACGATGGGTATCGCTAGTTCATGCATCCCCTGAAAATGTATTTCATCGTGTACAACCATGGGATGATCTAGAACGCCGTTTAGGTATGTTTGCACCTGTGGTGAATCCAACGACGCAAGAATCCATTATTCCCGATATCGTAGGCTATGGAGATATCCATAATGCATATATGCAACATCTAGAAGGTCGACTATTATTTAATACAGGGAGTGTAGGGAATCCGTTAGATATACCCGCAGCTTCTTATGCGATTCTAGAAGGGGAATATTTATCGGAAGAGATAGCTCCTTATTCGTTACAATTTGCTCGTGTGCCGTATGATATCGAACAAGCGGTACAAGATGCCCGTGATGCGAATATTCCAGCACTGGATTACTATATCAAAGAACTACGCACCGGCGTATACCGTGCGATGCAGCAAGACTAACCATAGGAGGAATGGCGATGTTGAGTAAACAGGATTTGAAAAAGGGCTTTCCTGATCTGTATACAGATCGACTCAAATTACGCCGTCTAACTGCACAGGATGTGGAGATCTGGTGGGAATGTGCCAGTGATCCACAAGTGATGAAATATTTGTACGGAGCGAAAGAGAGTAAGGAATATCAGTCATTACAGCCAGATCGTCTGGGGCGCAGAGTCGAAGAAGCTTTTCGCAGTCTCAGCTCTATGCATTTTGCAATCACATCCAAAGACGATGGTACTCTATACGGCGTGTGTTCTTTTCAACGATGGGATGAACGGGCAGCACGGGCAGAGATCGGTTTTGCTCTTTGTCGTAGTCATTGGGGAAGAGGATATGCTGCTGAAGCGTCTAGTCGCATGGTTGATTTTGGCTTTGAAGATATGGGTCTATCGCATATTGTGGGACGTTGTCATGCAGATAATGCGCTCTCTCAACGGGTACTTGAGAAAAATGGAATGCGTCCACAACAACCATCTTCTAATGCAGGGATTCAGAGCTACTGGGAAGAGATGGGCATTATGATTTATTCTATCGCTCATACGGAATACTTGTTGCGCAAAGAACGTGCCGCTTCTCATACACACAGTCAGGAAAGAAGCGGAGGCGCTTCCTCTTCATGAACGGACAACAGTGGTTCACCCGTCCGCTTGGTATTTGGAGCAGTTCACTGATCGCTACCATTTTGTGGGGGAGTGCACTGCCTTTTATCAAGTTAAGCTATGCTCATCTGGGGATACAAAGTCATGATATTTTTGCGCAATGGTTATTTGCAGGATATCGCTTTACACTGGCAGGGCTATTGTTGATGGTATTAGCCAAAATCTTAAATCCTAAAGGGCAACCAATTCCCCATATTCCGGCTAAGCGATTAATCAGCCTGTCAATGTTTCAGACATTATTACAATATATTTTTGTATATGCAGCGCTTGGGTTGGGATCAGGCATGACGATGTCGATTATTGCTGGCTCTGTATCGCTATTTCAAATGTTATCGATTCGTTGGATTGATCAGACCGAACGATTATCGATGCGCAAATGGTTCGGGTTGTTGCTAGGATTTACAGGGATTGCGGTCATGGGCTTTGGGCAAAGTGGAGGCAATGTACATTTTGGCTTTGGACTGGGTGAACTGTTGATGTTATTGTCTGCTCTGACAGGAGGCTGGGGGAATGTGCTAGCACGCCGTGAAGCAGGGATTGAACCTGTACTGAGTCTTACCGGTCGTCAGATGTTCTGGGGCGGTCTAGGCTTGGTTGTCATCGGTTCCTTAACAGGACATCCATTTCCTTTCCACTGGGATCTAGCGGCTGTAGGGATGCTTCTATACCTTGTCGTACTCTCTGCTGGAGCATTCGCTCTCTGGAATACAGTGATGAAATACAATAAAGTAGGCAAAGTATCGATGTATCTATTTTTAACGCCATTATTTGGAGTGGTGTTATCGGCTCTCTGGTTAGATGAAAAGTTATCGATCTGGGCGGCGCTTGCTCTAATTTTAGTAGCAAGTGGTATTATATTGGTCAATCGAGAACGTATTGTACATAAAGAGTAAGATTTTGTTATACAACTGCAATCGTGTTGCAACTCAATCTCAATAGAGAAAAGGTAAGATTGTTCTCAAGACCCCCTTTTTGAATATATGATGGACCTGCGTGAGTGCAGGTCTCTTTTTTTGCGCTTTTATATTATTATCCGCCCAATAAAAACAAAAACTAAAGAAATACATAACAAAAACTCCAATCTTTATACTGGATATACTACTTGTACGGCTAAGCGGCATATAGCAAAAGATTGGAGTAAGTTGAAAATCTCTCGGACATGTACAGTCATCATTTAATATCTATACATTCCCTGTTTAAAAAAGATGATCAAAAATGGCTATAAAAATGAATTGAAAATATTTAAAGCGCTACAGCATGACGTTGCTTTTGCTTATAATAAACCCATTCAGTAAAGCCAATCTCACGCAATTTTTGAGCGACTTTATCAATATCATCACCGACACGCTGAGGAATATGCGAATCGGAGCCGAATGAAATATCGACGCCAAAATGATGAGCACGCTCTAGAATTTCATCAACAGGATGCCAGAGTCCACAGACTTTGATCTTCCCGGAGGTATTCACTTCAATCGCTACACCGCATTCGGCAATCACTTGTAATGTACGGTCGATCGCTTGTGGAGCTTCAATTTGAGTAAAGTCAGGATAATTGCTTTTCATTGCATCGATATGTCCAAGAATCTGGAACATGCCACTACGTGCAGATTCAGCGATCATTCGGAAGTATTCTTCTTTGGTCGCAATCTGATCGGCGGAATTCATGCCTTTCCAACGAGAACGATCGAAAATGCTATAACCACTACTATAATGAACCGAACCGATAATGTAATCAAAAGGATACTGAGACAAAATGTCTTGATATAATTTAGCGTAATCAGGGAAATAATCAGATTCGATTCCTAATAACACATCAATTTTGCCTTCGTATTCTTTTTTGAGATCCAATACTTCTTGTACATAATGTTGAAGCTCGCTTTTGCCCATAGCAGTCTGCGGGAAAGCTTGTTCTTTGTCACTGCCGAAAAAAGGGGTATGATCTGAAATTCCGATCACCTGAATATCCGCAGCAATCGCAGCTTCAATATAATCACGGATATCGCCATCCGCATGTCCACAACGATAATGGTGGGTATGAAGATCAAATTTCATAAAAATCGCTCCTTATGCGCTTGGCAGTATAAGCGCAATTTCGTATAGTGAATCAAAAATGATTTTTGCAAAGCAAAATATCTTACTCTGTACTGATAAATTGATCGGCTGGCATGCCTTTGAGATCATCTAGAAATTGACGCATGGCTGAGTTCAAATATCGACCTGATTTATAAATTAGACCTACAGGATGACTTACCTCGAATTCTGGCATTGGAATCATCACCAGTGTACCATGACGCAATTCACTGGTAATCGACTGTCTAGAGATAATCGCGACACCAAGATCAATCTCAACCATCCGTTTTACTTCTTCACTACTAGACAGCTCCATTACAATCTGAGGTTCAATCCCATGTTCTTTGAATACTTCATCTACAAATCGGCGACCTACCGTATCTGGAGATAACATAATAAGAGGTAACTGTTGTAGATCTTGAATATGTGCTTTTTTGGTACGAGCTAAAGGATGCTGTGGAGAAACGACTAACTCAAACATATCATAATACAAAATCGAAGTATTCAAATTCGGATTGCGTTCGATCAGGTAGCTGATACCTACATCAACCAGACCATTTTCCACACTATGATAGACCTGGGAAGAAGACATCGAATGAATCATCGTCTGAATCAGTGGAAATTGATCCTGGAAATATGAAAGCACTCTCGGTAAAATTTGAATTGCAATCGAAGTTGGAGTGCCAAGCGTAATCCGCCCTTGCGGAGTCTCATCCAAGTCGGATAACCGCTGTTTTAATTGTTCAACAATCGCTAACATCTGTTCAGCATGCTCTAAAAAAACAACACCCTGATCGGTTAATGTAACCGGTTGGTTACGATCGACCAGTACCGTTTTGAATTCATCTTCCAGACTTTTGATCTGAGCAGATACCGCAGGTTGAGTCAGATTAAGTAGTTCTCCTGCTTTACGGAAGCTCATTGTCCTCGAAATGGTCAATAAGGTTTCCAATTGACTGATATTCATGAGTTCCTCCTTATGTATGCCAAATTGTTAAATACTTGCCTAACCGATGAAGTATTCAACAATCGATACCTATTTTAAATTATAGGGGATTACACAAAAAGCATCAATGTACTAAGAAATGTTTAAAATCTATTCATATAAAATGTACATAAATCAGTGCTTGCGACCGATAATAGATAAAGACAGTTAAAAAGACCTAAGATCCATAAAAAAAGAGCAACAAATTTACTGGAAAATGTCGATTCATAAGATTATTAGTAGTAGATTTACAAAAATTATTAAAAAATGGAATATACAGCAATGATTCTAGATGATTTGAACTAGGTTATAAGGTATAATATCCATTAACATCATAGGTCAAAAGTTGTATTTAAATATGAACCCAATTGTAAAGGGGAGTAAACGAATTATGAAAGCGGAAGTAATCAATCCATTTTTGGAAGCTGCTCGACTCGTCATTGGACAAGTAGTACAAGTGGCTCCTTCTACAGGAAGCCTTGGTATCAAGGATATGGAACTAGTAGACGGTTATATTTGGATTCAAATCGGAATGACCGGGCAAATGAGTGGTGATATTATGTTCGGAATTGAAGAAGCTGTAGCTTTACGTATGGTTTCAGCAATGATGGGCGGCTTTGTCATTACAGAAATGGATGAGATGAGCCAAAGTGCTATTTCAGAGTTAGGTAATATGATTAGTGGTAATGCAAGTACCATTTTGTCTAATCAAGGCGTTACAGTAGACATTACACCTCCAAAGGTAATGAAGACTAGTGCCATGACTGGATTTGTGTCCACCAAAGCATTAACAATTCCTTTGTTAATGGATGGAATCGGAGAACTCGATATTCAAGTAATGATCTCTTAATCGGGAAGCTATTCAAGTACGATCTCTTATCTTTACAAGAGAATCAAAAAACCTCTTTGACCATAGTCATTATGGTTAAAGAGGTTTTTTGGTATGAGAGTATAAAAAGGTGCAACGACGGATAACATAGGCTATATAGCGTTAAGAGCTCATTTTTTTACCTTCACCACTTAATATTTTCAAAATATCATTCTCATATGCCAAAATATAATGGAGCTTATAAGAACTGTAGACATTACCAGAATCTTTGCGCTCTTCGGCGGTGATCTCTACAGTGACTTTCACCTGTTCTCCGTCTTTGGTGGCAATAATCGAATCAATAGAAACAGCCCCTGTATTGATATATCCTTGCCGAAAATCAGCATAAGATAGATTACTTTGCCAGCGACTGCCGAGTAAAGAGTAGGCAGTTACATAATCTTGCATACTTAGACTTTCATAAAAGTAACTGACTATATACTGCGCTTCATCTTGGACAGAAGGCATCTCATCATCGACATTTTCAGAAGATGCAGAAGTAGTTGGTACATCTTTCATTGGGGTTTTAGACCAGTTTTGTACAGTTTTTTGGATCTCGGCTACTGGAATACTAAATCCAATCGTATTGGATTCACTTGCCATCGCTGAATTAATGCCCAGTACTTCACCGGTGTCTGCATGAATCAGTGGACCTCCGCTATTACCGGGAGCGATAGGTGCAGAGATTTGATACAGATTGGTATACACATAAGGATCGATCGTAAAGTCACGTCCAACTCCGCTAATAATGCCTGTAGTGATCGTATTTTGTAAGCCAAGCGGGCTACCGAGTGCCAGTACATTATCGCCTACATCCGCCGAACCTTTTTGAGCTAGTTTTAAAGGTTCAGTGCCTACCAGTTCTGGTACACGAACCACTGCAATATCCGTATCTGTTCCGATACCAATCACTTTGCCTGTTAGTGTGCGAGCATCTGCTGTTTTGACTTTAACATTCAGTGCCCCTGCCACGACATGCGCATTAGTAATAACATCTCCCTGATCGTTATACAGAAATCCTGATCCTAGTGATCCATCTTCCAATTCAATCATCACTACTTTTTTCTGAGTGTTAAAAATAACATCTTTCAGTGTCGAAGTGCCTGTGTTTGTTTGACTGGCTGTTTGGGCAGTCGTACTCGCTAACAAAGGCTTGTTCGGTAATTGAGTAGGCACTGTACGATTGATATACGAGAAGGAACCTATACCTGCTGCTATAATCACGACACTGGCAATACTGCTAAATATCCATCCTTTATTCATATAGGCTCCTCCTTATTCCAGATACCATGTTATATTATCAATCTGTACAGTTACTTCTTCATACCAATCATATTCATAAGCACTGTAAGATCCGGTTGCACCGGGTTCTAAATCGTAAGGTTCTACTGACGCTGAAGAAGAGAATAGATAATTGCCTGCCGCATCATAACCGGAATAATAGACAGTGATTGAATAGATCGGTTTAGTGGCTACATTTTTAACTTCGCCATAGATTTCAATATCACCGTATTCGTTCAGTTGTGTATCTACATTCAATAATTCTACGCCGGCTGTTCGGTTTTTCAAATCTTCTTCTTCGGCTTGTTGAATCGCTCGTTCAATACGCTGTTTTTCAGCCAGTTCAAAAGCTTCTTTTTCAGAAGTGATACGTTTTTGTAAAGATAACAATTTTTCGTCTTTGCTAGAATATTGTAGCCCTGCTTTGACGGCTGCTGTTGCTTGACTAAAATCGTTCTGTTGGAGAAGTTTTTCAGCATTTTTCATACTGATCGTGATGATTTTGTTAATAATCAGTTGATGTACTTCTTTGGCTTCTTGATTGTTCAGTCGATCCACTTCGTCTAGCTTGTATGCCAGCGCATCAATCGTATCTAATTGATCCAATTCTTTTTTCACTTTAAGGACAGCTAACAAATCTTGATTGCGATTAGCTAGTGTTTTTTCTTGCTCAAATATAGATTCTTTACGAGTATCTAACGCTTTTTGTAAAGTGATTAATGATTTCTCAGCGGGTTCAAGTTGATTTTGTTTAAGATTAGAAGAGACCGTTTCCAATTTAGTATGAATACGATTCGCTGTCTCAATCATAGTCTGATCTTTTGTTAATACAGCATAGGTGGGTCGTAATGTAGTCGCTTGCGTGATTTTGGCAAGAGCTGGTTCATATTGCCCTTTCAATGCCAGCTGACTGGCTTCTTGATGCAATTGAGTGACTTGTACATTGATATCTTGTTGATGTTGATACCACCAAAATAAAGTGCCTGCGATCCCCAGCAAAAGTACAGTCGGTATAATCCATGTAAGATGACGGGCTGGAGAAGTAGACCGATAGGGTGGTGATCCTGATGGTGGTACAGATACAGTCGATGATGCAGGTTCTGCGCGATGAATCGGTTTATTAGCAATAGGAAGAGTAGGTTCGGAATCGGTATGATTTGAAGATTGATCAGAACGAAGTTGATCTAAATAATCGACAGGAGTCTGCTCTTTATCTATCTCCTGCTCACTCGGTACTGTGGATTCGGATTGCGTCTGAAGCTTGGCTCCGCATTGACTGCAAAAAACAGCATGATCCGGCTGATTTGCCCCACAATGATTACAATACATATATAACCCCTCCTCAGCGCTTGGCAGTATAAGCGCAACTTCTTCTAGTACAATCAAAAATGATTTTTGCCAAGCAAAATATCTTACATCCAGCGCTTGGCAGTATAAGCGCGACTTCTTCTAGTACAATCAAAAATGATTTTTGCCAAGCAAAATATCTTACCATCCAGCGCTTGGCAGTATTATCACAACATCTTCTATCACTAAGATAATCGCCAAATAACTGACTAAAATATAACATGTTTTCTTGATGTTTAGGAAATAATTTCCTATAAGTAAATCAATAGATCGTTAGCTGATTTGGCAGTTCAGACGGATCAAAGTATAATGAAAAAGAATTTTGTAAAGTCTTACCATCAAGACATGCAGGAGGAGGAACATGGCAAAGCAAGCGAACAATTCGATACCTGTGCTGATCTACCGTTATCAAGGGCCCAAAAGAAATATAGGATTTCATTTATCCCCTTTTAATAAGGAAGAAAATCAAACAGAGATTTCATTCAAAGATATGTTGTTTATATATAATGAAGATTTTAATTATATTCGTCCGTTATTGGACAAACGATTTCCACTGATACATCCATACACGATGGAAACGATGAATCAATTCGATCCATGTTGGGATAATCCTATTGGTAAAGAAATATGGATGGATATCTTAGCAGAATTGCAACAACAGAATGGAGAAGAGGAAGAACTACAGCTGTTTTTGCAACAATTTCATACATGGATTAGTGAACGGTTACAGTCAGCAGAGGGTATAGAGGTTACTGGTAATTTATAGATTTCGGGTTGGTGATAAAAGGGAGGAATGCAGTATGTTTACTGCGACAATATGGTAAAACTTGCGAATAAAGTTGTTCTTATCACAGGTGCTTCTAGCGGGCTAGGTGCAGGAGTTGCTTCATTATTAGTCGAAAAAGGAGCAATTCCGATTCTGACAGCACGTTCTGAAGATAAGCTTCAGACGTTATCCAGACAATTGAAAGGTGAGCATCAGATTATTCGAATGGATGTTCAGCAAGATGAGGATGTGAAGCGTGTAGTCGCACAAGTCATTAAGCAATACGGTAAGATCGATATTTTGCTTAATAACGCTGGCTACGGACAATTCAAAACGATAGCTGAAATGCCGATCGAAGATTACCAAACGATGATCGATGTCAATTATCTAGGTATTGTACGTTGTACACAAGCGGTGCTTCCTCATATGTTAGCCGCAGGTACAGGACAGATTGTGAATATCGCTTCACTGGCGGGTAAATTCCCGACAGCCAAATCGACCTCGTATACAGCAACTAAGCATGCGGTGTTCGGATTTACCAATGCCTTGCGACAAGAATTAAGAGAAACGAAGATCAAAATTTCGTCTATTAATCCAGGGCCGATTGCGACAGCCTTTTTTGATCGTGCAGATCCTTCAGGGGATTATGTCAAAAATGTGAGCCAATTTATGATGACAACAGATAAAGTTTCTCGGGATATTGTGAAAGTGATGGAAAAGCGCAAAGAAGAACTGGATTTACCACGAATAGCGATTCCTGCTATGCGTATATACGGACTTTTCCCACGATTTATTGATCGGTTAACATATCGTTTGTTTGATCGAAAATAAAGGCATTCCACACTAAAAAGAGTGATCCAGCCGGTTCGCATAGAACCGGTTTTTGGTGCGTTATGATTATATTTGGTGTCCTCTCTGTTTTCGCATATAATAGTAGAGTGTTGTACTCTGTCTGTTTACAATGTTTTAGAATATAAACAAGTGTTGAATAGTTTGTACTTATGAAATGATTCAAGGGCTTGAAAGGATGAAATGTATGGAATCAAATGTGAATTTTCTCGGACTAGGCATCCATGAATGGTTGAATGATGTGCTGGAACGTTATGGAATTACGGAGCCGTCTCCAGTACAAGCGGAGGCTATTCCTCATTTGCTTGAAGGAAAAGATGCTATCGCTCAATCGCAAACAGGTAGTGGTAAAACACTGGCTTATTTGTTACCTGTGTTACAACAGGTCGATCCAGAACGTAAGCAATTACAAGCGATGATCTTAGCGCCTACGCAAGAATTAGCAATGCAGATCGTACGTGAAAGTGAACGTTATGGAGCAGAACATGGCATTATGACACTGGGTCTGATCGGTGGAGCAGCAATGAAGCGCCAGATCGAGAAGCTCAAACGTCATCCGCAAATCGTTGTCGGTACACCTGGACGGATTAGTGAATTGATCAATCTACGTAAGTTAAAAATGCACCTTGTGAACACACTGATTGTCGATGAAGTCGATCAAGTGATTGGACTTGGTGGTGGCGGAGATGTGAAGAAAATTATCCGCAGTACACGCAAAGATCGTCAACTGGTGTTTTTATCCGCTACAGTGAACGAAGAGATTTTGACACTAGCGAATCGTGAAATGAATGACTTGCTCGAAATCGGTATCGAACCAGATACACGTACATCCGCAGGGATTGAACATGTGTATTTTGTAGCTGAAGAACGAGATAAGTTAGAAATTCTACGACGTGTATTACGCCATTACAATTCTCCACGTTCACTGGTATTCGTGAACGATACCAATGATATTGCAGAAGTGGAAGCGAAGCTGAACCATCTGGGTCTATCTGCGCGCGTATTGTATGGAGATGCGAACAAGGTAACTCGTAGTACGGTATTGTCTCAATTTAGAGAAGGCAAAATCAAAGTGCTTGTCGCTTCAGATGTAGCAGCGCGAGGATTGGATATTGAAGGCTTGAATCTGGTCGTTAGTCTTGATCCTGCGTTTGACACTGATCATTATGTACATCGTAGTGGACGTACAGGACGTATGGGTAAACAAGGAGTAGCTGCTTCGATTATTACGGAACGTGAACGGTTTATTATGCGTAAATTTGCCGATGCCCTTCATATTGATCTGCAAGAGCATGTATTAAAAGGTGGAGCTGTACTGACACTGGAGCAACAACAAGAACGTGAAGAATCGTATCGTGCTTCGCGTGCAGAAGCGGCGGCAGCTCGTTCTGTTCGCCCTACGTCTACACCAGCGGTCAAAAAAGAAACCAAATCTGCTGAACCTCGTTCATCGGTGGAATCTCCTGTGACGACAGAATCGAATATGAATAGCAGTACACCAACAGCTCGCCCGGCAGAGCGTTCACCTAAACCGAGAACAGCGCCACCTGCGGCTAAAGTGAATCCGAAAACAGATAAAAAGAAACGCAAACCAAAAGTAGATACCAAAAGTAAAGGTGCACCGAAATGGTTAAAAGAAAAACGGGCTGCATCTCAAGACGAAAAGTGAGGTAACAATAATGGAACAGGTAGCTATACTTAACGTGGATCACCTGAGTGGTGGATACAGTCGTGGTAAGCCTGTCCTGCATGATATCAGCTTTGAAGTCGGTCGCGGTGAGATGATTGGACTGATTGGTCTGAATGGTGCAGGAAAAAGCACAACCATGAAGCATATTTTGGGATTGATGACGCCGCAACAAGGTGAGATTCGGATTCAAGGATCTACACTGGCAAAAGAAACCGAGCAGTACCGTGCTTCTCTTGCTTTTGTACCAGAATCTCCGCAATTGTACGAAGAAATGACGGTGCGTGAACATCTTGAATTTACCGCTCGTGCGTATAATGTGAGCCAAGCGGATTATGAAGAACGTTCCGCTCATTTGATCAAGTTGTTTAATATGGGAGACAAAGAAGATAGTCTGTCGATGCATTTGTCTAAAGGGATGAAGCAGAAAGTCATGATTATGTGTGCTTTTGTAGCGGCTCCGCCATTGTATGTGATTGATGAACCTTTTCTGGGACTTGATCCGCTGGGGATTCGTTCATTACTTGATTTTATGGTACAGACCAAAGAAAGTGGATCATCGATCTTGCTGAGTTCACATATTTTGTCCACCATCGAAAATTATTGTGATCGATTTATTGTGTTGCACAAAGGAAAAGTGATTATTCAAGGGACATTAGAGCAGATTCGTGAGCAGACGGGTCAGCAGAACGTACCACTCGAACAGATTTTCTATGATCTGGTTCAGGATGGACTGTAATTATGAATGATCTGCTCAAGTTACGTCAGCAGAGGCAACAAGCTTTTTGGGGAGAAGTGCTTCCTTATTTACGCTATGTGATGCAAAGCGGACTCGCAATCGTCACTTTTTTTCTGCTCATTGTATTTGCAGCATGGTATACCACGTTTTTGCAAAATGTACCTCAAGGTCTGCCTGTACACTGGATATTACTGATTTTATTTACACCATTAGCGATTTACGGTAGTGTGCGTACGTATATGCGGACAGCAGATATTGTCTTTATGTTGCCACTCGAAGTGCGAATGCGTGAATACTTTGCTCCAGCATGGCGTAGTAGTGTGATTGGGAAAACGATCTGGTTGTTGATTCTAGCACTGGTCGCTTTTCCGTTCTACGTCCGAGCAGACATGAATGCCAAGTCGTTAAGTCTACTTGTGATTGTGCTGATTATTGCCAAATTGCTCGGTAGTTATGGAAGCTGGCAAGAATTGCGTATGAATACAGCGGCTGCTCGTGTTGGTTATCGTCTATTGCGTTATGTGTTGATTATCGGATTACTGGCGGCATTTCTCTGGTTGCCACTAATGACTGCACTGATTGCAGTCGTCGTGATCGCTCTCGTCTATATCGTGCTATTGCGTATTCCTGGCAAAGCATCGGTACCCTGGGAACGATTGATTGCGACTGAAAAAAATCATGCCGCAGGCGTGATGCGTCTACTTGGTTGGTTTGTCGATGTACCGAATGGGGAGCGTAAAGTCAGCCATCGTCGCTGGTTATCTTTTGTCGGGAATCGAGTACCCTGGGTGCCTGCCAAATCATTCCGTTTTCTCGTTTCCAAAACATTAGTGCGCGGAGAATTATTACCGATCTTAATCCGCTTTGTGATTATCGGTGTGGTATTTGTTTTGATCACTCGTGAATCGTGGTTCGGGATTGTTGTCTATCTGCTGTTTATTCTATTAGCAGGTATGCAGATGACCAGTTTGCGTAAGCAACATACCGATACGCTCTGGTTGTCGATCTATCCAATTCCACCTGAATCGCAACGTCTGGAAACGGTGAAATTGATCACACAGACACAAGTATGGATCACGCTTCTACTGTGGTTGCCACTTGCAAGCGCAGGCGATCCGATGCGTATGATTCTTACATTTATCGCAGGCTTAGTAGCTGTCTGGCTTTATCGCCGTTCACTAAATCGCAAATGGCTTAAAGATATTGAAGCTGAAGCCGAATTTGATTAACATTCAGTGCTTGTCACTATAAGCAAGACTTCTTCTGATACAGTAAAAAGTGATTTTTGTCAGAAGAAATATCTTATATCGAACTTTCTTCCACGATTATTAATAATCATCTAATGATATGATTTCTATCTAAAACCTGTTGTTCGATCTGCTACTCTTCATGTGGTGGATCAGGATCAACAGGTTTTTTTGCAATGAATGTCAATTGAATTATCCAGAATTGTAAATTCCAGAAAAAAACAGTATATTCAATAAAGCCTATCATGTATCGAACGGGTAAAATTGCTGACTACAGGTGGTGTACTATGATCCCAAAAATCAACGAAGTGGATATTGATAATTTACAAACATTGGTCGAAAAAATAAGCGAAGTGATGGATACCCCTGTAACGATAGAAGATGCAGAACATCGCCTACTGGCATATAGTTCTCATGATCCTAATTCCGATCCTGCACGCATTGCTACGATCGTGGGCCGCAAAGTTCCAGCAGATGTGGTGCAAGCCTTGTACGAATCAGGAGCTATGCAACAACTACTAGACACATGGGAACCGGTACATGTTCAGGGGATGAGTCAGGTTGGTCTCAATAATCGAATGGCAATCGCAATCCGACACTATGATGAAGTGATCGGTTATATCTGGTTGCTTGAAAATAACGGTTCGTTTACCCCCGAGCAAATCCAACAATTAAAATATAGTGCTAACCTCGCCGCATCCAAAATGATTCAAATGCAAAAGCGTAAACAAAGTATCGACTTTTTCAATCGTTTATTAAAAGGTCGGTTTACTTCAGAACAAGAAGCTCTCATCCAAGCCCGTGAAGTCGGTATTCAAATGCCTGCGTATTCATACATTCTTATGATCGAACAAGAGGATAGCGCGCCAATAAACGATTGGTTAGAAAAAGCATCTCAAGCCGCTAACGAACATGCTGTACGCATTGTTCTTCATGTACGGGAACAACATCGATTGATTCTATTATGTAGTACAGCCAAAACAGCTCTTTCAGTTCTTGCTGTCGAAAAAACGATTATTCCGTTAGTAGATCGTCTCTATACCTTACTGCCACATTCTTCTATTGAGTATGGAGCAGGTAGTGTGGTGCAATCATTGCTAGAGATTAGTCGTAGTTATAACGAAGCACAGCATCTATTGATGTTACACCGCCAATTACCTGAGACATCTTCGATCTTATATTATCCGCAGGCAGGGTTTTACCGTTATCTGTATGCAATGAAGCAAGAAGCCGAGCAATTTCCAGCGTATACTTCGCCACTGGATACGCTAGCCGCTTATGATCAAGAGCATCATAGTCACTTACTGCATACATTAGCTGTATTTCTAGATCACAATAGCGATGCCAAATTAGCCGCACAACAATTGCATGTGCATACCAACACCTTGAATTATCGACTTAAACGAATCGCTGAAGTAGGCAAGATCGATCTGAACAGTATGGCGCAAAAAGTAACTTTATATTTGGAAATCAAGCTTTTGCTATTAGAAGAATCTCAATAAGGGTATATATGTAGTATAAAGATTGTCTTATCATGTAAAATTTCTGATCAATTTTTTAGTATTTTTGCTTACTGAAAATTATCGGGTTAGATTATATAACATATAAGATAATCTTTTGTATTTTTACACAAACTAAAACCTTCAAATTTGGATAATTAGACGATTACATGACATTTTATCTATCCTATAATGATGAGGTAGAGCAAGCACGTACCTTAAAGGAGGAACTGGCATGAGAATTGGAGTCCCGAAAGAAATTAAAAATAACGAGAATCGGGTAGCCATCACCCCTGCGGGTGTAGCAACATTGAGCGGAGCAGGGCACGAGGTCTATATTCAAGCTGGAGCAGGCACAGGTAGTGGATTTACCGATAGTGTCTACGAACAAGCAGGAGCACAGATGCTGGACGAAGCTTCTCAAGTTTGGGCTACCGCAGATATGGTGTTGAAGGTGAAAGAACCGTTACCCTCCGAATATGTTTATTTTCGGGAAGGCTTAATTCTATTCACGTATCTCCATCTTGCCGCAGAACCGAAGCTGGCTGCTGCTCTAATTGAGCACAAAGTGATCGGGATTGCTTATGAGACGGTAGAAGTGAACCGTACCTTACCGTTACTCACGCCAATGAGCGAAGTGGCTGGACGTATGGCAAGTCAGATCGGTGCACAGTTCCTTGAAAGCCCTCATGGAGGAAAAGGTATCTTGCTCAGTGGTGTACCGGGTGTGAAAAAAGGAAAAGTGACGATTATTGGCGGTGGAGTTGTTGGAACCAATGCCGCCAAAATGGCTATCGGCTTGGGAGCCGATGTCACGATTATGGACTTGAACCCAGACCGATTGCGTCAACTGGAAGATATCTTTGGCTCATCGATCCAGACGTTAATCTCCAATCCTTACAATATTGCAGAAGCGGTAGCCGCTTCGGATCTAGTGATTGGAGCAGTACTCATTCCCGGAGCCAAAGCACCGAAATTAGTGACTGAAGCGATGGTACAATCGATGTCGCCTAGCTCTGTGATTGTTGACGTAGCGATCGATCAGGGCGGCATTGTCGAGACGATTGATCGGATTACGACGCATAACGAACCGACTTATGTGAAGCATGGTGTTGTGCATTATGCTGTAGCGAATATGCCGGGTGCTGTGCCAAGAACATCGACGATGGCGTTAACGAATGCGACTCTACCTTATGTGGTACAGATTGCGAAGCAAGGATTAAGAGTAGCACTTGAAAGTAATCCTGCTTTGAAATTAGGTGTAAACACAGCGGCGGGTCGAATGACGTATGCGGCGGTGGCAAGAGATTTGGGATACACGCATGTGGATGTGAATGAAGCGTTGGTGGAGACTTTTGCGGCTTTGAATTGAGGGTTGGATAAACAAAAAAGAGTTACCGCAAGGAAGATGCGGTAGCTCTTTTTGCGATTAGCTAGTTGTGTTTAATTTAGTTGTAGATATCTAACTTCTATACAACAATACATATTTATATGTTCCATTTGCGAAAAAGAAAAGAAGAGTATATTGAATTATACATTTGTAGAATCCTAAGTTAACACTCCAAGCAGATAAGACCAGTCTTTAGGCTCAGTCACAATTTCAAAAAGTAAACCAACTATTACTACACCAATCCCCGCAAATACATTGACTTTTTTCTCACTGATTTTTGTTTTCTCAAATGCAAATATTAGCGCTACCATAAATAACATATAAGATACATTTTTAGCACTATCATTCCAGACAAGACCTACATAATGGGACAAGAATAAGGCTATCCCCAAAGATAAAACGATTAATGGAATACGCATTTTCATTAATAAATACCTCCTTCAATTGGGATATATCTAGTTATAGTATTTAAAGTTATCTTAAACTAAATGTATGCGACTTTCGCATAAATAAATAGGCTTGCTCACTCTGTAGTATATGATGATTATAAGGTATTCAGCCAATCCTATTGAATATATATCCTCAACTACAGAAAGGATACAAAATTATGAGCAGTGTGTTAGAAAGTATCTACTACGGCAACCTACGTCCAGATGAAAAAGCTGTATCTCAGAGCGCAGAATATACACAGATCAGTGAGCAAATATCAGCGAAAATGGCAGAGTGGAAAGTGAAGCTTTCTCCAGAAGAATGGTTAGAACTGGAAACCATGTGGGACTTGTATTACCAGTTGAATAGTATGGATCGTGCAGGTTCATTTACATATGGATTTCGTTTAGGTGGAGAATTGATGATAGAGGTGTTAAAAGGAGAACGTTAAGGTCAGTACAGATTAAATAATAGTAGAGGAGTATGTATATTCTTTATATAGAATTACATATTTTCTAAGCATCTGGTGCAAGTTGCTAGATGCTTTTTTATCGTCTGAACACCATACATATCTAAAATTTAAAATAAAGATTGACAGTAATCGTTTTCAAAATCTATAGTTATCAAACAGTCGTTTAAAACGATTGTTTAAATGTACAAAATAAAGTGAACGGTAGACATAGCCGATACAGGGGGAAATATGAAATCTATTTTTGCAGCATTTATGAAATTACCTACAACCAAAGTAGGGATTGCCACAGCGATTTTGTTTCAGCTTATTTTTACAATTGTATGGATGACAGGCTATCACGGGATAACAGATCGGTTGGATCAATTGAAGGTAGCTGTTGTTAATGAAGATAAAGTGTACGGAGAGCAGTTGATTACCAATCTACAATCTTCACTACCTGTTGGCGTGCAGACAGGAATGACGTTAGCTGAAGCTCAGCAACAATTGCAACAACGTGATGTACAGATGATTATTGAGATTCCAGCTGATTTTTCATCAACTGTACAATCTCAGACTCCTGCGCAATTGCATTATTTTATCAATGAATCCAATCCAATTATGATCAAAAATATGATGACTTCGATTGCGGACAAAGTGACAGCCACTGTTAATCGAGCGGCTGTTGAAAGTGGGCTTAAAGGTGTATTTGCTGGACAACTTGCCGATGATCAAGCACAAACAGCGGCAACGATGATGTCTCAGCGTGTTGTCTCGGATATTCAATCAGTTAATCCTGTACAAGGCATGAATAACCAGATGGTTCCAATGATGATGATCCTAGCTTCCTATGTAGGGGCAATGATTATGGGACAGAATTTCCAAATTTCATCCAAAGCATTAGCAAGTCGGTTCGGACGTTGGTCACGCATGTCTGTGCGATTGTTAGTTACCGCAGGCGCTTCGATTGTGGTGTCACTGGTAGGTACTTCTCTCGTCGCCTTGTTCGGTGGACAATTGGGGCATGGATTTATGGCGTTATGGGGCTTCCAAGCGCTATTCTTATTAACATTTATGCTGGTTGCACAGATGTTTTTATTTGTATTTGATATGGCGGGTATGCTATTTAATATTTTGATTTTGTCTGTACAATTGGTGTCTTCGGGAGCGATGATGCCGCGCGAATTACTACCTGACTTTTACCAGTGGATCGGGTCTGCTTTTCCAGCGACCTATGCTGTACAAGGATTAATGAATCTATTATTCGGTGGCACCGGTGTAGGCAAAGATTGTCTGGCACTTATACTAATTATGGTCTTTGCTCTTATTGTGATCGCTATTGCAACGTCATTACGCAAAGATAAGATGCCTGTCTCACCATTGGTAGCGGTTGCCGAATCTTGATGGTATTATAGAAAGAATATGAGCTGGAAATCGTTAACATTGCAGAGTGTTATTGCAAATGGATTTATTTTCGGCTTTAAGGAATTAGAGGCAGGGAAGTGAACGTGGTGGATAAAGGTGAAGACCATGTTAAAATGCGAATTTTACAAGCAACCAAAAAATTAGCAGCAACTAAAGGATTTGAAGCGACTTCGGTACGAGAAATCTGCAAAGAAGCAAATGCGAATATCTCTCTAGTGTCCTACTATTATGGTGGGAAAGAGCCTTTATTCGAAGCTATGTTGCAGGAATTTATCCCGATTCCTGTATTTTCAGAACAGCTTCGTCATGAAGAAATGAATCCGATTCAAGGTATGAAGCGATTGATTGAACAGATGTATCGCTTTTGTAAATCTGATCCTGAGATTTCTGATATTGTACATCAGGAATTTACGTTACATTCGGAGCGGATCGATATCATTCAAAAGTATACTCTTCCGGTATGGTTGTTACTTCGCCATTACCTAGAAGCAGGTCGGGAACAAGGTGTATTCCATTTTCATTCGCTAGATCATACCTTTTTGCAGGTGATGGGCAGTATTTTATTTGGCAGTAATGAAGCCAAGTCATTAACGATAGTAACATTATTAGATATTCAGCTTGTAGAACAAGGCGATCCGCTAGAAGAACTGATTGTTTATATTCTGCGTGGATTAGGTTGTACGGTTGAACAGATCGATAATAAGTAAGTTGCCAAATGTGAAAAAACTCAAGTTGTTGTGTGACTGAGGCTGTTATTTTTAAAGTTATTCTGTAGTGAAGCCAGAATTTATTTTATCTTTGGATACCACGAAGATACGATCATATTCTGGCTTTTTCTTTCTGAATTAAATGTTACATAAAATAACATAAAAAGCTATTCAAGCTTTATTTATAAAGGTATTAAATGATTATGTACAATAAGCTCACATTTATAAAAGGGTAGCGAGGCCTTATAAAATAATAACCTTTTAATTCATAAATCAGTTAAAAAGAATAAAATAAGTATTGATAACCTAAAATTTCACAGTATAATAAGCATAAATCAGTTAATAATCAATATTAATTATATTATTTGGAATAAGAAGAAATAAATTCTAATTGAATAATATAATGGATATCGTTATACTGATGTAAGAAATAAGCAACATAGTTAATTTAATGTGTTACTAAAGTTAACATTATTAAAGGGGGATTATGATGAGAAGCAAGTGGAGTGGGTTGATGGTCGCAGCATTGATTACAGGATTACTGGCAGGGTGTGGAAATGGAGCAACAAGTTCTTCGGGTTCAGCTGGTGGTTCGACTGCAAGCACAGGTGATAAAGTGATCAAAATTGCTACGCAATCCCCATTATCCGGTGGTAGCTCTATCCAAGGCGAAGCGATTAAGCTTGGTGCTCAGATGTCGATGGAAGATCACAAAGAAGAGTTTAGCAAATTAGGATACTCGCTTGAATTGGTTCCTTATGATGATCAAGGTGATCCCAAAAAAGGGGTAGCCAATGCTGAATTGATCGGTGCAGATCAACAAGTGCTAGGCGTTATTGGACATTTGAACTCCGGTGTATCTATCCCTTCTTCGGTTGTCTACGAAAAATACAACATTCCGATGATCTCCCCTGCAAGTACCGCTACAGAACTTACAGATCGCAAACTCAAAGTGGTAAACCGTGTTGTGGCACGTGATGATTTTCAAGGCCCTGCGGCAGCTGAATATGCTGTCAAAACAGTAGGTGCCAAAAACATTTTTATTATACAGGACAAAACAGCTTACGGTCAGGGATTGGCGGAAGCTTTTCGTGATGCCGCTCAAGCGCAAGGAGCAACTATTTCAGGCTATGAAGGAATCACCGTCGGTGAAAAAGATTTCAACGGTGTACTTAATATTGCGGCTACCCAAAAGCCCGATTTTATATTTTTCGGTGGATTGTATGCAGAAGCAGGTCTGTTGATTAAGCAAGCCCGAGATAAAGGGATTATGGCTCCTATTATGGGCGGAGATGCGCTGGATTCTTCAGGGTTAGTGGATATTGCTGGCGCAGATGTTAAAGGGGCATTGTACAGTTCAGTAGCAGGAGATATCAGTAAATTGCCAGATGGACAAGAATGGACAGCACGTTATAAAGAAGCTTTTGGTAAAAATCCAGAAGGGTACTCTGTCTATGCTTATGATTCGATGACGGTCATGTTAGAAGCAATCAAAACAGCGATGGGTTCAGGAACAGAAGCACCTGCTCGTGATGCGGTACGAGATGCCGTGCGTGCGACCAAAGATTTTGAAGGTGTTGCGACTAAAGTGAGCTTTGATGATATTGGGGACAATGCGTATGCGAAAGTCTTTATTTACAAATTCGCAGATGCCACGTATCCAGGGTCACTGGAAGCAGAGATTGCTCAACCTGCCAAATAAAAACTTTGATGTACACCAAAAGCCAAAAGGTATGTGCTGTGATATACACATCTTTTGGCTTTTGTTTTAGAGAATTTTTGCAAAATCATCCTATAGCTAAATGACGATGAACGTATGAAGGGAGTAACTGAATGTTCTCAAGTATTTTGCAAACTTTACCTCAAGTATTGATTGATGGTCTGGCGCTAGGTGCAATCTATGCGGTTGTAGCACTCGGTTATACGATGGTATACGGTATTCTCGAATTAATTAACTTTGCGCATGGTGAGATTTTTATGACCGGAGCATTTGTAGGGACAGCGGTGCTTTTTATTTTTCAAGGAGCAGGATGGTTAACCGGCATGCCGGCATGGTTATCGTATGTACTGATTATTCTGATTGCTATGCTGGTCACCGGTGCGCTTGGTGTCGGGATTGAAAGGGTGGCTTATCGACCGTTACGCAAAGCGCCCAAGTTAATCTTATTGATCTCTGCATTTGGTGTCTCGTTCGTTTTGCAAGATGTGATTCGATTTATTGCTGAACTTAAAACAGGTAACTATATTATCAGCACTCCGCAATTATTTGATCAACGTTATCAATTACCTCTTTCTTCGATATCCAGCTGGTTTACCGATGCTTCCGTCAAAGCGAATACTTTGTTTATTTTTGCTATTGCGATTGTATTAATGATTGGACTTGATATTTTTGTAAATCGTACCAAATGGGGCGGAGCGATGCGTGCAGTTGCGCAAGATCGAGAAACAGCTTCGCTGATGTCTATTAATGTGAATAAAGTGATTGTATTAACCTTTTTTATCGGTTCTGCTCTGGGTGGATCAACAGGGGTATTATTTGCACAACAATATGGAACGATTGATCCGTATATTGGATTTATTCTAGGGCTCAAAGCATTTACAGCCGCTGTGCTTGGAGGTATTGGAAATATTCGAGGTGCGATGTTCGGCGGGATCGTGCTGGGTGTACTTGAAATGTTTGCTTCATCGAATCTGGGCATTTTGACAGGTGGTAACTTTGGAGCAGAGTACAAAGATGTTTTTGCCTTTATGATTCTGATCATCGTATTGATTTTCAAACCGGAGGGTATATTCGGCAAAGCAATCAAAGAGAAAGTGTAGGTGACACCGATGGGAAAGATACAAACGATGTTGCAAGCGAATAAACTTGCACAAGGATTATTATTAGCCGCATTTATACTTGTAACCGCAGGCGCTGTCTATCTGATCGATCGTTCGGTCACTGCCTTTCTTTTGATGCTGGCTTCGCTGTTGCTATTGTACTATACGTCTTTTAGTAACGGGATGAAATGGAGTATTGCTGTTTTTCTATTAGTGATTGTGATTCCATTTGCGACTTCAGGCGGCACCTCACGTGAATCGTATATGGAAGTGGCGACCCAGTGCGGTATCTATGTAGCGATGGCACTCGGGCTGAATATTGTAGTAGGATTTGCAGGATTGTTGGATATGGGATTTATTGCTTTTTTCGCTGTAGGGGCTTATACATACGGCATTTTTGCGACAGGGCAAGCCAATAATTTTATATCGGGTGAACTCTTTCCGTTATCCGGTGGAAGCTTCTGGATTTTTATTCTTATTGGTGGCTTTATAGCAGGGATCTTCGGCATATTGCTCGGTCTGCCTGTGCTACGTGTCAAAGGTGATTATTTAGCGATTGTGACACTGGGCTTCGGGGAGATCATTCGTATTATTTTTAACAATTTAGAAAAGCCGATCAATATTACAAATGGCGCGATGGGCTTATCTTCGATTCAACCGCCTGATTTGTTTGGCTTTCAATTTACATTTCCGCACCAATTTTATTTTATTGTGATCGGGATATTGTTAATTGTGATCTTTGCTGTGAGACGGTTAGAACATTCACGTCTTGGTCGTTCATGGAAAGCAGTACGTGAAAATGAAATTGCTGCTCAGTCGATGGGTATTCCGCTCATCCGTACCAAGTTGATGGCTTTTGCGATTGGTGCTTCTTTTTCAGGAATGATGGGTGTGGTATTCGCAGCGAAGCAGACCTTTATTGATCCGACCAGCTTTACTTTAATTGAGTCAATTACGATTCTAGTGATGGTCGTATTGGGCGGAATGGGGAGTGTGCCCGGTGTGATCTTAGGAGCAAGTCTAGTAACGATTCTGAATTTGCAGGTATTGACTGAATTTACAAGCTGGCTTAATCAATTGTCTCAGCAAGGAATTTTTGAAGTGCCGAATGCGTTATCTCCTTCTAAAATGCAACGCTTTATTTTCGGTATGATCTTGATTCTGGTGGCTGTTTTCCGTCCTCATGGATTGATTGCTGCTAGAAATCGCAAACTTCCTCCAGAAGCGGTCAAAGATCCGTCTCCACCGTTATCCAAGCCAGAGGTACAACCCGATTAAAGGCGATCGGACTAAGGGAAATAGCGAATCAATCGAGCAATATTCAATTAGAAAGGAGCATATGAATGAGTGATCACCAGAAACATAATGTGTTGAAAGTGACTAATCTGATAAAGCGCTTTGGTGGATTGACGGCTGTAAACGGAGTGAATTTTGATTTTCCTAAAGGGCAGATTTCAGCAGTAATCGGTCCCAATGGCGCAGGGAAAACCACTTTTTTCAATATGATTACAGGCATATATGTACCGGACAAAGGTAATATTGAACTGGATGGAGAATCGATTGTGAATATTAAGCCTGATCGGATTACCAGTCGCGGGATTGCACGTACTTTTCAAAATATTCGCTTGTTCGGGAGTATGACGGTTCTTGAAAATGTGCAGGTCGGTATGCATATTCATCTCAAAACAGGGATTGTCGGCACATTGTTAAATTTACCTCGTGTCCGTCATGAAGAACATGATGCTCAACGTGAAGCTTATCGGTTATTAGAATACGTAGGTCTTGCTGATTGGTATAACGAAGAAGCAAGCAGTCTATCATATGGAGCACAGCGGCGCTTAGAAATTGCCCGCGCGCTTGCCGCTAAGCCCAAAGTATTACTGTTAGATGAACCCGCCGCAGGCATGAATCCCCGTGAGACATCTGAATTGACTGGATTGATTCGCCGAATACAGCAAGAACTCAATATTTCAATTATTTTGATTGAGCATGATATGAAATTAGTGATGGAATTATCTCATCATATTCTTGTACTGGATCATGGAGAAAAGATTGCTGAAGGTGGACCAGAAGATATTCGTTCTAATCCGAAAGTGATCGAAGCATATCTCGGTAAAAGTGCGGTCGAGGAGGAGATACAGATATGAGTCTGGTGGAATTGAAAAATGTACAAGCTTTTTACGGTGGAATCGAAGCACTCAAAGGAATCAATCTAGAAGTCAAAGCAGGCGAAATCGTAACATTGATCGGTTCTAATGGTGCAGGCAAATCTACGACACTCAAATCAATCTGCGGTCAAGTACAGACTAAAGGTGAAATCTGGTTCGATGGCCAAAAGATTACCTCGCTTGAACCGCATGTGATTGCACAAAGTGGGATTGCTCATGTACCGGAAGGACGACGTATTTTTCCACGTTTAACTGTGAAAGAGAATTTGGAAATGGGTGCTTTTTCAGTCAAAAGTAAAAAGCTGATCAAAGAGCGAATTGAAAAGTCATTTGTTTATTTTCCACGGCTTAAAGAGCGTTATCATCAGACTGGCGGAACGATGAGTGGAGGCGAACAGCAGATGCTTGCGATTGCTAGAGGACTAATGATGAATCCCAAAATTCTACTCTTGGATGAACCTTCGATGGGATTGGCTCCCGTATTGGTAGATCAGATTTTTGAGATTATTCAGGAGTTGAATAGTACAGGAATGACGATTCTACTGGTAGAGCAAAATGCGTATCAAGCGCTACAGATTGCGCATCGGGGATATGTGATTCAGACAGGGGAGATTATTTTGCAGGATGATGCGAAGGTACTTCTGACGAATAATCAGGTGAGGGAAGCTTATTTGGCATAAGTTCATTGGTTTTGAACATAGTTGAATATAACCGCTACAGAAAATACGTTGTTCTTATTGTCACTGATGGTGGTCTTTATGGATACAAAGTAAAAAAGCTCTTGTCGTGTAGTGATCTCGACAGGAGCTTTTTGCTTATAAATAAGAAAAGTTAAATATAAATCAATCAGCCTTTTTTCACATCTTGAACCGCTTGATAGATCAAGTTGAACAGATCTTCCAAATATTCTTCTGCAATACAAGAGAAAGCGATACGTAGATCATGTGCACCTAGTGCGATTGTACCGACTTCATATTCACGTAATAAGCGTAGACGTACATCTTCAGCAGAGACATCTTTTAATTTCAAACACATAAAGTAACCGGAGTTAAAAGGATAGTATTCCCATGTGTCTGCGTATTGATCAGTGCTGAGCAGTTCTTTAACTTTGTTCGCTCTGCCCTTCATCACTTGGAACTTTTCTTCTTTTTGCGCTTCGAAATTAGGGTCTTGTAATGCTTTCAAAATAAATGTCTGGGATGGGTGCGGTCCGCTGGAAATGGTTGCACGGATAATACCCAGTGTTTTTTGTTCCAACGCGACAATCGCTTCAAGATCTTGTGCGCCATACGTGATAAAACCGACACGGAATCCCCATACATATTCTTCTTTCGTCGCACCATCGACTTTGATCGGTAAAATACGAGGATGCAAGTCAAGCAATGATCCGAACAACGATTCATGCAGAGAATCTTCGAAAAACAATCCGAAATAAGCATCATCTGTAACCACAACGACATTGATTCCAGCTTCAGCGGCTTCGTTAATGGCAACTACAATTTTTTTACCGTCTGCTACACTTGGGGTATAACCTGTTGGGTTATTTGGGAAGTTCAAGACAACAATCGCTTTACCTTTTTCTTTTTGCGCGAGTAGAGCATCTCGTAATCCATCACTATTGAATGTCATTTCTTCTGTAAATAATGGATAAGTGATGATCTCAGCTCCGCGACGAACTGCGAAAGTAAGTTCATAGTTTTCCCAGTTTTTATCTGGATATATAACAGCATCGCCTACATCTGCGAACAGATCCGCTACAATACTTAGACCATGAGTCAACGCATTGGTTACGATAGGATTGCTGAATTTTTTATCTTGTAGTGAAGGATTGTCTTTGATCATTTTCTCACGCCATACACTGCGCAATTCTGGTTTGCCAGCAGGAGGAGCATAAGGATACAGATCTTTAGGTGCAAAAGCAGACAACGAATCTTGTAGAACCTTCAAATGCATGGGCCCGCCATTTTCGGTTGCAATTCCAATCGTTGCATTATATTTTTTAGCCTGGCTTGATGCTTCTGCCGATTGGCTTAATATACCTTCTTTAGGGAAATAAATCTCTTTACCAAGAGTGGATAGCATCTCATAAATGTGAGGGCTATCTGTTTTCAATTTCGCGTTCAATTGTCCAGCCAGTGGGTTCATCGTTTTCATCCTTCCAGGTCTGTTAAATAATGAATCAGCCGCACCTGATGATAATGGAACAGTAGAAGTTCGCCTGATTTCTGCTGCCCTAGTATATCATTTTTCGCGCGGAAGTGTCACCGTGTAGGAAGTGAAATTTGATGGGTTAGTTGTGAATATGATGTGAATATTAAATGATTTAAGACGATATGCTTCAACTTTGGTGATGCGGGCAATATTTTTTCATCATTTCGATCGTTGTGAGATCATCATCCAGACCTCGTTTTTGTAGTCCATCCATAATATGTTGACGTTCTTCTTCTTTAGCATTTTGACCAAATTTGAATTTGGCTGTCCACTCCTGCGGGACAATTTTGATCAAAGCGACCCCGTTTAGCCGCGGAATATAACGAGGATCTTTGGCATCAATCGTATCATAGCCACCTTCAGGTTGAAGCTTGTGCATAAAGATCGAAAAGGCACCTGCTTTTTCTTCCAGATCGGTAATCAATTCTGCATGACCACGTACCGTAACACTTTTGAAAAAGGCAGAAGCCGGACATGCCATTTCAGCATCGGTAAAGTAAGAAGGGATTAACGCATACTCTTTCGCTACTGAAAACGTCACACGTGTATCATTTTTAAGCAATTTCATTTTTTCGCCTGCACGACTACCATGAATATAAAATACACCATTACCATAAGCAAAATTAAGTGGAGTCACACGTGGAAATCCATCTTCATGACTCATTCCCAGAAATCCAAAACTCATTTCCTCCAAAAATAACGCCAATTCTTCTTCTTCCTCTATCGTAAATTCTTTTCTTCTCATCGGTATCTCTCCTTCTCTCTGTTGACCAAATCTTATTTTCAGCATATGCTACAATTGGATTAGTCAAAAGAGCCAATTTGAATGAAAATAAGTAGTCCAATAAAGGAGAACGTTATGGATATTACTATTGCTTATCAGCGTGCTATTCAGACGTATCAGCACAAATATCTAGCGTTATACCATGCCTTACGGGAAGGGATTCTAGGTGGGTCACTTGCCAGTGGAACACGTTTACCTTCTACTCGTGATCTGGCTGCGATGTACGGATTATCGCGTGGAAGTGTATCGGAAGCATATGATATGTTACTGGCTGAAGGATATGTTCAATCTGCTGTCGGTAAAGGAACATTTGTAATTGAACAGCCTATTGTGTCTGGCAAAGAAGTACATATTGAAGCATCATCTTACATAAATGAAAAAGCACCTTTGTCTTCTTTATCTGTATGGGGACAGCGTATTATCCAAATGGAACAAGAAATTATACAGTTTCGAAAAGATCATTCTGATCAGAGAGATGACCAGACTCATTCTGCTATAAGTAACACTCGTCCGCCACTAGAGCAGATTTCTTTTCAATCAGGAGACATTATGTTAGAAGGAAGTTCGCAGACTTCTTGGAAAAGTGCCATGTCTGCTGCTAGCAAAGATTTGCAAAAATCTACTACTGATTCAGCACTTACGACTGTGCAAGGAGATATTGGGTTACGTGAAGCGATCTGCAATCATGTAGGAAGAACAAGAGGAATTACAGCGACTGCTGAACAAGTTGTATTATGTAGCGGTTCGATGGAAGTGATTACATTGTTGTGCCAGTTGTTGATCAATGAAGATGATCAAGTGATTCTGGAAGATCCTTGTTATTCGGGTATGCGGCGTGCGATTATAGCTTGCGGAGGAGTGATCCAGCCGGCTCCACTAGATAAACATGGTGTTATTCCGCAGGATTGGAAGGCTAGATTGTTATTTGTAACGCCGGGTCGCCAATTTCCTACAGGTGCTGTTTTACCATTGGCTCGTCGTCAACAGCTACTAGAGTGGGCGAATACCCATGGTGCATGGATTATCGAAGATGATTATGATAGCGAATTTCGCTGGTCAGGTCGTCCTATCGAACCGCTTAAAGCATTGGATCAAACAGATAGCGTTATCTATGTCGGTTCCTTTTCCAAAAGCATGTTCAGCAGTCTTCGTCTTGGTTATGCGATCTTGCCAACTGTGCTTGCTGAAGCTTTAACGGCTGCTAAGCGATTATATGATCCATTACCGCCTGCTCGATTAGAACAAAGAGCACTGGCACGATTTATGATCCGTGGTGATTATGTACGCCATTTGCGCCGTATGACCCGATTATATCGTTCCCGTTACGATGTTTTTCAACAATCTATTCAAGAAGAGCGATTGGATGAACTATTTGATTGGCAACAAACCGATTGCGGTCTACATGCCTATGCCACATGGAAGCACGATGCTACCCGGTACAATCAATGGATGACAATTGCTCGCACATACGGTGTGATCTGGCGCGATGCTGCTGATTATCAGTTAACGCCTAGCGCTTCATCGGCGTGCTTTATTTTCGCTCATTTATCAGAGCCTCAGATCATGGAAGGTGTTAAGCGTCTTCGGCAATCTTGGGAAAGTCTACAATAGAAGGATTGACGATTACAGACTTTTTGGTCAATATAAAGTAAAGTTATCTAAAACATAGCTATACAAACTATTTCATCATCAACCTATATTCAAATTAAAAATAAATCTAAAACCAAGGAGGGTTGAGTGATGCTGAATTTGTCACCTTCTTCATTTATACTAAAACCAGCGTTTGCCAAAATCTTTTGCGAACCGGAATGGCGCTGGCCCAAAAGAGAGAAACCGATGCCGAACTATGACTTGTTCTATGTATGGAGTGGCGAAGGAGAATTAATGTTGAACGGCGAGGCTTATCCAATCAGTCAAGGAAGTTGCTTTTTGTTTTATCCTGGGGATGAGACAACAGCAACACACAATCCGCAAAAGCCGCTAGTCCTTACCTATATTCACTTCGATATTGCTGAACCTGCACAAATGATTCCTGTACGTTATCGCAAATTAGACGAACGGATTGATTTTGAATATATGCTTGTACGGTATGTGAGACTATTTCTTGAACACGCTTTTGCCGCAGAAGAAGAAGCGAAGTTGATTCTGAAGCAATTAATGATTCATTTACTGCGTGAAGATCAGCGTCAACCCGTTGAACGTAAAGTCAGTAACCAACTGAGTGAAGTGGTGCAAGAGATTGCTAACTATATTCGTCAGCATCCAAGTCTAGCTCACCGGGTAGAAGATTTGGCTTCTCGGGCTGGTTTGTCGCCACGCTATTTTTCGATCAAATTCAAAGAGTTAATAGGTGTATCTGTGCAATCGTATATCATTAAGATGCGGATTGAGCGGGCAGAGCATTTACTGGTCTATACTGGAATGAATGTGACTGAGGTCGCCGATGCGCTGGGGTATCGTGATATTTTCTTTTTCAGCCGTCAATTCAAGCAATACACAGGCAAAAGCCCCTCAGAAATTAGATAAAGTTATCGATTTACTGCGTATCAGGATATTCTGCGAACTTTGCATTTTACATGATGCTTGATTTAAGATGAGTATACTCGTGATTACAGTTTGTTTCACAATAATTGTCAACGGGTAATACTTGTCATGTTAACGTAATGTAAATGGAAGGAGGAATATACCTAATGCGTTTTAGACAGCGGATTCGTAACAGAGGCGGTTCATCTACAGCAGGCAAAAACATTTTTCGCAATCGGCTGCGTCGATTTAAAGGATCGACGACTGTAACTGAATCATGGTTTTAAGCAAACCATATACTTAAGCCGTTCATTTAACTCATAAGAAGCTTGTTGAATGCTTATTCAGCAATCTACTATATATAGCATAACTCAATCATTATTGGTTGACGCATAACAGAAAGACAGCCCTATTTGAAAGTATTCTTTCAAGCAGGGCTGTCTTTCTATTCCTATTCTTTGATAGATCCTATACTTTCAGGTGCAACACGACGATACGGTCGAGTTGCTTGTAGATCCACTAATGTACCTAGACTCTCACCCATTTTGACTTTGCTGCCAATCTGTAACTGTTCATTAGCTACAAATGTTCCTTGTTGTACCAGAAGCACAACGGTAGAACCAAATTCAAAATAAGCAAGTTCATCACCTTTTTGCCATGAGGTGCGTTCAGGATCAGCATATTGAATACTACTTACATTTAATGCACCTACTTTGACGACAGCCACTTCGCCACAATCATGAGACATATACGTAATTAATCGTTCATTACGACTAAGTACAGAACGCATAAAGGTCATGCCTTTATCATTAACAGGATAGACTTTACCCGGAATATGCTCTGATTCAGTTTGTCTACCGGTAACCGGTGAATGAATACGATGGTAATCGGTTGGGCTTAAATACAACACAAACATATATCCGTCTTTGTATGACTCCATACGTGGAGAATAATTAAGTAGTTCTTCCAGTAAGTAATCTTGGCCTTTCACTTGAGGAATAACATTATGCTGAAGTGGACCCATTGCTGTAATCACAGCATCCACCGGACTCACAAGCGACATCGGATCGGCATCAATCGGACGCATACCCGGACGAAGTCGACGTGTGAAAAATTCATTAAGGCTATTATAATCTTGTATATTTTTTTCTGCTTCTTCCGCTGGAATATGATATGCCTGAATAAATTTCGGGATAAATTTCCGGCTGGCCCGTGATTTAGCGAAGCTTCCTGTAAGCCGCGAAACCCACTTGCGTGAAGATAACTCGGTCATCAGGCGAAACACTGTATTGGCCATAATCAAGTTGAACCCCTTTCTACATTCGGGAAAACGATAAAGATGCAAAGCAAACTATCTTAAAATAAAGTTCTTTAGTGCGCTACGTTATATTGCCATATATAACACATGAAATCAATGCTTTGAATCAAATGTGACAGTATCGTATCTAAAATCAGCCTACGAATCGTCACCTAACAATGATAAAATAGATAGAACACGTACGTGAATGGAGGAATAAGAATGACTACATTTGGATTAATAAGACACGGAAGTACCATTTGGAATAAAGAAGGTAGAGCACAGGGAAGTTCAGATATTCCTCTGGATGAAGGTGGATGGGAACAAGCACGTCAACTAGGTAAACGCATCAAAACTGAATCTTGGGATCGGATTTATGTAAGTGATCTGATTCGTGCACAGCAGACGGCTCAAGCGATTGCAGAAGGTGGAGATTTGCAGATTAGCTCAGATCCTCGTCTACGTGAATTAGATGGAGGATTGATCGAAGGTACAACTCAAGCTGATCGGATCGCACGCTGGGGAGAAGATTGGAAAAGTCAGGATCTTGGACTGGAAACACCAGAATCAGGAGCGGCACGTGGGGTGAGCTGTCTAGAAGAACTGGTAAGCTTATATCCCAATGAACGTATTCTGATTGTAAGTCATGGTGTGCTACTCAATCATGTGCTGAATCAGATTCTATCTGATGAACCAAAATGGCATGGACTGGAAAATATGTCGATGACTGTTGTACACTGTAATGAAGATCATGTATGGAGCTGTGAATTATACAATTGTACTCAGCATTTGTTGCCGTCTGAAGCTGAAGCATTAGACTAAAAGGGACAGAGTGTGGCTGATCAAAGGAGAGCATAATCATGCAATTAAAGTGGCTAGAGTGGGCCAAACAAATTCAAGCAATCAGTCAAGCAGGGTTAGAATATTCCAAAGACATGTATGATATTGAACGGTTTGAACAGTTACGCGCACTTAGTGTAGAGATTATGCATCAGTACACCGATGTAGAAGTAGAAAAAGTACAAGAACTTTTTGCTAGTGAAACTGGTTATGCTACACCGAAAGTGGATATACGTGCGGTAGTTTTTCAACAGGATAAAATACTGATGGTACGTGAAAAGCAGGACGGTGCATGGGCATTACCCGGTGGATGGGGAGATATCGGATTGTCGCCCAAGCAGATCGCTGTGAAAGAAACCAGAGAAGAGTCTGGCTTTGAAGTAGAAGCGGTACGTCTGCTTGGTGTGGCTGACAAAAATTTTCATAATCATCCACCTTCTCCGTGGCATGTGTATAAGTTTTTTATTTTGTGCCGTATTGTCGGTGGAGAAGCAACTGTAGGTGACGAGACATCCGATGTAGGCTTTTTTGCTGCGCATGAATTGCCACCTTTATCAGTTGAACGTAATACAGAAGAGCAAATGTTGAAAATGTTTGATTGTATGAAGAGTCCGCACAAAACCGTATTTTGCGATTGATACTCATAAAATCTATCCATCATCAGGATCAGCTTAGGACTGTAACCAGACAATCAATACAGGCATTAGAATAAATGAAGCCAGTGTAGTCCAGAGAATACAACGTGAGACAAGCTTAGGCGCGGCATTGAATTGCCCTGCAAGAATAACAGCATTAACGGCTGTTGGCATTGAGGTCAAGATTAATAAGACACTAAACAATATCCCTTCTACTTGTAACCATGTTAACAATAGCCATGACAGCAACGGAGCGACCAGCAGACGGATACTTAGACCTGCCCAGAACGCTCTGTTGCTAGACTGTGTTGTCTGGTTAGCAGTAACTGTAGCGCTTGTAGAGCCTACACTGATCATTTGTGTACCTAGCACGACAAGAGCGACGGGTGAATAGGCGGCAGCTAACATCGCAAATCCTGAATCGAGTGCAGTAGGGAGCGCAATATCAGTGACTCTCAAGATCACAGCAATCAGTGTGGCATAGATGGCAGGCAGACGGAATATAGCCAACCCTGCTTGCTTAACGGAAAATTGAGAACGAGCTGCAAAAAACACACCTACCGTATTTACAATAATCATTTGCCCGATAACATAGACAGAAGCTTTATCTAATCCCAATTGTCCAAAAGCAAGCAACACCAACGGTAATCCATAATTCACACAATTCGTAAATGTAGAAATAAGGGTTAGACCTGCTTGTTCTTCTTTATTTAATTGCAGGATACGGCTCATACCGATTGCAATTGCCCATAACAATACAAGGCTTAATAAAGAGAAACTAATCGTGGTGCCGATATCATTTAAAGAAATATCTGCATGTAGCAACGTATTAAAAACAATGGCGGGCGTCAATACATAAAGTGACATCGTAGCAATCGGTTTGCTATCTAGATTGCGGAAGCGCTTGAGTAGAATACCACCAATCACAGGTAGCGAAATCGGTAAAAAAACTTGGTATAACGTGTGTAACAGATTCATGATCAAATGATATTCATCCTTTCCAGTACGATGTTATCAATTTACGTCTGAATCTATAGTTCGTCAAATACCTATATCCTATTCGTTTATAGGCTGTAACTATTAATGATAATTTACTTATTGGTTATAGTGATGTGAGGATAAATATACTGATATGTATACACGCAAAAGCCACTTCGCTATTCTACATCACATAGAATACGTTGAAGTGGCTTTTGCGTGTTCCTAGCTTTTTAACCTAATGATTTAAAACATTGTGTTTTTATTTGCTGATTTCTCAGGGACGGCTTGAACAGTGTCCCAGTGTTCTACAATTTTACCATTAGCTACACGGAAAATATCGACAACCGCAGACCCACGATCATTTTTATCCATACGACTCCAGCTATGCAGAACAACGATGTCGCCTTCAGCAATCACTCGAATAATTTTGTTACTGCTGCTTTTATTCGATTGCAAGAAAGAAGCGAATTGATTCAAAGGTTCTCTGCCTGTAGGTACACTTGGATTATGTTGAATATAATCTTCAGCAACATATTTATTGATTACAGAGACATCATGTTTGTTGAATAGATCATCGTAAAAAGTTCGCACCATTTTGGCATTGGCTTGGACTTCACTTGGACTGAGAGGAGTCACTTCTACTGGTGTGCCTTTAGCAGGGAACATGGTATTCGTATTTGCTGATTTCTCAGGAACCGGTTGGAAAACATCCCAGTGTTCGACGATTTTATTGTTTTTGATACGGAAAATATCGACTACGGAACTTCCACGATCTTTTGCACCTGTTGTCACATGATTATGCACAACCACTAGATCATTTTGAGCGATAATACGTTTGACTTCGGATTTATAATTTGGATTCTGCTTCAGATAAGATCCAAAAAATTTCACAAAAGCTTGGCGACCGTCACCAGCTAACGGATTATGTTGCTTATAATTAGAAGCAATATACAAGCTAGTTTTGTTCAATTCATGATCATTGAAAACATCTTTGTACATGTTGAGTACCAGCTTTTTATTTTTGGCCAGTTGAGCTTCAGTAGACTTGGCTGTTGTCGCACTAGCTGCTGTAACACTGGTGGAAGACATTGGGGTAGGAGAAGAGGTGCATGTATTATCTTTTGATCCTGTAAGCGGACTTGCATGTACTCCTGTCACTGCTAGTGCAGATACCAATGTAAAGCTGATCGCTAACGTACTTGTTTTCTTCATCATGAATAACACTCCTTTGTATAAAACATTGTCTATCCTGTATGGATGAAATGATTGTAACTTATATAGTTACAAGTGTGCAAGTTTTACTTTAAACCGTTTACATACTTGTAGAAACAACAAAAAGAGCCACTTCGTGTCAGGTAGACGTTGAAGTGGCTCTTCGTATATAATGACTTCTATTCGTTAACGTGTAGAGGTGTGAATGTGACAGGATACTCTTTGACTCCAAATACAAAAGCACTTTGAATCGGTTGTAGTGGTGTATTAGGAACCAATTGAATCTGATCCATATGACTTAATAATGTCTGAAGTACAACTCTGCCTTCTAAGCGAGCAAGCGGAGCACCGAGACAGAAGTGGATTCCGAATCCGAATCCCATGTGTTGATTTGGTTTGCGATCAGGAATAAATGAATCTGCGTTTGCAAATTTCTGTTCATCTCGATTGGCTGAGCCGACCCATGAGATGACTTGATCACCGGCTTGAATTGTTTGTCCACCTAATTCAACGGTTTCTTTGGCAACACGTCCAATAGCGACAATTGGTGGATAATAACGTAGAGTTTCTTCTACAGCGGTCTGAATCATTTCAGGATGTTCACGCAATTGCTGTTGCAACTGAGGTTGTTCCGCTAGAATACGAACAGTATTGGTAATCAGATTAGTGGTAGTTTCATTACCCGCTGCTAATAATAAAATACAGAAACCGACGATTTCTTTGTCTGTTAATTTCTGTCCATCAATTTCGGCTGCTAATAATAACGATATCAAATCGTCTTCTGGTTGAACACGGCGTTGCTCCATAATATTCATAAAGTACGAAGACAATTCTTCATGATTTTTAGCCTTTTCAACCATTAACTCTTGAAAAGCTTCATCACTATCATTTTTAGCACCTTTAACCTGAATATCAGACCACTCTTTAAATCGTTCACGATCCGATGAAGGCACACCGATCAATTCAGCGATTACGATCACAGGTAGTGGTGTAGCTAGATCATGTACCATCTGAATCTGTCCTGTAGCTAAATGAGGGGCTAACAGATCATCAGCAATCTCTTGAATCCGTGGTGCGAGTGCTTCGATCGCCCGTGGAGTAAATGCTTGATTGACGAGATCACGTAATTGTTTGTGTTTGGGTGGATCCGTAGTTAACATACTTTCATTGGCACGGTTACGCTGGGACGAGAATAATTTCGGATTTTTAAGTACATATTGTACATCTTCATAGCGAAAAATATCCCAACATTTGCGATTTTCATCATAACGAACAGGAGTCTGTTCTCTCATTTCATCATAAACGTTAAAGGGAGAAAGCTGGCTTTCTATCGCCGCTAGTTCTCGAATAGGAATGTAGTTGGCATATTTCTTGGTAGCTTGATTCATCATATTCCTCCGCCTTTATATATTTATTTACATATTAATTTCTTTCTTTATTATAAACGTACTTGTACTAAGATACAAATTTTGTAATTTTTATGTTGAATATACAGATCTAAAGGAAGTGTCAATCATGCATTCATTATGGAAAAAGATCGAACAAAGTTCTTTAGAGACTTGGCCTGCACTGCATAGTAAAAAAGTAGGTGGATGGAATGTGCGCTTGTCAGATGGATATAGTAAACGTTCCAATTCAGTCAGCACTTTAGAGGATATTGATCCCGATGTAACACTAGAAGATCAGATTGCGAGTTGTGAAGCGAATTATCATAAGGCCGGATTACCTGTGGTCTTCAAGATGACTCCTTTTACCCAACCATCAGAGTTAGATCAACAGTTGCACCTACGCAATTATCAGATTCAAGATGAGACCCGTGTGCAGTGCAGATCATTAGCAGGAATAGAGGAAGAATATAAGCAGTACCAGGAGTCCAGATCAGATAAATTATCGCAACTGACTTATACGATTCAAGAGCAGTGGAGTGAAGAGTGGATTAAGCAAGCAAGTGCACTTGGAGAATGGCCTGACAGTGTGGGACATTCTATCGCCAAGTTGATGAGTGTAAATACATTGCCCAAAGCATACATGACCGTATATCAAGCCGATCAACCTGTAGCTTGTGTTATCGGTGTGCTAGATCATGATTATATGGGCATCTATGATGTGATTACAGGCGCTCCGTATCGTCGTCAAGGTATCGCCAAAATGATGTTATATCATTTAATGAAATGGGCTCAATCACATGGAGCAAGTTACACCTATCTACAAGTGGGCGAACATAATCAAGCGGCTATTCAGTTATATGCAGGTTTAGGATTTGAGGAAGTCTATCGTTATTGGTATCGTGTACTGTTGGAAAAATAAACAAGAGCGCCTATTTTCTAAGGCGCTCTTTGTTATATAGTAATACTTCAAATCCTGATTTTAGCTACAATAATCAGCGATTCGATTATTTCATTGCTGAATTCAATTCTATACAATCAATATATACACATTTCACATAAATACTTTTCACGGTAAGGAGGCGTTATATTAATATTAAAAAAGGTATATGAAAGGAAGCACAGTATGACAGATGAAATACTGCCTATTGTTAAAATAAACTCTATTTCTGAACAGCATCATTATATGGGAATTCCCAAGCCTGAACATCCTCTAATTAGTATTTTTAAAATAGACGATCTTCCGCATGCTAATCATGATGCAGTCCGTATGAATATGAATTTGTACACCATTTCTTTGAAAAGAAACGTAGATAACAAAATAAAATATGGTCAGAATTATTACGACTTTGATGAAGGAATCATGGGGTTAATGTCTCCTGGTCAAATTTTTACTAATGATAATAGAGGAAATATTACTGGATGGTTTTTAGCTTTTCATCCTGATTTTATTAGAAATTATCCATTAGGGCAAAAAATCAAAAACTACGGCTTTTTTTCCTATAATGTAAATGAAGCATTGCATGTATCAGAAAAAGAAGAAAACATGATCTTGAATATTATGGATAGCATCAAAAAAGAATATCATGCCTCTATTGATAATTATAGCCAAGATGTTATGGTCTCCCATCTTGAGGTGTTGCTAAATTACACAAATAGATTTTATAACAGACAGTTTATCACACGCAAAGCACCTAATCTGGATTTGCTAGACAAAATAGATGTTTTGCTTACTGGCTATTTAGATAATGAATTAGGACAGGAACATGGTCTTCCGACTGTACAATATCTGTCAGAAAAATTAAATATCTCTGCAAATTATTTGAGCGATATGTTGAGAAAATATACAGGACAAAGCGCGCAAAAACATATTCATTATCAGTTGACCGAAAAAGCAAAAAATTACTTGGCAACGACAACATTATCCGTCAGTGAAATTTCATATTTGTTGGGATTTGAGCATCCACAGTCATTCAGTAAATTGTTCAAAAGTAAAACGGATCAATCACCATTAGAATATAGAAGTTCTTTCTATTGATAGGATAAAAACTATTAATAAATTGGCAATAGATGAGAACATTAAAGGAGATTAGAACAATGAAAACGACAAAATTAGGCAATAGCGATGTGACAGTATCTTCTATCGGTTTGGGACTTATGGGAATGTCAGGTATATATGGTCAAAGTAATGATGAGCAGTCTATTCAAACGATTCATAGAGCATTAGAGCTTGGTGTGACTCTTTTGGATTCTGCAGATGTGTATGGAAATGGACATAATGAAGAATTGCTTGGGAAAGCTTTACAAGGTCGCAGGGATCAAGCAATAGTCGCTACGAAATTTTCATACGGACCTGATTTTCAAACTATTAACGGTCATCCCGATTATGTGAAAAAAGCAGTAGAAGAAAGTCTTCGCAGATTAAATATGGATTATATTGATCTTTATTATCAACACCGTGTAGATCCAAATGTGCCGATTGAAGAAACTGTAGGAGCTATGAGTGAGCTAGTTAAAGCAGGTAAAGTACGTTATCTTGGACTATCTGAAGCTTCTGCACAGACCATTAGACGAGCACATGCTGTACATCCTATTTCTGCACTGCAAACAGAGTATTCTTTATGGAGTAGAGAAGTAGAAGCAGATATTTTACCTGTTCTTAACGAATTAGGTATTACTTTTGTAGCTTATAGTCCTCTAAGTCGTGGCTTTATTTCTGGCGAATTGCGTAAATTTGAAGATCTGGCAGAAGATGATTTACGTAGGTATTTACCAAGATTCCAAAAAGAAAATTTCCAGAAAAACGTAGATATTGTTGAAGAGATTTTGAAAATGGCTAACGAAAAAGGATGTACAGCATCACAATTAGCATTGGCATGGACGATAGCTAAAGGTGCTCTACCTATTCCAGGAACTAGAAGAGTTAGTTATCTAGAAGAAAATGCAGAAGCAACAAATATTGTATTAACTCCAGATGAATTAGAACGTATAGAAGCGGTTAGCCCTGAATCTGCTATTCAAGGCGGTCGTTACGAAGATTCGCATATGAAAGGTTTAAATATTTAAAATAGATCATGATGTGAAATCTAGAACGTGAAAAGAGCGCTTATGATAAAGCGCTCTTTTTTCTTGAAATTTATTGAGCCGCTTTCGGCAATACAAATGGGGTGTCTTTGTAATATACTCTGGTCTCATATGGACGTAATGGCAACGAATGAAGATGATGATGTTCATGCTCATCATAATTAGACAACACCAATTCCCAACCTTCATCACTAATACGTTCAGACAATTCGAATGTCGGTTCATCGTCAAAGAAGTTCATAATAACCATCAGTTCTGTACCTTCATAACTGCGTATAAATGAATACACTTGATGATGCAGTGCGCATAGTAAACGATAATCACCATAGATCACGACCGGATATTTTTTGCGTAAAGCGATCAGGTTTTTGTAATAGTAAAAGATCGAATCTGGATCATTCAATGCTTGTTCAACATTGATATCGGTATAGTTCGAATTCACTTGAATCCATGGATTACCGTCTGTAAAACCCGCATGGGTTGTGTTATCCCACTGCATAGGGGTACGGGCATTATCACGACTACGTCTAGCTAGATTTTGAAGAATTTCTTTTTCGGTTTTGCCTTCTTTTAACGAAATATTATAGTAATTAATCGTCTCTACATCACGATAATCTTCGATATGTTCAAAGCTAGCATTCGTCATCCCAATCTCTTCACCTTGATAAATATAAGGCGTTCCTTGCAGTAAATGGATAAGAGTGGCTAGCATTTTGGCAGATTGTTTACGATATTCGCCTGTATTTCCGAATCGGGATAGATGTCTGGGTTGATCATGATTAGAGAAATAGTTAGCATTCCAGCCTTTACCATGAAGAACGGTCTGCCAGTGACTCATAATCTTTTTGATATCAAGTAAGTTCCAGCTTCGTCCAACCCATTTGGAACTTCCTGTACCCACACAATCCAGATGCATATGCTCAAATTGGAATACCATATCCAGTTCATGACGTTCATTACCTACATATTCTAATGCTTGTTCAGGGCCAAGACCGGATGTTTCGCCGACAGTCATTAGATCACGAGTTGCAAATACCTGTTGATTAAGGTCTTTGAGTAGGGTGTGTACTTTTTCGAGATTAGAGAAAAATTGAAAAGCTTGCACTACAGGTAAGTTTTGCGGATTATCTGCGTCAGGGAGACCGACAGCTTTGACAATATGAGCAATCGCATCCAAGCGGAATCCATCGACCCCTTTGTCCATCCACCAGCGGATCATATCATGAAGTTCGTTGACGACTTCTTTATTTTCCCAATTGAGATCGGGTTGTTGACGAGCATAGAGATGCATATAATATTCTTCAGTTTTCTGATCATATTCCCAGACCGATCCACTAAAGTAAGATTCCCAGTTATTCGGATAACCGCCATTTTTCCCTTTGCGCCAGATATAATAATCGCGCTTCGGATTATCGATAGAAGAACGTGATTCTACAAACCAATCATGCTTATCGGATGTATGATTCAGCACCATATCCAGCACGACTTTAATTCCACGTTCATGAGCTTCTCGCATAAATTCATCGAAATCTTGCATCGTTCCAAAATCTTTCATAATCGCTTGGAAATTGCTAATATCGTATCCATTATCAAAATTAGGAGATTCATAGATTGGACATAGCCAGATCGCACCGATCCCTAACTCTTGCAGATAATCTAGTTTGGAAATAATTCCTTGAAAATCACCGATACCATCACCGTTAGAATCTTTGAAACTTCTTGGATAAATCTGATAAATAGCATTTTCTTTCCACCATTTGCGTATCATCGTTGTTCCTCCATCTGCAAGCTGATTATATGTTCGTTGTTAAAAGTGTTTTCCACCATTTTGTATAGTTGTAGGTATAAAATAGGGGCTTAACGTTCTAAGCGCTACGATGTACGCTATATCTCTACTTTACTTTTATCCAATTTACCTACTTACGAAAACGAAAATAAGTATTCTTATCGTATTCTTACCTGAAATGTGTATTTATTGTGGTCATTCATCGTATCTGCTAAACTGCTAACAAATACATATTTATCTAAAGGAGTTTGTCATAATGAATAATCATACGGTTGTTATTCGCGAAGCACATCAGCAAGATATCACGCCATTAGTAGGGTTAATGGAGCAATTAGGTTATCCGACGACAGAAGAAGTTTTTAAAATAAGAATGGATGCTTTAGAGCAACATGAAGATTATCAAATCTTTGTTGCTGAAGTGGATGAGCAAGTGGTTGGGATGATTGGATTAATCCGTGAACTTCGATTTGAACGAGATGGTGTACATGTACGCATCGGTTCATTAGTTGTGAATGAGCAATACCGCGGAGCAGGAATTGGACATTCTTTAGTACAAGCGGCAGAAGGTTGGGCAGGCAGTGTCGGTGCTCAAGCGATAGCTCTAAATAGTGGTAATCGTGATGAACGTACAGGAGCACATGAATTTTATCGTAAATTGGGCTTTGCAGGGTTATCCACAGGGTTTGTCAAAAAACTATAAGTCAGTAGAGTATAATATGTCTATATCAGAATAATCACATCTATGTATAGAGAGGATGTTCATGATGGCTAAAGCATTTGATTCGATCTCTCCCGAGCATGCGAATTTTATTCAAGCACAGAAGATGTTTTTTGTAGGTAGTGCTGGAGTAGATGGTCATGTCAATATTTCGCCTAAAGGTTACGATTCATTTCGCATGTTATCTCCTAATCAGGTCGCTTATCTTGATCTAACAGGTAGTGGTAATGAGACCAGTGCACATTTGCAAGATAACAATCGAATGACGTATATGTTTATCGCTTTAGAAGGTAAGCCCCAGATTTTGCGCTTGTATGGAGATGGACAAGTTATTTTACCTGATGATTCTGCATGGGAGCAATATGCCTCACTATTTGATCTACATCCCGGATATCGACAGATTATTGTATCGAATATTCACCGGGTGCAGACTTCTTGCGGGTATAGTATTCCTTTCTATACGTATGAAGGTGAACGAAATACATTAATAGATTGGGCAGGCAATAAAGGCGAAGAACAATTGGAACAATATCGCAAGCAGAAAAACTCAACCACAATCGATGGCATCACAACCCCGATCGGTAAAAAGTTTGCTGATATGCGGTAAATTGTTGTATTTCACCTGTATTATTGATAGCATTCAAATGATGGATTATATATGCAGATGAAGAGGGATGAGCATGAAATTGATCAATACGATCAAAAATAATTTTAGAATATCTGATTTTATTACATGGTATGTGATTATGGCGATTTTGTTGACTGTATTAGAAGTGAAAAATAATCCAGATGGTGTTACTTTTCTAGGTGTATTGATTACACTTGTAACTGCACTGATTCCAGCGGCTATTTTTAGTTTCTTTTTCCGCTTGATTACAGGATGGATTGTAAAGCTTAACGAATAAATGAAAGTTTAGACCTACAAAGGAGTCATTATGATGAAAAATCATGCGATTGCGAGACGAGTCCGTGAATTGGAACAATATGCCCCGATGCACACAGCACAATCTGATTTAGCTGATTTTTGGCAATACACATTACAACAATTTAAAGATAAACCTTTACATGCACAGCAAACGAAGCAAGTGACACCCATGAAAGCTATTGAATCGTATCAAGTGATCTATGAAGGGTTTGACGATACGCCTTTACATGGCATTTATGTACGTCCTGCCGATCAAAAAGGGCAACCTATACCTTGTATCGTTATGTTCCACGGGTATACGATGAACAAAGGGTATCCTGAAGATTATGCACATTGGACAGCGATGGGCTATGCGGTATTCGCGATTGATATTCGCGGTCAGGGTGGAGATACAGGCAATCATTTGAATTCTGATTTTGGGATGAGTAGTGGTTGGTTGTCTCAAGGATTGTTGGACAAAGATCACTTCTATTATCGAGCGATTACGGTGGATGCACTTAAAGCGATAGAATGGGTAGCTCAGCAAGCCGATGTAGATCATACCAAGATTGCTGTGTACGGAAGCAGTCAAGGTGGCGGACTGGCACTGATCACGTCTGCACTTAGTGATATTCCAGTGATTGCTGTCGCTAATATTCCGAATATGAGTCATATGGATTTTGGGATCTTAAATTCAGAAAGTTCACTACGTGAAGCTGCTCAATTGGTAAGTCGTTATCCTGAGCATTTGGATCAAGTGTTAGAGACGTTGAGTTATTTTGATATGATTAATCTAGCTGATCGTATTCAGGTGCCTATCTTGATCTCATGTGGTCTTAAAGATACGGTCTGTATGCCTGAAACGGTCTATGCTGTCTATAACCGGATTCATTCGGAAAAAGAAATGTGCTTGTATCCGTTTGATGGGCATATGGTAAGTCCATATCATCAACGTAAAACGATGGAATTTGTGCAGAAACATTTCGGATAAAGTATAGATATATTGCTAAAAGACTGTTTCGAGATAGATAAGAAACAGTCTTTTTTTGCTAAAAATTATTTCTTTTTAAATAAAAGGTCAAAATAGGTCGAAATCGTTAAAAGAAGTTGAAAACAAGAATTTTAATATAAAAAAGACCTGAAAATCGATCTAAATGAACTTATTTTGTCTATAATCAATTTTGATCAAATCCAAGGTCATAACTATAATAAAGACATAAGGTCAAACAAAGTCAAACACATCAAAAGCACTTAAAATCATTTAAGGAGGAGATTGTATATGTTTGATTTAGTTCCTTTTGGTAAACGTCGTGAGGATATGTTGAGTCAATGGATGAAATCTTTTGAAGATGATTTGTTAACACCGTTCAAAGGATCGACCTTGTCCTTCCGTACGGATATTCGAGAAAATGAAAAAGCATATCTAGTTGAAGCCGAATTGCCTGGTTTGCAAAAAGAGAATATCGACATTGATTATGCAGCTCCTTATCTGACGATCAAAGCTGTTCAGCAACAAGAACGCCAAGAAGAAAATACAGATCAACGTATGGTGCGTAAAGAACGTCGTTATGGAGAATATGTCCGGAGATTTTATGTACAAGATATTGAAGAAGATCAGATTCAAGCCACTCTGAAAGATGGGATATTGTTACTAACTATTCCGAAAAAACAGCGCTCTGAAGGACGACGAATTCAGATTGATGGAAGTTCCTCTACAGCTCGACTTGAAGACGGACAGCAAACGTCTTCTGAATAAAGGTCGCATCATTCGCAGGTTAGCTGTAAAATAATTGTATATCCAGAGGTGCATTGTAGATTAAACAGCTATGATGCACCTTTTTTAAGTAAAAAGAAGCCATTCCGCTTATTTTCCTGTAAAGTACGTTAATAAATAGAAAGATTAGAGCTACAGGAAAGGGGGAGAACCTATGGTCAAAGATTACTATAAGATTCTAGGGGTTAATCGCGAAGCTTCATCCAAAGAGGTTAAAAAAGCATATCAACAACTAGCTAAGAAATGGCATCCTGATGTTAATAAAGCAACAGAAGCGGAAAGTAAATTTAAAGAAATTGCAGAAGCTTATGAAACGTTAAGTCATACTTCTAAAAAAGAACAATATGATCAACAACTATATGCTCAAGAAAATCCTGCTCGTCGTACAAGAGCGAATACCGCATATTCAACCCGTGAAAATAATGCAGGTCGAGCTTACAATTTTGATAGTTTTGATAATGCAGGTTTTCCTGATGAAGACCTATTCGATATGTTTTTCAATAGTCGTACCGGTGGTCAAGGGATGGGTATGGGAAATATCACTCAAACGTTGCGTGCCAATCTAGATATTACATTAGAACAAGCCTACCGGGGAGATCGTATCTCTGTACGGGTTAGTGGGAAGTCGATTCAACTTAAACTGCCTGTTCGTATCAAAAATAATAGTACTTTAAAAATCCGTGGCAATGGTAGCAATGGACTTGATCCGAACGAAGAATTATTGATTAGTTTCCATATTGTACATCATTCTATGTATACGATAGAAGAAAGTAACCTTGTTGCAGTAGCTCAAATAGCACCATGGCAAGCGATTTTCGGTGGAGATATACCTGTACGTTTACCTGATCAATCTACAGTTCGCCTTAAAATACCTGCTGGCACACAGACTGGTCACACCTTGCGACTATCAGGCAAAGGATTAAGCAAAGATAAACATAACTATGGTGATGTACTCATCCGTATTGAAATGATTATTCCTGAAATTAATGATATCGACGAGCAAGAACGTAAGCTTTATCGTCAATTAGCAGAATTTAACCCGTTCCAGCCTCAAATCAAAAATAACTAAGGAGGAGTTCACAATGGATTATAATAAGCTGACTCAAAAGCTTCAAGAAGCTGTCGCTTCTTCACAATCCATTGCTTCAACGATGGGGCATCAAGAGATTGATACGACTCATCTGTTAAAAGCATTACTAGAACAATCAGAAGGTTTATTACCTAGATTATTGCAAAAGATGAATATTTCATTGTCAGAAGTAACCAGACTGAATAACGAATTATTGCGTCGCAAACCAACCATTAGCGGGTCTTCTGGGGCAGTACGTCGTTATGCATCACCTGCTTTATTATCTGTGTTAGATCAAGCCGAGCAAGAAGCCAATAAGATGCAAGATGAATTTGTAGCTGTAGAACATGCTGTACTGGCTATCGTATCGGGACATGATCGTGAGAATCAAGAGATACGCAAAATGTTAGAACAACAAGGATTAACACGTGATCCTTTATTAGCGGCATTGGCTGAGATACGAGGTCATCAACGGGTAACCAGTCGTGAACCGGAAGCCACTTATGAAGTGTTGCAAAAATACGGTCGTGATCTTGTGGCAGAAGTGCGTAGTGGCAAAGTCGATCCAGTGATCGGACGGGATGCAGAGATTCGCCGTGTGATTCGTATTTTATCGCGTAAAACCAAAAACAATCCGGTATTAATCGGTGAACCAGGTGTCGGTAAAACAGCCATCGTAGAAGGTCTAGCTCACCGAATTGTTCGTAAAGACGTACCGGAAGGGCTGAAAGACAAAACGATCTTTTCATTAGATATGAGCGCACTGGTTGCTGGTGCAAAGTATCGGGGTGAATTTGAAGAACGTCTACAAGCAGTACTCAAAGAAATTCGTGAAAGTGATGGACGGATTATCTTATTTATTGATGAATTGCATACGATTGTTGGAGCAGGGAAAACAGAAGGCTCCATGGATGCAGGTAATATGCTCAAACCGATGTTGGCACGTGGAGAACTTCATTGTATTGGTGCAACCACACTGGATGAATATCGCAATTATATCGAGAAAGATCCAGCTTTGGAGCGTCGTTTTCAACAGGTACTTGTACATGAGCCCAATGTTGAAGATACGATCTCTATTTTACGTGGCTTAAAAGAACGATTTGAAGTACATCATGGTGTTAAAATTCATGATAGTGCGATTGTAGCGGCGGGTGTGTTATCAGATCGTTATATTTCAGATCGTTTTTTACCAGATAAAGCGATTGATCTGATTGATGAAGCGTGTGCGATGATTCGTACAGAGATCGATTCGATGCCAAGTGAAATGGATGAAGTGACACGTCGTATTATGCAGATTGAGATCGAAGAAGCAGCACTGACTAAAGAAACCGATGACGCCAGTCAACGTCGATTAGAGCATTTACAACGTGAACTTGCAGATCTTAAAGAAAAACAATTAGAAATGACAGCACGTTGGGAAAAAGAAAAGTCAGCGATTCAAATCGTACGGGATCTCAAAAAGAATTTAGAACAAGCACGCAACGATCTATTAGAAGCACAAGAAGAATATGATTTGAACAAATCGGCTGAACTCAGTTATGGGATTATTCCAGATCTGGAACGTCAATTGAAGCAAGCCGAAGAAGAAGCTTATCAAGATCAAGACAATCGTTTATTACGTGAAGCTGTCACTGAAGAAGAAATTTCAGATATCGTTTCTCGCTGGACGGGTATTCCAGTAAGTCGTCTGGTTGAAGGAGAGCGAGACAAGTTATTACGGTTAGAAGATAGTCTGCATGAGCGTGTAGTCGGTCAAGATGAAGCTGTACAATTGGTTGCTGATGCTGTTATTCGTTCGCGCGCAGGGATTAAAGACCCGAATCGTCCAATAGGTTCTTTTTTATTCCTTGGACCGACAGGAGTAGGGAAAACTGAACTTGCCAAGTCGATTGCTGCTTCTTTATTTGATCGTGAAGACGGTATGATTCGAATTGACATGTCGGAATATATGGAGAAACATAGCGTTTCTCGTCTGGTCGGCGCACCACCAGGATATGTCGGTTATGAAGAAGGCGGTCAGTTAACAGAAACTGTACGTCGTCAACCGTACTCAGTATTGCTGTTGGATGAAGTGGAGAAAGCTCATCCAGATGTATTTAATATTTTATTGCAATTATTAGACGATGGACGATTAACGGATTCGCAAGGACGAGTGGTGGATTTTAAAAATACGATCGTTATTATGACTTCTAATATTGGTTCTACTCATCTGGTTAGTGGATTAGAGGAAGATGGAGAGTGGAGCGAAACGGTACGTGGAAATGTGATGCGTGAACTCGGTCATCATTTCCGCCCTGAATTTCTAAATCGTGTCGATGATATTGTGTTGTTCAAGCCGCTAAGCTTAACTGAAATTGGACAGATTGTTCGTAAATTAGTCGAGCATTTGCAAGCACGCCTGAATGATCGTCAGATTACACTACAATTGACCGATGAAGCCGTGAATCTAATCGCTGAACAAGGTTTTGATCCTGCATATGGTGCAAGACCCCTCAAACGGTTTATTCAGCGAGCGTTAGAAACCAAAGTTGCTCGTGCAATGATTGCTGGTGAAGCGTCAGAAGGATCGACTGTTGTAGTGAGTATGGTGGATAACGAATTGCAGATTGTAATTCAGCCAGCCTCTGGATCATCTGAAGACCAACCGATAGAAGGCGATTCTGCTGCGGTATCAATCGGATAATCATAAAGTTATTTACAGGTGAGAATAGATATGATATTCTTGCCAAAAGAAAACTATGTCTTAATACCTATAATATCGCGAAGCACGCGGATTATTCCTTACTAAGGGAGTAATCCGCTTTTTTGTGTTTAATTCTCGGTATAACTGATTATTTGCTAACTAAATAAGTACTTGGAAGAATCCTATTTATCCCATATAATGATGCTTGTGGTACATAAATTAGGTTTAAATACCTAAAAATTGATGAATAGAGGAATAACTTATATGAAAAAATTAATAGTATCTGTTTTGGCAACATCTATCGTCTGTGCAGGCATCACTTATTTAGAGCCGCTGTTACATTCGTCTACAGCATCCCAACCCCCTTCTGTAGCTTATGCATCCAGCTCCTCAGGGAATTTTAAAGATGTCAAAGGACACTGGGCAGAAGCAACAATTGCCAAAGCGTATGCTATGGGACTTGTTCAAGGTTATCAAGATGGTACTTTTCGTCCTAATGCCAAAGTAACACGTGCTGAATATGCTTCACTGTTAACAAGAGCAACCAAGCTTGGAAGCGGAACGGGTGGTTCATCTTTCAAAGACATGAAAGGGCATTGGGCAGAAAGTGCAGTTACTAGATTATCAGCACTTGGTTTTATTAATAACATTGATTATTCGAATGGATTCAAGCCCAATACAGAGTTAACGCGCTTAGAAATGATGAAATGGATGAGTAATGGATTAGTGCAGTCCAATACCAGCTTTAAGCAAGCCTTTGAAGATACTCAAAATACATTATTGCCTACACCAGAAGCGACAAAAGGTAAAATTGCTAAAGCTCAAATTCCTTATCTTGCTCTTGTCAGAGGTACAGGGATTGTAGGCGGATTTGCAGATGGTTCATTACAACCGGAAGAACCGACAACCCGTGCAGAAGTTGCTGCTATTTTATTAAGATATATTGATATTGAAGGTCAAGAAGCCAGTAAGTATGCTGATCTGAATGAAATGAGAGAAGTAGGAACAACAGGGACTAATTTGTTGACGATCTCGAATTATAAATACACTGAAGGCGATTTTGGAAAGATTATGGATACGAAAATGACTTTAAGCAATAAGTCAGCTTCCTTAAAATTACATCATTATATTGTTATTGATGCTCGTAATAGCAAACCTAGAAGTGTATATTCCGATTTATTTATTGATCCACAAAAAGGGTTAAAATCTTATCAAAAAGGATTGTTTTTGACGTATGCAGATATAACGTTTACCACTATGACTGAATATTCTAATTTAAGTGTGAATACTTACAATAATGGCTTAGAAAATAGCGTTATAGGTATTAATCGTCCATCAGATGTAGATTATATAAACAAGATGGGAATCAATACGATTGCAAAAGATTTTAATAATTTTAAAGTTATCGGCAAAACTACATCTTTCTGGACGGAATCTAATATTGATGCAAATGGAACAGGATACAGATTAAGAGTAGATAATAACAATGAAGTGCGTTTTAACAATCGATAATAGTTTTTGAGGTGGAAAAAATTGTTTAAAAAGGTATATAGCCGTTATATTAATTTTTGGATTTTATCTAGCTTTCTTTTGTTAATAATACAAGTAATTTTTTCTGTAGTTGTTGGGATGGATAAAGCATATTCTAATGAAATATCTATCCCCAAATCTCAAAAAATTGTTAAAGTAATAAAATCTGATAAAGTTAAAGGAACACCTGGTGTTTACTGGTATCAATTAGATAATGGAACTTTTAATGCTGATCATTCTGATGGAAAGACAACCAATACTCCTATGGTAGGATCTTGCGAATTTCCATTCCCTTCAAAAACGGTAATTCCTGATGAAGTTGATTTAGCAAAGTGGCCTCCATCATCATGGGAAGAATATAGAGATACTAAAGTACTTTCGTCATCTGTTCAAAATATAAGATTAGATAAAGTTGAATTTCATAAACAAAATTCGTTTGAAGGTGTAGGACAGCCAGTAATTACTACAAAAACAAAAGTTGCAATAAAAACTACAACGGGTGGAGATTTTGATTATAACTCTTATGATGTTTTTATGAAAAGACCTTTCGGTGACTGCTCCAAAGTAACAGTGGGTTACGATACACCTGTGGATATTACTTGGCAGGGAGATTTAATAGAAGAAAAAGAAATTGAAGTTGATCCAGATTCTGTTTTGCAAATTAATGATACGAAGCAACTTAAAGCATCTATTCGTACTAAAAGTATTGGAAGTGATACATGGGGCAATTACATTGATATCACTTCTAGAACAGACGAACTGAAATGGTGGTCTTCGGATGAGTCGATTGCTACAGTCAATCCGACAACTGGGTTGGTGACTGCTGTTAGTGAAGGCAAAGTGACGATTCGAGCGATATGGAAAAAAGAAGAGTATCTGATCTCCGATACAGCAGAGGTTATTGTTGGAGAGGGCGGAGCAAGAATTGCGATAGATTTGCCAAATGAAATATGTACGACTGATACATCACCCATACAAGCAGAAGCTACATTAACTAAGATGGATGAAACTACATATAGCTTGCAATCCCATCCTTCATTATCATGGGCAAGTTCAGACTCAAGTATTGCGACGATAGGTAAAAATGGTGTACTCACACCTACGGGAACTATTGGAAGTACAGAGATTACAGCGCATTTTGTAGATACCGAACAAGCTTTAGACGTACAAGATACGTTTACGGTGCATGTGGTCGATTGTAACGGGTCACAAGAACCCGATGCAGGCGTGATTTGTACTATACCTGCTGTCAGTAATACGTTACATCCTGCTTATATAGACCCGACGCCTACTGGCGTGATCAAAGCAGACAAACGAGATCAGGAAACATTTGATGTCGCTCAAGGGATTCCCACTTCTGAATATTTATATGGGAATGTTCTATCTCGTGAATATTTATATGATGCAACATTTACGCAAATGACGGGAACATGTGATTTTAAAGTACCGGTTACCAAAGTCTATCATCGTAAATGGGATGCAGGAAAATATAAAGAACGAAGCAATGGCAATCGGTATTGGGATTCCGATTGGAAAAGCGATGATAAAAAAGTAACTAAAAATTATACGATTACCCGACCTTATTCATATTGGACGATTCCATCATTAGCGATGTACCAATTGTCGCAAGCGGAACTTGCAAATTATGCGTTACCTAATGGGAAAATTACTCTCACTCCAAATGGATATCGTCCGCCGTCCTATCAGGCAGAATATACAGGAGGGTTTACAAAGCCAGAATCGGTTAAAGCAGATGCCCCTTCTTCTTCACTTAATGGAGGACGGCAAAAGTCAGCACCTTCTGTACCTACAGAAGATTTAAACCGATTTGCAGAAAAAGAAGTTCCTGATATTCAAGTGCATAATGATAAGCTTATTGTTGTAGGACAATTGATTATGGATGCTCAAGAAAAAACAGTGTCTACACCAACACCGACCAGTATGCCTACCCCGACCATGATCGGACGTAATGTTCTTTATAAAAGTGGAAATCGAATTGAAAAAACAAAAGTGAATCGGAAAGATACTCAAAGTACAGGAACCGTTTTTTACACCATAATGGAAGGTGGTAAAGGAAACTATACTCCTATTCAAAAGCCGATCCAAGGTATCAATACGGTGACTGTACATACACCTGTCGTAAACTATTCATTGGTAGCGGATGATCAACCACATAATCAGAAAACAATTCCGGATCTATACAGTTCTGCGCTTATATTAGATCGTCCTTTCTCTGTTCGGATTCCTACGAGTGGACAGCATACAAATTATCCGGGCTATGGGAATCGAGATTATGCAAAATATATGCGTACCAAACAAGTACAGTTTCCTTTTGATGTATATAACAACGAACAGACCACATTTATTCCTAAACATACATGGGTGGATATACCGGTAAATCAATTGGATACATCTTTCTTTTTGCCGGTATGGGTAGATGAAGGCAAGTATGATATTTTATTTCGTACCATTGCTGAAAATGCACCGGCTGCTTTTACAGTTCAACATAACGCTAATGTGACTCTAGACAATCATGTCGCTGTAGAAAGTGTTCCTGTTGATGTGATTGGACGTGTCTATGATTTTCATATTACCGATATTGCTGATTATAACTGGCAGATTGTATTTGCACCGTGGAAGAACTTAGACATTCCTCAGTCAGCTTCTTATTGGGTTGGTGATAAAGGAATAGATGGTGAAACGCGAGGAACTACGGCTCCTTATATACTGCCTGTTCGTCAAGGAAGTCATCCGATTTATCGCAACTTAGCGGTCAAAACCGGTTATCATTTCAAATTCGATCTCAAAACCAAAGGCAATATGTTTGGAGCACAAGATAGTATTCGAATTACACCTTCATTCAGTTATGTTTCTCGTCAGGGTGGAAAGCCGTTTCCAGTCGATTTATATTATTCGAATGCGAGTAAAAACTTTATTCAAATAGGATCGGCGCAAGACCAAGTACAACGGTATACGATTTTGAATGATCCTTTGCGAAAAGTACCTGCTGAAGAGCTCCAAAATACGGCTCTTTATATGTATGATCGATTATTACAACAACCAAATGAACCAATTAGTAGCTCGGAGTCTAATGGATCAATCGTAGACCAACAACAATCCAATCATTTCTGGACAGCCCTGATCGAAACAGTAGCCGAATCCATCTGGGTTAATCAAACGGGAATCTCGTGGGAAATTACAGCTGAACAGATCCAAGCAATCACGCAAAAATTAAGCCATAGTAACAATAATACAGATACACCCGCTTCATTTACACAACATACGACGAAGTCATTACCTGCTAATTCAGAAGAAGCGATTGCTATGTTTGCAGATGCTAGTGCTAAGCGCAAAGTCAATATAGGCAAGTTTACTCAATTGTTACTGACTCAGCCCTTACGTACATTGATAGGGCCACAGCAACATCTACCTGAAGGCAATAATACGATGCGTTCCTTAGCAGCTGTGCAGAAATGGTACGGTGAATATAGTCTGCCTGCTGATGTATATGTCGTAAAGCAAGGAACTCGTTTGCAAGATGTGACAGGGTCAACGTCTACCAATCGTTCCAACAATCCATCTTTAACAACAGAGTCTAAGCATTCATCTATATCTGCGATAAATACTCCAAAAGGGTTGGATGATCATTCTTCTATTTTTCTAAGTGATGGCTATATCGTTGTTAATTTTAATATCGAAACGATTCAGAATGGAGATCTGGAACATCCACATCTTCAGTACATCCATGCGCCACTTATGAATCAATGGCAACTGGAAGGATTTCAAAAGCAATTTAATGATCCATGGGGATTTACATTTGAGCTTCAAGATGGTGATGTGATATTTTATCATGCGAATAAAGGAAGTAAAGATGACTTCCAATCTTCGGTGACGCATTAATACCATGTATCTCCAATCAAACCTCTATATGAATAATATAAAATGGATATACAAAAAGTCTGTATTCTTTATGTCAAAGATACAGACTTTTTTGTGTTTATTTACGAGGGTATTTATTTAAGTCGTTATTTACGAAGGAATAGATATAGCCGACTCGATAAATAATTCTTCAGCAGTTTTGATTAGTAACTGCACAGCAAGTGAAGCATTTGGTAATGAAGGAATAGCGATGCCTATTTGGCTTGTGATCCGTGGTGTAACTTCTCGAACATCTAGTTGATGGGGGTGCATAGATAAGGCTAGATTGGATACAATACCGATGCCTAGCCCCTGACGTACCATATTAATTAATGCACTCACATTATGAGTAGTGAATGTAATATTAAGCTCACAATTTTCGTTGTCAAAAGCTTCAATAATCGCTGTTTCGTGTCCACCTTTGCACAAAATCATATCTTCTTTATGAAGATGTTGAATCGTAATATGCGCTTGTTGTTGTAACGGATGGTTAGCAGGTAAAAGAAGCACCATATCATTTTCACATAACGGAATCACATCTAATTCGGGTGCAGGCAGAAGAACAATGCCGACTTCGATTTTGCGATTGTATACCCATTCTTTCACATCGTTTGCAGAGCCTTCATGAAGATCGAAGACCAGGTTAGGATAATTTTGTTTGATCTTTTGAATAATAGGCGGTAAAAAATAAGCAGATGCTGATGGAAAAGCACCTACACAGATTGTACCGACATCAAGCCCTTTGACAGCAGCTACCTGTTGTTGTACTTTTTCCATGCTGTGCAAAATGGTACGGAACTGCACCAAAACTTGCTCACCGACCTCTGTCAGCAAAACTCCTTTTTTGCGATCACGCAGTAGTAATAGAGTATCTAATTCATTTTCAATACTGGCTATAGCATGGCTCACCGCAGGTTGGGTCATATGCAAATCATGAGCAGCTTGAGTAAAGCTTAATGTCTCAGCAACACGTACAAAGGTCATAATCTGAGTAATGGTCATAACAATATCGTTATCTCCTTTATGCAAAACATTCATTTTATTTATAAGTGATAACAGTATAACCTAAAGAAGCACAAATTTAAAACAGTGTAAACGCAGTAAATGAAAGGATGAATAATATGAAGACATTATCCCCTAAAACAACATTATGGTTGGTGATTTTCCTTGTTACGATCTGGGGAATCAACTGGCCTTTAACCAAATTAGTATTACCTGATGTGCCACCTCTTTTATTTTCAGGACTGCGGACTTTAATAGGAGGTGTAATTTTATTAGGTTTTGCCTTAAAACATATTGAACGATTGCAATGGAAACGGAATATGAAAATCTATGTGGTTCTCGCTATTTTGAATATTATCGGATATTACGGACTACAGACGATAGGCATTGGCTATTTGCCAGCAGGTTTATTTTCAACGATAGTATTTTTACAACCGATTTTACTTGGATTGTTTTCATGGTTATGGTTAGGTGAAAAAATGAATACGATGAAAGTGGTTGGATTGGTACTTGGGTTTGCCGGTGTGGCTGTGATTAGTTCTGGCGGGATCGAAGGTAACTTATCGGTAACAGGTATCGTTTTGGCTCTGGCATCGTCGTTATGTTGGGCGCTAGGTACGATTTATATGAAGAAAAATAATCAGCAATTGGATTCTTTATGGACAGTGACCATGCAATTGTTAATCGGTGGAGTTGTGCTGATGATTCTTGGATCATCTACCGAACGTTGGAGTGATATTCAGTGGACGCCTTCTTTTATCGAAGTGTTATTATTTATTTCCCTTTTTGTTATTGCTGGTGGTTGGATGGTGTATTTCAAACTAATCGACAGTGGAGAAGTGAGTACCGTAGGAACGTATACTTTTTTAATCCCGGTATTATCTAATATCTTTAGTATCTGGATATTAAATGAGTCGATCACTTTACCTTTATTGATCGGTCTGGTTATGATTGCTTGTAGTATAGCGTTTGTAAATTGGAAAAAGGCAGTCAAGCTTCCATTGATCGTACAAGTTCCTTTAGATAAAAAGTAATAATCTCTAATAAATGAGTACAACATCATCCTAAAAAGACTACTTCTTTCTTAGAAATAGTCTTTTTTTTATTTTAAATAATAAGAGCATTAGATTTTATATTCTGAATCATACATAAACTAACGAAGTTTTTAATAAAATCTAGGTAAAACTGACTATGAAGTAAGTACCTTTATGATTTGTCCGTTAGACCTTATTTATATTACATATAATGGTATATTTGTCGAACAACACTGAGTTTTGAACTATTTTTCAGATTAAAATACCTAAATTTGGTTATCCTAATGTAAAAAATGTACATTGCTAAATAGTAAGTTACTATTTTTTCCTTTTATTAGGAAAACAGTTCTATTTACCTTTGCTTTAAATTCGGACAAAATAAGAACATATTTTTCAAAACTTATTCGTGAATCATATTTACATATTGATCTTTACAGCTTGATTTTTACAAACTGATTAGAACAAGGAGATCACAAATGATAGAACTTATTTATATTCCATTTCTTGTTCTATTAATGATTTGTATTATAACAGATTGTCAAAAACGAATCATTCCAGATGTTATTACTTTACCTGGTACCGTGTATTTTTTGCTAATTCATCTTGTTGTCAAAGATATTACAATCTGGCAAAGTCTAATCGGTGCTATAGGCTTGGGAAGTATTGCACTCTTACTTGCTATTATGAGTAAAGGCAAATTAGGTGGAGGCGATATCAAGCTTTTTGCAATGGTGGGTGCATGCTTAGGGTGGTCTGCCGGAATATGGGCATTCCTTTTTACTTTTCCATTAGCAGCTTTCGTGGCTCTTCCTTTACTGCTTTTACGCAAAGTAGCACCAAAAACATTTCATGTTCCAAATGAATTGCCTTTAGCTCCGTTTATAGGTATAAGTTGTTTTTTACTGATGGTATTACTACAAAAGGTGGCAGAGACATATGTTTGAATCGAAAAAGCGTGCATTTGTATTTATGCTTATTGCAATCACCTTAGGTGCTGTTGCAGTTATTTTGTTTTCTAGCTATATGAAAGAAACCAAAGCCAGTCTAGGTGAATTTGTAACCGTACAAGTAGCAGCGCAAGATATTCCAGCAGGTAGTGTAATCAAACCTGAACTTTTAACAAATCAGGAAATTCCACGTAAATATATGATGGATTCGTTGATCACATCTCCACAGCAATTAGAAAATAAAATATCCGTTGTGCCTATTACAGAAGGGTCTGTGCTTACAACCTCCGTCCTGCGCAACAATACGTTTGTCAAAGGAGATTATCGTCAAGTGATGCTACGTGCTCCATTAGCAGTTTTTGATGAACAGATTGATGCGTATGACAAAGTAGACATTGTGTATTCTTATGATGCCAAATCGACTAAGGAAAAAGAAAGTAATGGAGATAGTCGAATCACCAAAGTATTACTCAAAGATGTAACAGTAAATAGTGTTCAAAAAACAGGTAATGAGATTACAGCTATTGGTGTGCTTGTCAGTCTTAATGATTCTAAATCTGTAGTGTGGGCACTTAATTACGGTAAAGAAGTACGTTTATTAAAAAGTGGTAGTAGCAAAGATGTAGGAACAGATAACAGTAATACATCACATAAATCATCATCATTATCAGAAAGTCCAACTACATCAACTAAAGAAGAAAGTAAATCACCATCTAAAGAGACCAAAGTTATTCCAAAAGATACGAAAACAAAAGATGTATCTCAAAAACCTAAAGATCCCTCTAGCAATACAACTAAATCAGTTACTTCAAAAGCAGATGAGTAACATAAGCAAAGTCTAAACTTACTATAATCAGCAAGGAGGCTATCCATTTGTCCGCAGTTAAAATATCTATCGTATCTAGCAATGAGCGCCTCACCCAACAGTTAATACAAAGTATTCATTTTTATAATATGCAACCCGGTGAAGTGATTGAAAAACCACGTGAAGCTTATATGCAAATTCATCCTAAAGAGCCACGTGTTATTTTGTTAGCAGAATCGGAAGAATTGACTGATTTGACACCTATTATTCAACAATTGAAAAAGGTAAATGCATCAGCGCCTGTTATTTTTTTAAGTCGTACTGGAGATTTTATACAGATTCGAGAAATGTATCGTGCTGGTGTAACCGATGTACTGCGAATCCCTGATGAATTGGATCATCTTGAGAATGTACTTGAAAAAGCGATACTACTTGCCCAACGAGGAACAGATCAACGTTCTATTCATACACATGATACAAATGGTGGGAAAGTGATCGCTTTGTATAGTGGTAAAGGTGGCGCAGGAACAACAACTATAAGTGTTAACTTGGCTCAAACTATTGCTTTACAAACAGAAGCTAAAGTTCTTTTGATTGATCTTAATTTACAATTTGGCGGCATTCAACATTACTTAGATATTCAATTTGAACGCAATTTAGGCGATCTCAAGTCAGTATTGAAAGAAATTACGTATAGCCAGTTAAGTAATGTGCTATACCCATTGCCATCATCTGGTTTGAACTTATTGTTATCCCCAGCCCATCCGCAAGAAGCTGAAAATTTTACAGGGGAAGATATTGAAATGTTGTTCACTACTTGTCGTCAACATTTTGATTACATCATATTGGATCTGCCTCGCGAACTTAATGAAGTCTCAATTAGTGCGATCAGTCAGACAGATGAATTGGTATATGTATTGAATTTAGATCGATCTTCTATTTTAAGTTTGAAAAGTGTGATGGATATTTTAGATCGTTATCACTTGATGGATATGAACCGTATCTCGTTAGTCATTAATAAACATAGTAAACGATCAGATGTGACAACAAGTGATCTTGAAAAGATCGTCAATATTCCGACTATTGGATCTATTTCAGAAGATCTTAAAGGTCAGTTACAAACGAGTGCGAATTTAGGGCAACCATTATTATTAGAGCGCCAAGAAAAATTAAAAGGGGTCAAAGGATTGATTAAAGAATTTATTAATCTTCAATCTGTTTTGAGTGTTAAAGAAGGAGGCGAAGCTCATGTCGATCTTTCAAAAGTTAAGCAGCAGGCTTGACGATCCACAAGCAGAAGAGCAGAAACCTTTAGATTATACAGATTATTTATTTAATCATTATAAAAATCGACTACTTAAAGAAACAAATTTGGATCAGTTGATCAAACTGCCTAATTTTCAAAAAAGGCGAGCTATAGAGAAACTGATTAGCGATATGATGGAGCAAGAAAAAGTTATTATTACGCAGATGGACAAAACGAAATTACTAGATATGATTCTAGACGATTCTGTTGGTTTTGGTCCACTAGAACCTTTGCTACAAGACGATGATATTACAGAAATTATGGTTAATGCTCCTGACGAAATCTATATTGAACGTAAAGGTCAGATTACATTATCAGATGTTTCATTCAAAAATGATGATCATATTCGTAATATTATTGATCGTATTGTGGCTCCAATTGGCCGACGTATTGATGAAAGTTCTCCACTTGTTGATGGACGATTAGAAGATGGCAGTCGTGTAAATGCAGCAATTCCACCTATCGCTCTACATGGTCCTGTCATTACAATTCGTAAATTCAAAAAAGACCCATATATGATGAATGATTTAATTGGGTTTCAATCATTATCTAATAAAATGTCTATTTTTCTAGAAGCTTTGGTAGGTGCCAAAATGAATATTATTATTTCAGGTGGTACAGGTAGTGGTAAAACAACACTGCTTAACGTCGTGTCTGCAGCGATTCCGATTGGTGAACGTGTCATTACGATAGAAGATATGGCGGAGCTACGACTAAATCGTAAAAATGTTGTTTCTCTTGAAGCACGTCCAGCCAATATGGAGGGTGCTGGCGAGATTACAATTCGGCAACTGGTTAAAAATGCACTTCGTATGCGTCCCGATCGAATTATTGTCGGTGAGGTACGTGGTGGTGAAGCTATGGATATGCTTCAAGCGATGAATACAGGTCATGAAGGATCATTAACAACGATTCATGCAAATAGTCCACAAGATGCTATGTCTAGACTAGAAGCTATGATTTTGATGAATAATTCATCTATGACTGCTGAAGTAGTCAGACCTTTTATTTCTGCAGCTATTCAGTTAGTGGTACAGACATTACGTTTATCTGATGGTACCCGCAAAGTAGTGTCTATTGCAGAAGCAATCAGTGAGAACGGAAATATTCTATTAAACGATATTTTTCGTTTTCACCGAATAGGCACAGAAGCGAATGGGCGTATCCAAGGTGGGTTTGTAACTACAGGTTATATTCCGCAATGTGCAGATAAATTAAAAACATTTGGTTATGATTTGGGGAATTCATTTTTCACTCCTGCGGAGGAGGCAATCACATATGTTGGTTGAAGATTGGTTTTTACTTATTCTTTTTTTAACTGTTGTGGTTGCTACAGTAGCTATTATGGAAATTACAACAGTACGTAAAAAAGTAAAAGTACTAAATAAGCGACTTGCTGATCTTCATACAGATGAGATTAAAACAAACAAAGGAACATATCGTAGATTAGCTGGCAAGTTTAATCGTTCTGAATATGGACGTGAATGGGATAACCGTTTGGCAGGAGCAGATTTGAATATCTCAGGATTTAATTATGTATTGATTCAATGTGCATTGCTCTTTATAACAACCTATTTATTGAATGTATTGGTAGGATTACAGTTTCCAATGGATATTATTGTCGCTTATTTTCTAGTCACAATCGGTTCTTCTCAATGGCTCAAATCAAGAAGAAGAAAGTTTGCAGCACAGATTAATGGTCAATTACCAGAAGTATGTCGCATGATGGGGAGCTCTATTCGTGCAGGAATGAGTATTCAACAAGCAATTGATATGGTAGCCAAAGAACTGAAAGCACCTGCGGGACCTCTTTTTCAAGGAATGGCTCGTGAGATGCAGCTTGGTAACAATCTAGATACTGTACTTGAAAATATGAATGAGAAATTTAGCAGTCGGGATATCCAATTAATGACCCAGACTATTACTATTCAACGTCAAGCTGGAGGTAATCTTGCTAAAGCACTTGATCAACTAGCCAAAACCTTAGAAGAACGAGAACGTATGAACAAAGAATTAAGCAATCAAACAGCAGAATCTAGATATATTGCATTAACACTTGGACTGATGCCTGTATTTCTAATTATTGCTTTTAATATTGTATTTAAAGGATTCATTACTCCTTTATTTACGATTCCAGGTTTGATTCTATTAATCGTTGTCGCTATTTTGATGGTGTTCGGATTTCTAATGATTCGTAAAGTCACCAATATAAAGGCGTGAATAATTTATGTTATGGATAAATACATTATTGTATACAGCTTTAATTTTTTGGGGCGCTGCCGTATTCTTTTACTGGCGTTATCAACTCAAGCGTCTTAGTCTCAAAAAAAGAATGGGTATGGTAAATGAAGATAAGAAGAAGAAACAGAAGATTAGTGAACAATTTAAAAAGCGAGTATTTGAATGGTCTGAGAAATTAATTCCATTAGGGTTACGCTTTAAATTATTTACAAATCCGGCTACTATTCAAGGGCAAATCGAACTGGCTGGACACCCTGGCGGATTGCGATTGGATTCATTTTACGGATTTCGCTTTTTATGTGTCTTTACAGGAATGTTGCTTGGAACATTATTGGTATGGATGGGATTCGGAAATGGAATCGTATTGATTTTATTCATCGTAGCAGGATTAGCTTTTCCTTCACTTTGGTTAAGAGGCGCAGCAAAAGAAAGACAAGAACGCTTAGGTTTGGACTTGCCTGATTTTATGGATGCCATGAGTGTAACTTTACAAGCAGGTGTACCAATGGATCCTGCAATGAAGCAGATCATTATGAAAATGCAAGGACCTTTGCAAGAGGAACTATCTCGTTTTCAGCAAGAATTAGATATTGGTGTTCCTCGTGAAGAAGCTTACGTACGCTTAATGAATCGTAATCAAAGTAAAGAGTTAGAAACATTGGTCTCTTCACTGGTGCAAGGTAGCAAATTAGGGGTTCCTATCTCACAGACATTTAATCTGCTATCGACAGATATGCGTGAGACACGAATTGGAATGATGAAAGAGCGGGCTGCTAAAGCAGGACCTAAAGTTACTTTAATTACTAGTTTTCTCATTTTGCCTGCGGTATTACTATGTGTTGTTGGATTGTTAGTGCTTAACTTTATTTACAATCCTGAAGGTATTGGTGTCTCATGGGATGCTTTGCAGTAACACATGAACATTGTATCCTAAATAGTTGACTTTACTTGAGAGGGGGTGAATAACGATGATGAATAAATTAGGTTCTTACCTATATGCTAAAGCAACAACAATTGGGCAATATACCAAAAATGAAAAAGGTGCTCAAGCGATTGAGTATGTAGGTGTAGCTGCTGTTGTCGTTGTACTGATCATTGCACTTATGAGCTTGTTTGGTAAAGAGGGTGGCGGAATTGCAGAAGCTTTGGTTGATAAAATTAAAGATGCAATCGATAAAATCAAAATTGGTGGATAACTCCAATATTCGCAAGGGTGACGTGCCGTCTACGGGCGGTTGGCGTCATTATCTTCGCAATCAACGTGGTGCACAAGCGATCGAATTTGTAGGTGTTTTACCCTTATTTATTTTAATGGTACTTATTGTATTTCAATTTGCTTCTGCTGCGATTACAGCTGTAACAGTTAAGCAAGCTGTCATGGAGGGTGCGCGCGTAGCTATGGTAGAAGATCAAGGTAATGCAGGATATCAGACGGCTATACGCAATTTTGCAGGTAAATATGATATCAAAGAAATGAGTAAGCAAGAATACTCATCGGGTGGCAATACATATGTCACCGTCAAAGTGACGTTGGAATCACCGCTTGTATCTGGAGCTTTATTCAATACATCGGGATTATCTATTCCTATTTCATCTTCAGCGACGGTACGCAAAGAAGAAGATCCGACAAAAGTAGTGGAATAAAAACGTACGGAAAGGAAGTGTTCAATATCCGGCGCGTTATGTACAAAATAGGTGGAGCACTGCTTGCAGTGCTTTTTGTTCTCATATCGGCGACTCCTGTATTTGCCACAGCAGATGCAGATCAAGAATCACCTTTTAAAACTCATCTTAGTGATGTTAAAGTGAAAGATCAAAATGAAGTCCCACAAGACACAACAACAGATACAGCAATTCCGCCTATCGATGGAGTGAATCCAGATGGGAATCATCAGGGACAGAATCAGATACCAAATCCTAATGGAGAAGGAAATGTCTCAACGCCTACGAATGAAGTTCCTAACAGCAATCAAAATGGTGGTACTCAGACAGATAGAACTTCTACAAATGGTATAAATATACCAAGTCCTAACCCAATAGATGGCACTACTACCAATGGAACCAACATAGATCCAACTCATACAGATGGAACCAAGACAGAAAGTACCTCGACAGATCCTGCAGATCAAGCAAACGTCAGTGCACCAGACAATCGACCATGGTATGAGAAGCTATGGGATAAAGCAAAAGATATTGCTGCTAACCCTATTGAAAGCTTACAGAATTTTGGAAAAGGTGCAGCAGCAGGAGCTGTTGGAGCCGGCGTTGTTATCATAGCAGCTGTTGTAATTTTCGCAGTTGTTTTGAGCGCCCCTATTTCTGTGCCTGTTCTTATTGTAGCTGGAGTAGTTGGTATTGTAGCCGGTGGTATATATGGATTAATGGCAGGAGATAATTTTGAATTTATTAAAGGAATTGGTTATGGTGCTTTAGGAGCCATATCTGTAATTGGTATAGCACAATCTGGAATAGTTGGTGCAGTCCGAGGCGGTTGGACTTTCTTCAGGAGCCAAGGTACAAAATTGTTTTTGAAAGAAGTAGGAAAAAAATCTTTAGGATATGTAAAAGGTTTGGGTAAAGGTTTATGGGATGCAGGTAGAGGATTAGTAACTTCTCCTATCCAATTACTAAAGACTGCAATAACAAGTAAAACTACAATTACTGGTTTTACAATAAATGCAGCAGTAGGGTTTTTTAATAAATTGGCATTTGATGGACAATTGCCTGATTTAAAAGAATCAGGAGTAATCTTATTAGAAAGTGTTGCTGGAGCATTAGTTTTTGATAAAGTAGCAGATATCCTCAAAAAGCCAGCAATATCTAACTTTGGGAAATCTGTATCTGGATTTTTTGGAGGAATGATTGAATCTCTTTCAATAACTAAAATCAAATCATTAATTGATCCAAAGGAAAACAAAAGTATACTCGAACAAAGTCAATCTGGTGTTATTAAATCAATGATTTTGACTCCTATATTTGGACGAGCTCTTAAAAATTTAAGAACTAAAAATAGTATTACTACTACTACATCAGATCTTGAAGAAAGAGGCATTGAAGTAAGCCAAAGTAATGTAGGAAATAAATCAATAACGCATCGTCAATTAGATATGATTTGGAATAATCGTTCCAATCAAAATACTGTTAATCGTTGGCAGAATAATCATAATTCTTCTCTAACTCAAGCTCAGTATGATCGTTTATTAGAACAAGAAAAAGCATTACAAAATATAAAAAATCCACTGGATATTACTCAAAAGATATCAGAAGAATCTCTAAATAAAGGGACAGAATGGTTATCAAATGATAATCCATCAAAATCTGCTAAATAATATGATACATTTGCAAGGAAAGGAGTGGTACCGTGAAGGCAATTCGTGAATATTTTACTAGTAAGCGACAACTAAATTATTTGAGAATAAGTGCTTTGATTTTTGTTGCTGCAATGTTGTTAACAAGTTATCTTAATAGACACTTAGGTATATTAAGTTTCAAATGGGGAGTAATTATTGTTGTTATTTCATTAATCCCGGCTTTAATCATAACAACGATTAATTATATACTTGCAGATGGACCAGAGCGTAAACAATATCGAATCCGATTATACTTAGGAGTAATTGTATTTAGTATCATCGGATATTTAAGATATGGAATATAAATTAACAAATGGATGTGAATAGTTATGAGAAAGAAGGGATATTATATCTTATTGCTGACTGCTGTAATCGCTCTAGCAGGATGTAATAACAACGCATCAGAACCAGCCAATCCATCTACAAGTACAACCAGTTCGATAGAAACATCAACAGAAAATACAGAAACAGCAACTCAGCAAACAACAACGAATGATCCATTAGCTGCTGCTACTCCTGTAAAAGTAGTTGTACAAAATGATAAAGAATCATACAGTACTACACCTAATGATGCTAAAGATATCAGCAATAGTCCTGCTCAACAGCAAATCCAAAAATTAATAGAATCAGTTGCAGTAACGCTAGACGATAACGGAAATTTTAATCCCAAAGAGCCAATCACTCGCTCTCAATTTATCCAATGGATGTATGGATATGACAATAAAGAAATCAAGCTTAAAAATAATCCTAACGCTAGTTTTGATGATGTTGCTTCAGACAATCCTGACTATCTATTAATTGAAGGACTTTATACATCAGGTGTGATTACAGGGTTTCCTGATGGAACTATGAAATTAAATAAATCGTTAACACGAGAAGAATTAACTCTATTGTGGGGCTGGTATCAAAGTGATGGTGATGTAGTAGATTCTGCTGTCTCTCCAGAAATTCATCTACAAGCATTAAAAAACTATAGTGATTATAAAAAAATAGGTCATATTTTTATAGATGCCGTATATCGTTATGGGGCTAATGATGATAGTGAGTATACTAACGTATTTGGGAAAAATAATAAGCTACAACCTCAACAAGCTGTAACTCGGGAACAAGCTGCAAAATGGATTGTTGACTACACCAAAATCGAAGACCGCGAAGAAGAAGATACAGACGATGTAAAAGCCAATTTCGAGACATCAGCATCTACCACGGTCACAGTAACTGATCTTTCTCACAATATTGCTCAAAATGATATTGTGAATTTGCTTTCTTCTGGTGCTGCTTCTGTAGATACTAACGGACATTTTAATCCAAATGATTTCATTACAAGACGAGACTTTATTGAATGGATGTATCGTTATCATCCTATAGAAGAATCTACTCCCTTAACAGAGTTTACTCCTTTTGTAGATGTAGCGGAAAATGATCCTGATTATGCATTGATTCAAAAACTACAGCAAACCGATCAAATTGTAGGATTTGACGATCATTCTTTAAAGTTAGATCAACCTTTGACTCGTGAACAATTGTGTTTGTTATGGACAGCTTATACTAATATAAGTTCTTTGAAAGATCCGATTGTGAGCCCATCTGTAACACAAACTAATCTATTAAATTATATCGATGGTAAAGAAGTTGGAAAAGATTATAAAAACAAAGAATTTTATCAGCAAGCTGTATTGCCGTTTCTGATTGGAGATCGTGAATATCGTCAAGTATTTGGCTATGTTCCCCATATTCAACCACAAGCTGAAGTATCACGAGCAGAAGCAGCACAGTGGATTGTAAAATTCACTGATAAAGATGATTGAGACTGCAATATAAACACGGAGGGATAAAGCATGCAATATACCTGTCAATCTTGCCGGGATATCTCGACGCACAAATTATTACGTAAAGAAATGGTATGTGCTAGATGTGGCGGTGAGATTGTAGCGGATCCGCAGCAGATGACAAAAGCGAATAAACAAATCATGTTAGTACTTGTCGTAATGGCGATTATTGCTATTTGTGTTATTGTATACGGCTAATTATTGGTTTGGTTAAACTAAAAATGGAGATGAGTACACATGAACCGATGGATGAAGAATATACAGCAAAAACTTCATAATGAACAGGGCGGAATGTCGATTTTGACAGTATCGACACTTGCCTTTGTTATCATCGGTAGTGTGTTTTTATTTTATTATTTTACTGTCTTTATTGAAAAGCGACAGGCACAGAATGTAGCTGATGCCGCGTCGCTTACTGCTGTACAAGAAGTGAAAAAACAGTATGAATTGGCAATGCAAGAAAAAGCAGAGCAAACCATAGAGGACTATTTAGAAAAGCTGGATGAAGAATCTTCTGAAAGTGGAAGTAGTGGTTCTTCTTCAAGTTCATCTAATCATTCAAATTCTTCTGGTGGTGGTCACTATGAAGGTAATGCAGGTGGACATACAAATGGATCAGGCTCGACAGGTTCTAATAGCGACAGTGGTTCTGGTTCAGGTGGTGATCAAGAATCAGATCGCGAAGAACAAATTAAAGAAGATATATATACCAAAAAGTTAGAAGATATCTTGATTGATAATGAATTTGATGCTACAACTGATTGGATGCTGGTGGTGAAAGAGCCTTATTTTGAAGAAGAATTTACAGCAGCCCAAAATGGTGATTTATTGTATGATCGAATGCGTCAGTATGCAAGTCAGATCGGCGCTGCTGCTCAACAAGCAATAGATAGTAATGGTGGAGATACAAGTGAAGGTAGTCTTACGTTTCCTGTTGAAGGAGAAGCCAAATTCAAACTTTCAGCAGCGCGAACACTCAAATTAGAAAAACTAGGGATCGAAGAAGATATTTTTGCTGCATCTGCCGCAGGGATAGGTTCTAAAGATGTACCGATCGATGTGAGCACAAAGCCAGAATTTACGATAAACTGGTAAGAACGAATCGAATCATGAAATCAAAAGGAGGCAGACCTTGTTATCATCCAAAGTTGAACAATACTTCAAAGAACAAAATGGCTGGTATGAAGAAGCTTCGTCTGACTATGTAGGTGCTTTGGAACAGTTAAATATTCCGCTAGACTCAGACTTTGCTCAATTTTATTTACATGCTGAGACAGGGCCTACGTTTTACAGTAGACATCGTGAACTTTACCATATTGCTTGGTTTGTACTGTATTCGAATTATGATCTAAGTGTACATAGTGCCCGCACGACGTTGCAATTACCAGAAGAATATCTTCCACTGGATGCTTTTGTCGGTGAAGGTGGATACTTTTATAATCGGCAGACGGGACAAGTGTTAGAATTGAGTCTTGGTCAACCGTTACAAGACTTTTGGGCAGGGCAATTACAACCGCAATGGTCCGATTTTAATTCATTTTTAGAATGGTTTTTTGAACTGGATCATTCTGCTCATTCTTCTTCCTAAATCAGTCGCTAAGATCATCATGATCTGGCGGCTTTTTTTAAGCTTTCCTTTACCTTCCTTTAAGCTGGATTTATAACATTTACGTTATAGTAAAAAGGATTTTGGGAAAAGCGGGAGGGAAAACAATATGCTGCAAGTCCAGCAAGTAAGCAAATGGTTTGATCAGCGTCGCAGTGTAGATGGAATAGATTTTGAGATGAAGCGTGGTGAAATTGTTGGTTTTCTAGGACCTAATGGTGCGGGTAAAACAACAACTATGCGGATGATTACAGGATATTTAACCCCTTCTACGGGACAGATATGGGTAGATGGACTACCGATGCATGAACAATCCAGACAAGCACGTAGTAAAATCGGCTATTTGCCAGAGACACCGCCACTTTATCCCGATATGACCGTGCGTTCGTATTTACGTTTTGTGGCGGATCTACGTGATGTGTCGGTACGAGAACAGAAGTTACGGATAAGTGAAATGGTGGATCGGCTTGGACTACAAGGAAGAGAACGACAGGTGATTCGTTCTTTATCTAAAGGATATAAGCAACGTCTAGGATTAGCAGGTGCGATTATTCACCAACCGGAATTATTGATTTTAGATGAACCAACATCTGGGCTTGATCCAAATCAGATTATGGAAATTCGTCAATTGATTCGAGAATTAGGAGAGCAACATACCGTGTTGTTGAGCACTCATATTTTGCCAGAAGTCAGTATGCTCTGTAACCGAATGTTGATTATCCATGAAGGCAAATTAGTACTGGATCGAGCAGCTGATCATATTGGTGATTCATTGCATGAGAATTTCCAGGTGCAATTGGAAGTGAAGTCTAAGCCTGCGATCGTACGATCAGTACTGGAACATTTAGTCTTTGCACATATGGAATTTCAGTATTCAGATACCAATGAACAACAAGAACAATTGATTACGATCCAATTAACTGGAGTCGATCAGGAAGATTTTAGAGAATCACTTTCTTTATTATTAGCCGAAGCACGAATACCTGTATTAGAAATGCGTAAAGAAGGTCACAGTTTAGAAGATCTATTTGCCAAATTAACAACAGATTCGATATCGAGTAAAGAAACCAATGTATCATCTGTGGACGTTACAGATACTCCTGAGACAAAGGGGGATACATCCAAGTGAGACGCATGTGGGCGATCTGTTCTAAAGAATTACAGCTGTATTTTTTAAATCCAACGACTTATTTTGCAATTGCCGTCTATGTATTGCTATCCAGTTATATGTTTTATGTTAGTTTTGTCGGTTATCAGCCAAGTATATTGGATTACCGTTTGATTTTGGGCAATACGATTTTTATGTTATTGATTATTATTCCGCTGTTAACGATGCGTTTGATATCTGAAGAATTTAGACAGGGAACCGATGAACTTCTGCTCACTTCGCCTGTCACAGTAACAGAGATTGTGGTGGGTAAATACTTAGCTTCGCTTGGTTTATTAGTAGTATTAATTGCATGTAATCTAGTGTATCCGATGACGATGTCTTTTTTCGGTACGATGAATATGCCAATGTTATTGTTATCTTTATTGGCGGTATTTTTACTCGGTGCCGCAATGATGGCGATAGGGCTATTTGCTTCTAGTCTGTTTCAACACCAGATGGTATCGGCAGTGATCGCATTTGTACTCTTACTGGGACTATGGATTATTGATTCTTTTACAATGAATTCAGATATTGCACAGAAATGGTTAGAACCTTTTTCAATATCGAGTCGAATCGATAATTTAATTAAAGGCGTACTGCATGGACCTGATATTCTGTTCTATCTTACGTTATCTCTATTGTTCCTCGTGCTGAGTATACAAGTCGTGGAACGGAAAAGGTGGAGGTGATCAATATGAAAAAATGGATACAGGGTACAAATGCAGTTGTCTTTTCAGTAGCAGTGATCGGGATTTTTATTATTGTGACACTATTTCTAAATTCGATTGGCACTTTTCAAGTCGATCTGACCAAAAATAAACAATATACGTTATCCGATCAGACGATAACAACATTGCAAGGATTAGACCAGAATGTCGAAGCACTAGTCTTTCTCAACTCGCAAGATGCTGAAGTCTATACCCGTGAAGTGACAGATTTATTAGCAGAATATCATAAAGTGAACAGCAAGTTGCAAGTCAAAACGTATGATCTGCTGACCAATCCAACACTTGCCAAGCAATACGGAGTGACTGAAAGTGCAGTGGTACTCAAAAAAGGAGATAGTACCAAAATCGTTCCGGTATATGATATGTTTGCTGATGGTGCAGGAGCAAGTGATATGAGTGCAGAAAGCGCAGAAGCCAGTACTTCTTATCAATTTAGTGGTGAAGAAAAGCTAACTTCAGGTCTGTTATCTCTATCTTCATCTACAACACACAAAGCATATCTGCTCAACGGGCATAATGAATTTGCAACCACTGATATCAGTACACTGGTGAATCATTTAAAAGAAGAACATATTACGGTGAGCGATCTGTCTTTACTACAAGAAGGTGCTATTCCGAAAGACGCAAGTCTACTTATGATTGTAGGCCCGCAAAATGATTTGAGTGATGGGGAAACCAAGCTCATTAAGCAGTACTTGAGTAATGGAGGCAAGTTATTCTTATCTCTTGGATTTAATGAAAAAATGAGTAGTAGTTGGAAGAACTTAGACTCATTAATGAGCATGTATGGGGTTAAAGATACTCATACTGTAGCTGTAGAACCTAAAGACACGACCTTATATGATCCACTGACGATTATTCCAGACTATGGACAACATGAGATTACATCCAAATTAGCAACAAGCAAGCTGTATACGATGATGTCTCTGTCAGTTGGTTTGCAATTAGAAGCGGTACAAGGATGGACAACAACACCGTTACTGACTTCTTCGAGTAATAGTTATGGAGAAACCAATCTGTCAGGCTTATTAGAATCCAAAACAGAACGAGATCAGAAAGATTTACCTGGCCCTTTCGATCTGGGATTTGCTGTCGCTGATAGCAAAGGTGCACCCAAAGCAGTGATTTTAGGCGGATCTACTTTTATGATGGATCAGGAAATTGTTCAGCAAGCGAATTTAGATTTTGCACTGAATAGTATCAATGATCTGTTAGGTAATACGAGTAAAATCACGATTCGACCTCAAGTACAAGAACAATACCAGACTGCGAATTTATCATTATCTCAAGCGAAAATGATTTTCATCGGAACAGTGATTGTATTTCCTTTACTCTTTGTCATTATAGGGATTGTACTATGGTGGAGACGACGGAGAGGATAGAAAGGAGTCTTACAGATCGTGCAATTTCGTCAATGGATACCGACTATAAGTATGGTTATCATTTTGCTGGTAGGTGGAGCGTACGCGTATTCACACAACTTTTTTCAAAAAGATCAGACAACTCCTGTAGAAGCCCAATGGATTTCGTTTACACCTGATACTGTGCAGAAGATCCAAATCAAACCTTTACCTGAACAGCAGGAAGCGACTACACCGTCGGGATCTTTAACACCGATTGTGCTTGAAAAAAATAAGGATCAATGGCAAATGAGTCTACCTGCCAGCTACCCTACCAATTCGTATATGATTGCAGATTGGTTGACCACATTACAAGCTGCTACAGTGCACAATATTGTAGAAGAAGCACCAACCGATGTAACCAAATACGGGATAGATCCACAGCAACCTAATATGGTATTAACCACATCGACAGGGCAACAAGATAGACTGTATATTGGGAGCAAATTACCAACCGATGGATATTATTATGCACGCTTAAATGAAGGAGCAATTATCCAATTAGCACAGCAGACCGTTACAGATTTGTCAGCTACTGTTTTTGGATTTGTCGATACGACGCCAATGGGTTGGAATGATCAAGATATGACAGCTTTGAGCTGGACGGATACCAAAGATCAGAGCCATTGGACAGTACATCATCAAGCCAATCTAGAAGATCCATCGCAAGATCGTTGGACTTTTAATGGTCATTCTATTACTGCTGAACAAGCATCCAATTTGACAGATAGTATCAAAAATATACCAACTGATCAATTGCCACAACCTGCTTCTAAACAATCATCGCAATCGTCTGTATTCATTTTGAAAGTGACTCGAACAGAGCAAGGGCATACGGTTGTAGATACGTATCGAGGATTTCAAAATGCCGATGATCCTACATCAATTTGGGTGACCGATCCTACTCATATGTGGGTGTATCGTCTACCTTCAGAATCGATCCATCAAGTGATACAGTCGGCACAAGCGCTCTCTAAATGATAGGCTTATCTGTTATCAATGATCGTTGTCTAATCATCAGTTATCCACAGCCAATAAAGTGAACATTCACACCAAACACCTTTTATTGAGTAGATTGCATACTTGGTAAAAGGTGTTTTTTGAGTTCGATATCTATCTATATTGATCTCATTTGATAAAAAAAGAAGGTAAAAGGATAAAATGATTGACTGTAAGCAGTTTTGAGAATAATATTTAACTATAAATTAATCAAAACATAATCAAAAAGTGATAAATTAATCAAAATATAACAATGATACAACTATTGTGATGATCTATTGAAGTGTATTCAATTAGAGGAGGAACAAAAATGACAGAAGCGCTACAAGTAGAAAAGCTAAAAAATTATATCAATGGGGAATGGATCGAAAGTAAAACAACCGTCTACGAAGATGTCTACAATCCAGCGACCAAAGAAGTTATTGCAAGAGTCCCCCTGTCTACCAAAGAAGATATTGATTATGCTGTTGAAGTAGCCCACCAAGCTTTTCAATCCTGGCAAAAAGTAGCTGTTCCTCGTCGTGCACGCATTCTGTTTAACTTCCAACAATTATTGTCTACTCATAAAGAAGAATTAGCTCGTCTGATCACTTTAGAAAATGGGAAAAATTTGACCGAAGCATTAGGTGAAGTAGGTCGTGGTATCGAAAATGTAGAGTTTGCCGCGGGTGCGCCTACATTGATGATGGGCGATTCACTGGCTTCTATTGCAACAGATGTAGAAGCGGTAAATTATCGGTACCCGATAGGCGTAGTTGGTGGGATTGCTCCATTTAACTTTCCTATGATGGTGCCTTGTTGGATGTTCCCGATGGCAATTGCTTTAGGCAATACATTTATTCTCAAACCTTCTGAACGTACACCGTTATTAACTAGACGTCTGGTTGAATTATTTACTGAAGCAGGATTGCCTAAAGGCGTATTCAATATCGTATACGGAGCGCATGATGTGGTGAATGGTATTCTGGATCATCCTTCGGTACAAGCAATCTCATTTGTTGGTTCGAAGCCTGTAGGAGAATATGTATTTAAGCGTGGAAGTAATAATCTCAAAAGAGTGCAGGCATTAACAGGAGCCAAAAATCATACGATTGTACTGAACGATGCTGATCTAGAAGACACGGTGACCAATGTGATCGCTTCTGCTTTCGGTTCAGCAGGTGAACGGTGTATGGCATGTGCTGTTGTCGCTGTTGAAGAAGGAATTGCGGATGCTTTTATCACCCGTTTGAAAGAGCGAGCAGGCGAGATCAAAATCGGAAATGGTCTTGATGACGGTGTATTTTTAGGTCCGGTGATTCGAGAAGAAAATCAGAAACGTACTATAAGCTACATCGAAAAAGGGATTAGCGAAGGCGCAACGTTGGTCTACGATGGTCGTGAACACATTTCAGAAGAAGGCTATTTTATCGGACCAACTATTTTTGAAAATGTCACAACAGATATGACGATCTGGAAAGATGAAATTTTTGCGCCTGTCTTATCGGTTATTCGTGTGAAGCATTTGAAAGAAGCAGTCGAAACGGCTAATCGCTCGGAATTTGCTAATGGAGCTTGTATTTTTACATCCAATGCTTCAGCGATTCGTTATTTCCGTGAAAATATAGATGCCGGGATGTTAGGCGTGAACTTAGGTGTACCTGCACCGATGGCATTCTTTCCATTTTCCGGTTGGAAATCTTCCTTTTTCGGTACGCTACATGCTAATGGAAAAGACAGTGTAGACTTTTATACGCACAAAAAAGTAGTCACTGCTCGTTATGTTACGCCTACGTTTGAATAAGGAGGGTTCCAAATCATGAGTCGTTTATTGCGTAAACCTCAACAACAACTTCTCAGCACAGGAGTAACTCTGCTACATGAAGTGAATCAAGATAATTCTCCTTTACACTATGTAGGATTCAAAATGATAGATATCGAACCCGGTGCGACATATAGCGAAGCACTGGGAAAAACCGAATGTTGTATTGTAGCCGTCACAGGCCAAATTACAGTCAGCGATCATGAACAGACGTTTACCGGAGTAGGAACACGTGCAAGTGTTTTTGAGAAAAAGCCTACAGATAGCGTTTATATTTCAAATGATCGTGCATTTACCGTTACCGCAGAGACAACAGCTAGAGTGGCTTTATGTTATTCACCTTCTATCGAACAACGTCCAACCCGTATGATTCAAGCCGCCGAAAATGGTGTCGAGCATCGTGGGAAATACAACAATCAGCGTCTGGTACATAATATTTTGCCAGACTCTGATCAGACGGTAAATAGTCTTTTGGTCGTTGAAGTCATCACAGAAAGTGCGAACTGGTCCAGTTATCCACCTCATAAGCATGATGTTGATCAATTGCCTGCGGAATCGTTATTAGAAGAAACATACTATCATGAGATCGATCCTGCACAAGGGTTTGTATTTCAACGTGTGTATACTGATGATCGTTCAATAGATGAGACGATGGCGGTTGAACATCGGAATGTTGTGATCGTGCCTGTCGGTTATCATCCTGTAGGTGTGCCTGACGGATACACTTCGTATTATCTTAATGTGATGGCAGGACCCAAGCGCATCTGGAAATTCCACAACGATCCTGATCATGAATGGATATTGCAACGTTAAGCTGATGATCAAGCTTGTACAGAATAGAAATTTGTGAAGGAAACGGAGTGGAAGAACAGATGAAGTACGAATTAAAAAGTGAACGTGTTTTCGATATTATTGCGATCGGTAGAGCCTGTATAGATCTGAACGCTACAGAATACAATCGTCCTATGGAAGAAACGATGACGTTCACCAAATACGTCGGTGGATCACCTGTTAATATCGCAATTGGAAGTTCCAAATTAGGGCTCAAAACAGGCTTTATCGGGAAGCTAGCAGATGATCAACATGGTCGCTTTATTGCTAACTATATTCAGAATTTAGGTATCGATACCACAGGAGTCGTAATTGATCGAGCAGGTCACAAAACAGGGCTTGCTTTTACCGAAATCAAAAGCCCTGAAGAATGCAGTATTCTGATGTATCGTGATAATGTAGCCGATCTGTACTTGGAACCTAGTGAAGTAGATGAAGACTATATCCGACAAACAAGTACTTTATTAGTATCAGGTACTGCTCTTTCGCAAAGTCCTTCACGGGAAGCTGTACTCAAAGCAGTCAGTCTTGCGCGTAAACACAACGTAAAAGTGATTTTTGAATTAGATTATCGTCCATATACATGGAACTCTATAGAAGAAACGGCTATCTATTATGCACTGGTTGCCGAGCAAGCAGATATTGTGATCGGAACACGCGATGAATTCGATATTCTTGAACATCGTAAAGGAAAAAATGAGCAAACGATCGCTTATTTATTCCAGCATCTTCCGCAACTGATTGTAATCAAGCATGGTGTCGAAGGATCATATGCCTATACAAAGTCAGGTCAACGTTTTCAAAGTAAAGCGTATATCACTCAAGTATTGAAAACATTTGGTGCAGGTGATTCGTATGCTTCTGCTTTTCTGTATGCTTTATTTGCAGGTAAAGATATCGAGACCGCTCTTAAATACGGCAGTGCTTCAGCTTCGATCGTGGTGAGTAAGCATAGTTCTTCTGAAGCCATGCCTACAGTAAATGAAATTGAACAATTGATTACAGCAGATGAAAAAGAGGCACAATACAGATAGAGGTGACATAATGCAAACCATTCGGCTGACAACAGCACAAGCCTTAATCCGTTTTTTGAATGCCCAATATATCCATGTAGATGGTCAAGAATTTCCTTTTGTCGAAGGGATATTTACTATTTTTGGACATGGTAACGTACTGGGAATCGGTCAAGCATTAGAACAAGAATCCGGTCATCTCAAAGTCATACAAGGTAAAAATGAACAAGGAATGGCTCATGCGGCTATCGCATACAGCAAGCAAATGTTACGTCAAAAAATATATGCGGTTACCACATCGGTAGGGCCAGGAGCAGCGAATCTAGCAGCGGCGGCAGGGACAGCATTATCTAATAACATTCCAGTATTATTTTTACCTGGAGATACGTTTGCTACAAGACAGCCTGATCCTGTACTTCAACAGATTGAACAAGAATATAGTGCAGCGATTACAACCAATGATGCGTTAAAACCATTATCACGCTATTGGGATCGGATCACTCGTCCTGAACAATTAATGTCTAGCTTACTACGAGCTTTTGAAGTGATGACTGATCCTGCCAAAGCTGGCCCAGCTACGATCTGTATTGCGCAAGATGTAGAAGGAGAAGCTTATGATTATGATGTAGCCTTTTTTGCACGTCGGGTTCATTATTTAGATCGTAAATTGCCTACGATGCGCGAATTAACAGGAGCAGCGGCATTAATCCAATCCAGTCGTAAGCCAGTGATTATTGTAGGCGGTGGAGCTAAATATTCGCAAGCACGGGATATATTGATCCAATTATCTGAAAAGCATCATATTCCATTAGTAGAAACACAAGCAGGTAAAGCAACAGTTGAATATACATTTGCTAATAATCTAGGTGGTATAGGCGTAACCGGGACACTTGCCGCGAATCAAGTGGCAAGACAAGCTGACTTAGTGATTGGTATTGGTACAAGGTACACTGATTTTGCGACATCTTCCAAAACAGCTTTTGATTTTGAAAATGGTCGATTTTTAAATATTAATGTTAGCCGTGCTCAAGCATACAAATTGGATGCTTTTCAAATGGTAGCGGATGCTAGAACAGCCTTGGAACAACTGTCTCCTTTATTAGAAGGATACGTTAGTGAATTTGGAGATCAGATTCAGCAATTCAAAGCAGAGTGGAATCAGGAGCGAGATCGTTTAAGTAAGATTACTTTTCAGCGGGACAATTTTAAGCCAGAAGTGAGCGATCAATTTGATCAACAGATGCTCAATGAATATGCCGATGCACTTCAGACTGAATTACCACAGACGACAGCATTGATCGCTATCAATGAAGTTATTCCAGCAGATAGCATTATTATTGGCTCAGCAGGATCATTGCCAGGTGATCTACAACGCATTTGGAATCCTACAGTGGCTAACACGTATCACTTGGAATATGGATACTCTTGTATGGGGTACGAGGTGTCTGGTGCTCTAGGGATTAAGTTAGCTGTACCTGACAAAGAAGTGTATTCTATTGTCGGTGACGGTAGCTTTCTCATGTTACACTCTGAATTCATTACAGCGATTCAATACAATCATAAGATCAATATTATCCTTTTTGATAATGCAGGTTTTGGCTGTATTAATAATCTACAAATGGAGAACGGCGGAGGTAGCTATTTCTGCGAATTCCGTACTCACGATCAACGGATTATGAATATTGATTATGCCAAAGTAGCTGAAGGTTATGGCGCCAAGTCTTACAAAGTGAATACGATAGAACAATTGCAGGCGGCTTTGAAAGATGCATCACAGCAATCGAACTCCACATTGATCGAGATCAAAGTATTACCGAAAACAATGACCAATGGCTATGATAGCTGGTGGAATGTGGGCGTGGCTGAAGTCTCTGACAACGAAAAGATTCATGAAGTATTTGAAGCTAGACAACATCAGTTAAAAAAAGCTAAACAATATTAAAATAGGCTCTTCTGAAATGATGATGATTAAAGGAGAGATGACATGTGCGAACCGTATCAATGAAATCTATGCTAATAGAAGCTTTAGCAGGTGGTTATGCTATCGGGCAGTATAATATAAACGGTGTGCAGTGGGTACAAGCGATTTTGCGAGCAGCAGAAGAGGAACAAGCACCTGTGATTCTAGCAGCTTCTGATCGATTGGTAGACTATCTGGGTGGATATGCGCTGATTGCTGCTATCGTAGACCTTTCGATACAAGCGTTATCCATTACAGTACCTGTCTCTTTACATTTAGATCATGGCATCAGTGTAGAACGTTGTAAAAAAGCTATCGATAGTGGATTCAGCTCTGTCATGATTGATGGTTCACATCATTCGATCGAACAAAATATAACCATGACTCGTGAAGTGGTAGAGTACGCTAGAGCATATGGCGTATCGGTTGAAGCAGAAGTAGGCACTGTAGGTGGTATGGAAGATGGACTCATCGGAGGTATTCAATATGCAGACCCGCTTGAATGTGATCGACTGGTCAAAGAAACAGGGATCGATGCATTAGCCGCTGCACTCGGTTCAGTGCATGGCCCTTATCAAGGTGAGCCTGTACTTGGATTTGCTGAAATGAAGCACATTGCAGACTTAACAGGCATTCCGTTAGTTCTACATGGAGGTTCAGGTATTCCACAGCATCAGATCCAGCAAGCCATCGCATTAGGGCATGCCAAGATCAATGTAAATACCGAATGTATTCAAGCATGGGCATTAGCTGTTCGCCAAGTATTGAATCAAGACACTCATATATATGATCCAAGTAAAATCCTTACCCCCGGTACTGAAGCGATCCAAGCAGTGGTACAAAGTAAAATGCAGGAATTTGGCACAAGTGGTCAAGCGAATGCCAACTATTCTAAAGTATAATAAGTCGCTTCCCATCAGGATAAAGCTAATATTCCATTAAAAAGACATATCTTGTTCTAAGTTATTCTTAGAGTAAGATATGTCTTTTTGAGTCCTTTTATTTACAAATATATAATTCAATTCGATGCTCACGACAGAACGAATGGTATTCTTCTGATAATGCACCAGAGGTGATCAATACATCGACTTCATGCAAAGGAGCATAGGTAAGCTGAGTAGATTTGCCGAATTTGGAGGCATCTGCTAGCAAATATAAAGTCTGAGCTTTTTCAGCGATTCGTTTTTTTATTTCGTACTCCAAAATATCAGAGTTGGTTAACCCATGAGCAATCGATACACCCGTAGCCGCCATAAAAGCTTTGCTGATATTATATTTATCCAAAATATGTAGATCATCAATACTAACAAATGATTTGGTTTTGCGTTTGTAGCGATTACCAATTGTGATCAGCGTAATATTTTCAAAAGCGACAGCCGCATTAATCACATCCAGACTGTTGGTCAAAATGGTTAACTGTTGAGAAGAAGGAAGGAACTCAATCATATTGCGAGTCGTTGTGCCCGAGTCGATAAAAATCAAATCTTGATCTTCTACGAGTGCAGCCGCTTGTTGTCCAATTTTCACTTTTTCAGGATGATTAGTATGATCCCGATTTTCAAATGGAATTAGAGCAGGAGTTACAGAAGTCACTCCACCGTAGACCTTTTGAATCGTTCCTTTTTCAAGGATTTGATTCACATCACGCCGCACAGTATTTTTAGAAACGTTAAAATATTCACAAAGTTCATCTAAAGAAACTGTACCCACCGAGTGAATATAATCTTCAAGATGTTGTAGCCTTTTTTCCTTCATACGATTGAACTCCTGTCTTGTTGAAAATAGTACTCAAAATATAACACATGACCAAAAGTTAATCAATAGTTAATCTTAAAACAATAATTTGAAGTCCAAACTCACAAAAAAGCAAGTTCTCTATGATCAAAAACAGAGAACTTGCTAATACCGCTTCTATTCATTATATGATTTCAATAACCCTTTAATAAAAATATGCTGTAATTCCATATCTGGATTCAGTACTAGGATATCAGCACGTTTACCGATTTCAAGACTACCTGTCTGTTCGTATAATCCTAGTTCACGCGCAGGATTACCACTACCTGCGGCAGAAGCTTGTAGAATCGATAGCCCTACTTGCTGAATTAAAAAGCGGAAACCTTCGATCATGGTTAAACGGCTACCTGCAAGTGTTCCGCTATCATCCGGCAAAGTCGCTATACCGTTGATGACTTTGACAGGTTGATCACCCAACATATATTCGCCATCCCCAAGTCCAGCCGCAGACATCGCATCGGTAATCAGGATTAAATTATCTTGTTGCTTAAGTTGAGCTAAGATCGATACTGCCGCAGGGTGAACATGAATCCCATCTGCTATAATTTCGGCATGAATTGCAGGGGTACTTAGTACTGCACCGGCTACTCCCGGTTTGCGATGATGAAGTGGAGTCATTGCATTAAATGTATGAACCGCATGATTAAGTCCTTGTTCGACCGCTAACATAATCTCTTCATAAGAAGCATCGGTATGACCTGCGGCAGCTGTAATGTCATGCTGACGTAGCCATGAGATCAGTTCCAAAGCACCTTCTCGTTCAGGAGCTAGAGTAAGTTGTTTGATTAGCCCCGGATAACGAGATTCCCATTGCTCTAACCATTCGATATTTGGGAGTACGATATGTTCTGGATTTTGAGCACCAGGCCACTTAGGACTGATAAAAGGGCCTTCTAGATGCACGCCTTCGATCTGTGCACCGGGCATTTGTCCATTTTGCATATAAGCATAGACTTGTTCTAATACATGATCGATATCAGCATGAGGTGCGGTCATCGTTGTCGCTAGTAGAGCTGTCGTTCCTTGACTGGCATGAAAAGAAGTAATCGTATCTAATACGTGTGGATCGGAATCCATAAAATCGGCACCCATCCCACCATGCACATGGATATCAATAAAGCCGGGAATCACAAGTCCAGATTTGGCATCATATGTTGTCTGTTCTTTCCATATCGGAGCGTTCGCTGTAGAACCTACATACGTAATCGTCTGATCTTGGACTTGTACCGTTCCATTTTCAATCACTTTTGTAGGTGTAACCACACGTCCATGAATAATTTGAAAGGAATGTGGTACATCTGTTGAAATAGACATTACTGGAACAACCTCCCTGCTTCTGCATCCAGCAGTACAGTAACGTTGGAATGCAGTTGTAATAGTGAAGCAGGGCATTGTGTTGTGATCGGACCTGTTACAGCGCGATGGATAATTTCAGCTTTGTCTGCACCACGTACAAGCAGTAGAATTTGACGGGCTTTCATAATACTACCTACACCCATCGTAATCGCTTGTGCTGGAACGTCATCCACCGAACCAAAGTAACGAGAATTCGCTTCTCGGGTCTGTTCTAATAATGTCACGACATGAGTCGCAGGATTCAAGCTATCATCGGGTTCATTGAATCCAATATGCCCATTATGTCCAATGCCTAGAACTTGTAGATCAATCACCGCTTCAGACAACATTTCATCATACAGGCGACATTCGGCATCCAAATCGGTTGCTTGTCCATCAGGCACATGAGTATTTTCAAGATTAATATCAATATGATTAAATAAATGCTCGTTCATAAATGTACGATAGGAAGCTGGATGTTCTGTCGGTAGACCTGCATATTCATCCAGATTATAACTTTTCACTTTGGCAAAACTGACTAATCCTTGCTTATGAATCTGAATCAATTCACGATACAAGCCTACAGGCGTGCCTCCGGTAGCCAATCCTAATACAGCACGAGGAGAAGTTTGTACCAGACTAGCAACAATATGAGCAGCTACCTTGTGAAAATCTTCTTCATGAGTCACTTTGATTACATTAGCCATTATTCAAAACCTCCTGAGTCTTTGCGATAACGTTGCACATTTTTATAAGATAGCTCCAACTTCGCTACAGAATCGTTAAATTGGGCGCTAATCATACCGGTAAATAAAATATCAATAATATGCAGTTGAGCAATCCGTGAAGCCATATCTCCACGGCGAACCCCTTGTTCCAATGATGATGAAAATAAAGCGATATCCGCCATCGAAGCGAGCTTATTGTTGCTGTATTGAGTCAGTGATAATACAGTCGCTCCATTATCTTTGGCACATGATAATGCATCGATCGTTTCTTTAGTTTCCCCAGAATACGAAATCGCTAACGCTACATCTTCTGAAGAAAGTGTAGAAGCAGAAGTGATTTGCATATGAGAATCAGAAAACGATGTACTGTTTTTACCGACTCGAATCAATTTCTGATAAAAGTCTTGCGCTACAATAGATGAGGTAGCGATACCATACAGATCAATCCGACGTGCACGGGTAAGGTAACCTATCGCTTGCTCAAGCTTGGGTAAATCGAGTAAACGGGTAGTATCGTTGATCGATGTAATATGATTGGTTTCAATCGCTTTAACAATCTCGGCAAGCGGATTACCTGCAATAATATCTTGATACGAACTTGGAATCGACTGTTGCGCTAATTCACTAGCTAACTTCATTTTGAAATCAGGAAAGCCTTCGAAATGAAATGTTTTGCAGAAGCGAGTAACAGTAGCAGGACTGATTCCACATTGAGTCGCTAACTGTGTAATCCCAAGCCGAATAACAGTGGAAGGTTGTTGTAAAATATAATGAGCCAGTCGGCGCTCTTGAGGAGATAAACTTTCGATGCGTTGCTCCAACATATGCAAAATAGGAGACAAGTTTAACCCTCCCTAATGAAAATTATTTTTATTTTATAATAATATATATAGAAAATTATTTTCTTTCACCATTATCTTAAAGCACCCCGTCAAAGATTGCAACTCATAAATTTCTATTTTGGGGCACGATTATAAATAAGGTAGATTAGAGTGGATGGAGTATGAAATGTTGCTCCATTATAGATGTACAATATATGATCCGGACTCATCTAAAAAATGATCACGAGTAACCGATTCCCCCAAAAATGAACGATAAGCATTAATCGTTCCATCATGAGAAACAATATACAATGTGTGTTGGTTTAGTTGTTTACACCAGATCGTAAATGCTTTAGCTACTCTATGAAATGCTTCCTCACTTATTGTATTTATTCCGTTTGTCCATATTTCTTCTGAACTTTCAATGTTATGTAGGGAAGGGTAATCTGTTTTGATTTTGGTATAATGAAGTATGTGATCACAAGCATACGCTTGATCAGGGGCTAATAAAGGGAACATACGTGGACTCACCAAAGGATGAACGTACAATGTACAAGAGATTTCTTTTGCCCATATAAGTGCTGTTTCAATCGTACGACGAGTAGGGCTGATAATAATGATATTTTTATTCGTTAAAGGAAAAGTCTGTTTTAATTGTTGGGCTTGTTGAACTCCTTTTTCCGTCAGAGTGGCATCAGACATTTGCAAACTTTCAGGTGGAGATAATGTATGTTCTCCTTGACCGTGACGTATAAAAATAATTTTCATCGTATTCTCCTTTAGCATAATGAATCGTGCATAGAATGGACTACATATAATATATTAACAAAAAGAGTCTGCATCCTTATACAAAAGGATACAGACTCTCTAAATTTACTTCATCTCATCATTATTATGGTGTAGAGCGGATCACACTATCATTCTTAACTCCATAACACCCTAGTTAAGCCGTCTGCTTACGACTGCGATATTCTGGTAAAATCAATCTCCATACCATCCAGATCAAGACGATCATTTGAGGAATAAAGGTCTCCCATGTCGGATACATACCGATCCAACTGATCGAAGGTAATTCTGCCACTGTATGTGCAGGGAATTTACCTGCCACTTGAAGGGCATGAATACTTTCGCCCAGAAAACGAAATACCAGATAATAAATCAATACTGTTGCCGTTAAGAAGAACGGACGAATCGGTAATTTCACACTGAACTTGATAATCAGTACAGCAATCACAATCAGAATGACAAGGGCAATCGCTATACCCAAAATGAATTGCGAAAGAGCAATCGCAGGAGCCATACCGATATAGAAAATCGCTGTTTCGGCACCTTCACGTAAAATGGCAAGTCCGGAGACAATCGCTAATGACCATAAACTACCACGTTCTAAAGCACCACTGACTTGATTTTCAATATAAGTATTCCAATTTTTTAAGTTGGCTTTCTGATGTAACCAGTGTCCTACACTAAGCATCATCACAACAGCGACGAGGCCGGTAATGCCTTCGATCATTTCGCGTGTACTACCGCTACTCGATACTTGAGAGAACGCATAGACAAAGATCACCGCCATAATACCACTGAGCACTAGACCTGAAATAGCACCAGACCAGATATACTGTCCTGCGGTACGGCTACCACTGCGTTTGGCATAAGCGAGTAAAGCAGCTAATACCAGAATCGCTTCTAGACCTTCACGTAATAAAATAATCGCTGCATCCCAAGCTGTATACGATGTTTTGGATGTTAAAGGAGTGAGTTCATCCAGCATCGTCTGAATTACAGTACTAGCTTGTGTCCATACAGGAGGATTAGATACTAAATATCCTTGTACTTCAGCCATTTCATTTTCAATCGAAGTATAGGTCGAAGCCGAAGAAATCTGTACTTCTCCTTCAACCAGAGGCCACATCGAGATAAATTGAGTCATCAGATCAGATGCTTTGCTCTGATCTTGAGCTGTTGTGGCTGTCTGTACTTGTTGAAGTAACGTCACAGCATCACTTAAGCGAACGGTACCACTCGCAGGAGCCGTATCTGCAATATCGCCTGCGGCATATTCGTTGAGTAGTTTAATAAGAGCTTGAGTATCTGCTTTGGCTTGTTCTTCACGTGGAGGATCAGCCTGTAAAGCTACACGGATCATACTCATTTTGATCTCTAGTTGACTATACACCGTAAAATTATCGGCACGAATCGCATTCTCAACATCCGGCCATGAATTGACGATCTGTTTATAACTATCTTGAGCGGCTTGCCAGTTACGTTCATCAATATGTTGAATCGTCGTATCTGCAAGTGGGAGAATCACTTTCACAGCGGTTAACCCTTGCTGAGAAGGTCCATTGTTATCTGTCGTTGTACCGCTTGCTTTGGCTTGACTTGCTTCTGCGTACGTATTGACTGCACGTGCTAGTGTACCTAGCGCAGAGGTAGCTGCTTTGGGATCAGACGAAGCCCCAGCAAGCGCTGTCTGTGCATCCGTCAGAGCTGTATTGACTGCGCCAGCTTCTGTTGAAGCGGTAGATGTATCAATCGTTTGCCATGCTGTGGCGAAAGTATCTAATTCCTGCTTGGCATCTGTCCATTTCTGCTGTCCAGCATCGACAAGCGCACTACCTACAAGCGGTAACAGTTGATCGATAGAGGAAGAATCGGTAGCAGATGCTTGTGCAGTAGATATTCCTACGCTCAAAGGTGTTCCACCTAAAACAATCAATAGACTCAAGCAAAGCATAAACCTGATCAACAGGGCACTTTTACGCATAGCCTAGAACCCTCTTTTCTATATCAAAATAAATAACGAGCGGTTATACCAATTCATCTCCGATATAACCGCCTTGCTGTACACCCGGAAAACAAGCAAAAACAGCACTTCCGATATGCTGAATATATTCATTCAATGCGTCAATCTGTGCGAGTCTTTGCTGCATAGGAATAAATTGTTTGTCGATACTGCGCTGATAACTGATAAAAAACAATCCTGCATCCAATTGTCCAGTAACTTTATCCATCCCACTAGAGTAAGAATAAGGACGACGCAAAATCTGCATACTTCCATCTCCACGAGCTACACGCATATGTGCATTCATCGGAATAACAGGTTTGCCTGAAGCATCTTTGGCTTCCATATCGCCACGATCAAATTCATGATGTGAACCGATTGGAGCACCACTGACCCGTTCCCGTCCAAACGTATTTTCCTGATCTGCTAGACTGGAGCGATCCCATACTTCGATACGCATCCGAATACGACGAACGACCATATAACTACCGTTGGTCATCCAACCTGCACCATCTTGCGGTTGTACCCAGACAACTTCATTCATCATCGAGTTGTCTTTGACACTTGGATTAGCAGTTCCATCTTTGAAGCCCATTAGATTCCGTGGAGTGGCTTGATTCGGATCTGCTGCACTACTGCGCTGGAATCCTTCTTGACTCCAACGGAGAACCGCAGAACCACGAGCAATTCGGATCAAGTTACGCATTGCGTGAAAAGCGACCTGCATATCATCTGCACAAATTTGTACGGCTAGATCGCCACCGCACCATTCCGATTGTAGATTATCTCCATTAAAGGCAGGCAAGTCTGCAAAATTAGCAGGCTTTTTGCCAGATAGTCCAAATCGATGATCAAATAAAGCAGGGCCTGCGCCAAATGTAATCGTCAACTTGGAAGAAGAAAGTCCAGCCGCTTCACCTGTATCAGCAGGCGGAAGATTGGGATTTTCATTTTGCCCATCTAACAATTCGCCAGCCATCAACGAAGCACTGGCTTTCGTCCATGCTTGAAATAAGCGACGTAAACCTGCTGCATCACTTAACGTTACATCAAAAGAAGCAAAGCACATAAAGTTCTGACTTGGTGTAACAATCCCTGATTGATGAGTACCATAAAAAGAATGCTCATCGCCTACGTTTGTAATACCTGTCGTTACATTTTCAGCACTACCCGGCGTATCTGATAAAGGTTGTTTGGTCAGTCCAGTAGCTTTCATAATTCCAAGCGCGCCTGAACCTCCTAAAAGAAGCCCAACGCCAGAAGCGCCTGCTAACCGCAACATATCGCGACGGCTAACAGGCTTTTTGAATACTCCTGTTTGAGATTCTGTCGACACTTCTGTAGAAGAATCGACATCAGATTGAACAGGAGTTGATTTTGTTTTATTTTCGGAAGAGTCTTTTTTGCTCATAATAATTACACCCCTAAAATTGTACCCATCTGGGATAAAGGTTCAGCCAAAGCATCAAGGTTCTGACTTAATGTACGAATATCTTCTTTAGTTAATTTGTCATACGTAACATAGCCACCGTCTTTAGTAGCAAAAGGAGCTAATTCTTTATTTAACGCATCAAAACGTTCGCCGATTTGTTTTTCCAAATCAGGATCTTTTTCAGCCAAACGTGGTTTGAGGATTTCGTAGATTTTTTCTGCACCTTCTACATTGGCTACAAAATCATACAAGTCGGTATGAGAGTAACGTTCTTCTTCACCTGTGATTTTGGAAGAAGAAACTTCATTCAGTAGTTCAACGGCTCCAACCACAAGCATACTGGCATCGATTTCAACCGTTTCGACTTTAGCACGTAACAACTGTGCATCTTGCAAAAGACGATCTGCATATTCGCTCATACCATCGGTTGTTTTCTTTTCCCAAAGAGCTTGTTCAATCTTGTGGAATCCGCGCCAGTCTTTATCATCCACATCGCCTGCACGAGCATCGATATCAGGATCAAGATTTCCTAACGCTTCGGCAATCGGCTCGATCCGTTCATAATGCATACGAGCTGGAGCATATAGCGCTTGAGCTTCTTTTAATTTCCTTGCTTTGACCGCTTCCGTAAATTTCTCTGTCTCTGTTACAAAGGAATCAATCTCACCGATCGCATATGTACGATATTGTTCGGTCTCATTTTTGAAATCAGCTGTTGTAGTTGTTGTTTCGGTAGATGAGGTAGACGCTGCTGGTGTTGTAGTCGTTGCTTCTGTTGTAGCTGGAGTTGTGGTTGTATTGGTAGCAGCTTGATTCCCACAAGCGGCAAACAGTACAGAAGATAAAAGAATTGTAGCTGGTAAAGTTACACGTGCTTTCATTAAATTACACTCCTTAATAATGATAATCGTTCTCAATTATTAATCTATCATAATGGTGAACGATAAGAGCGTCAATCTTTATTTTTATGTAAATGAATACAGGGAAGGTGGAAAATAAGCCGGAGGGTTGGGGGAGTGGCGAAGGGTGTGAGGGAATATCGCTCTGGTAAAGGATCATTCATACGATCGCTGTTAAGATCGGATATATTGAATTCTGTTTTCAACAGATTATATCCGATCTTAAAGGCGAACGCTTCGCTTCTGCTGAACGATTCCTTTACCTCCGCTAGGTTCGGTGAGCACCTTTGCCGGGTGTTTAGTAGGGAGTGCTTATTTTCAATCAGGGGGGAGGAGGTAGAAAAGAGGATAAGGGAATAAAATATAGTTATATTTTATTTGGAATGAGTGAAGGATGAATGGATAAAACATACAAATCTTATTTGTTATTAAAATAGATTCATCTAATTGTATTGTTTAATCTTGTTGCTTGATTTTAGAGGGAAATTAACTTTACGGGCATATGCTAAAGTAAGAAATGATATACAAAACAATAATGTAGATAAGCACCTCTAGCGGAGCAAATGGAATCGTTCTGGAGAAGCGTAGCGTTCGCCTTTAAGAATAGATATCCTCTACGACAGCAGATTTCAAAGATATCTATTCTTAACAGGGATCAGAAGAATGATCCGTTTGGGTAGCGGAATGAACTTCATTAAGCTAACACTGGATTACTATTTTTAAATCTCACTTCACACTAAAGTACCTATTTTTCCACTTCATCTGCAAATATAATTTAGCGTTTTCTGTCTAGTATCCTTGTTTCTTGTTTAATAAAGAACATACTTAATTTGTTAACCCATCACTACAAATCATTGAACATACCCGAGGAGGAAGTAATAATGACAATTAAAGCAGTTATTTTTGATCTTGATGGCGTGATTGTATCGACAGATCAGTATCATTTTGAGGCATGGAGTAAAATCAGTGAAGAAGAAGGCATTCCTTTTAATGAAACGATCAATCATCAGTTGCGCGGAGTAAGCCGGATGGAGAGTCTGGATATTATTTTGCAACGTGCGACCAAAACATACTCGGATGAAGAAAAATTGCAATTGGCAGAGAAAAAGAATGAGTACTATCGCCAATCGTTGCACCATTTAAGCCCAAGCGATCTTTTGCAGGGAGTAGAATATACGTTAAAAACATTGAAACAAAATAATATCAAAATCGCGATCGGTTCTTCGAGCAAAAACACACCGACTATTCTGAAGCAGATTGGTCTGGATAAAGAGTTCGATGCGATTGCAGATGGTAACGATATTACTCGCAGTAAGCCTGATCCTGAAGTCTTTTTGCTAGCGGCAACTCGTCTGGATATCGTACCGGAAGAATGTCTGGTTGTAGAAGATGCGTTAGCAGGTGTGGAAGCGGCGATTGCAGGTAAAATGAATGTGGCTGCTGTAGGTGAAACATTGCGTAGTTCAGATGCAGACTACTATCTGGAAAGTGTCGATGAATTGCTTGAATTAGTATTATAACTTGAACACCCTCCAAAACCTGATATGATGAATATATCTTAAATTCATTCTGGGATAAAGACAATGAATAGATAGAATATTTGGATAGATGGATATGGAGGGACTTGTATGGATTATACTTCAACATTTGATCATACACCTGAGCGCATAGGGACTGGTTCAGAGAAATGGGATGCACTGCATAAGCATTTTGGCAAAGAAGATATTATTCCTTTGTGGATAGCAGATATGGATTTTGCGGCACCTTTGCCTGTACAGGAGGCTATACGTCAACGGATTGAACATGGCGTACTTGGATACACATTTCGTACCGATGAGTATCATCAATCTATTGTAAATTGGATGGAGCGTAAGCATCAATGGACGATAGAAAACGACTGGATTGTTTTCACACCTGGTGTTGTATCTGCCTTGAACTTTGCGGTGCAAACCTATACGGAGCCTGGAGATAAAGTGATTATTCAGACGCCAGTGTATCCTCCCTTCTATAATGTAGTCAAAGGGCATGGACGAGAATTGGTCGAAAATCCCCTCATGCAAGATCAGTATGGAGATTATCGTATGGATCTTGAACAGTTAGAGACTGTGCTGGACGAACAGGTGAAAATGTTGATTTTGTGTAATCCACATAATCCGATAGGGCGAGTGTGGACACGTACAGAGTTGGAACAGTTAGAACATTTATGTGCGAAGTGGAATATTATTGTCGTGTCCGATGAAATTCATGGCGATCTTGTTTATGCACCTCATGCTCATATTCCGTATGCCAGTCTATCTGAATCTGCGATGAACCGTAGTATTATTTGTACAGCACCAAGCAAAACATTTAATATCGCCGGTATGAATACATCTAATATTATTATCCCGAATGAACAATTACGGAATGCATTTGCGTTAAAAATCAATCAATTCGGTGTGGGACAAATTAATACATTTGGCGCTGTAGCCACTCAAGCCGCTTATACGTATTGCGAAGAGTGGTTAGAGCAGTGTAAAGTCTATACTTATCGAAATATGGAGTATGTACAGCAATATATCGCTACGCATATACCGGAATTATCGGTGCGTCTACCAGAAGCTACGTATTTGCTATGGATCGATTGTAGTAAGCTACGGATGGAGCAATTGGATTTAGTTTCTTTCCTACTGGATCATGCCAAAATTGCGCTGAATGATGGCAATGCATTTGGGATAACAGGTCAAGGATATATGCGTATGAATATCGCTTGTTCACGTTCTTTATTAGAAAAAGCGATGGAGCGATTGCATCATGCTATAAAGACATGGCGAACTACCCAAGCAGTAACGACCACTTCACACATGAATAATGAATAGATAGATGAATAGGTATGCTTGAAAAAGAAACTTCATCATAATTAAAAACAGACTGCTTTCTATCATACCGACATACAGGTATCTAGAAAGCGGTCTGTTTTGTTTGAGAAATAATCATCTAATTATAGAAAGAAAGACAATTCAGTATTAAATGTAGCTATCCATTTAGATTTGGTTTAGATATTCTACAATGGTAAGCAAGCCTTTATCAAAGTTCTCCAAGTTGAAATGCTCATTCGGTGCATGAAGGTTCTCATCAGGCAGACCGAAGCCCATCAATACTACGGTAGGAGCAATCAGACGAGAGAAAGCTTCAACGATTGGAATGGAACCGCCATCTTTGGTAAATAAGGCACGTGTTCCATAGACCGTTTTGAATGCATCAGCCGCTTTTTGCAACAATTCGCTAGACGGATCGATATTGAATGCACGCGCTTTTTCACCTGGTTTGATATCAATCGTTGCACCTGTTGGTACATTGGCTTCCAAGTGCTTGATAATTTGATCCAATACATAAGCTGGATCTTGATTAGCCACTAGACGACAAGTGATTTTGGCACTTGCTTCTTTAGGAATAACGGTTTTGCTACCTTCGCCTTGGAAACCACCATACAATCCATTAATTTCAAGTGTCGGACGAGCACCAACACGCTCTACAAACGAATAGCCTTCTTCTCCATGAAGAGATTCAAGAGCCAAAGATTGTTGTAATTTCTTCTCATCGAAAGCTTGCTTGATAAATTCATTACGCATCTCATCAGACAAAGGCAATACGCCTTCATAGAATCCATCGACCAGTACACGACCTTGTTTGTCATGCAAAGAGTTCAACAGTTCTACAATCGAATGAAGAGCATTTGGAACACCGCCACCGAAGCTACCAGAGTGTAGATCCGTATTAGCAGTATGAATCGTAAATTCAAGTGAACATAGTCCACGTAATCCAGTGCAGATCGCTGGTTTACCTTTTTCGATCAAAGACGTATCTGAGATCAATACAGCATCCGCAGATAACATTTCTTTATTGCTTTCCAAAAAGCCAGGTAGATTTGCGCTTGAAATTTCTTCTTCGCCTTCGATACAGAATTTGACGTTAACCGGAAGTGTTCCTTCTTGCTTCAGAATGGCTTCAACTGCTTTGATATGCAAAAAGATTTGACCTTTATCATCAGTTGCACCACGAGCAAATAATTTGTCACCACGAATTGTAGGTTCAAATGGAGGTGTCTCCCATAAGTGTAATGGATCAACAGGTTGTACATCATAATGACCATAGACCAATACCGTTGGTTTGCCAGGGGCATGAAGGTAATCAGCAGTAACAATCGGATGACCTGCTGTTGGATGAATCTCTACATGTTCTAGACCTGCTTTTTTCAATGTTGCAGCTAACCATTCAGCCGCACGTTGCATATCAGGCTTATGCTCTGAAATAGCAGAAATACTTGGAATCGATAACCATTCATTTAACTCATTTAAATGGTGTTCACGGTTTTCTTGAAAATATGTAGCATAATTCGTCATTATATAATCCTCCTTGGGAAATAGAGATCATTGCTTAAGCTGATAGATCATTTCTATCATCAAAAAGCGTATGTTTCTATTTTACTACGTTTTGCTCTAATTGCGAAAATTTTAACCACAAATCAAATCGATTGATGTTCAAACCCTTTTTTAAAATCGTAGATACCGTATAGATGGCATGAGAATATAAAAATAATTTTTGTAGCAACATCATAACGATAAGATTAATGGGTAATGTGTAATAGATCATATACATATTTTATAATATGAACATGGCAAAGCGATGCCTTTTATATTGTCATTAGCCATAAAAATTAGCTGTTGACAAATATGTTTCCCTAGTGCAAAATATGGTCAATGTATTATGTTGCTATTGATATAAAGATAGATAGGCTGTTGCGCTTATATTCTAAATCAAATCAGTCAAATATATAGAAGGATAGAGAGAAAGGAGAGAGATGAAGAATGGATTCCAACACAGAATTAAATGCAAAGATAGATGTCAAAAAATCAAACTGGTTACATTCCAGTTCAAGTATCAGTATGGAAGAAGTCAATAATACCGTTAAGATTCCTGAAAATGCTGGATTCTGGCGCAAATTCTTCGCTTTTTCCGGTCCGGGAGCATTGGTTGCTGTTGGATATATGGACCCGGGGAACTGGGCAACTTCAATAGCAGGAGGAGCACGCTTTGGTTACGCCCTATTATCAGTAGTACTGATTTCTAATCTTATTGCTATGTTATTACAAAGTCTGTCTGCCAAATTAGGAATAGTAACAGGTCGAGATTTGGCACAGGCTACCCGTGATACGACTAACAAAAGAACAGCTGTGTTTCTATGGATACTGACAGAGCTTGCGATTATTGCTACCGATCTAGCTGAAGTTATCGGTTCAGCTATAGCACTGAATTTATTATTTGGTATCCCACTATTATGGGGTATTGTCATCACTACATTTGACGTTTTACTTCTATTACTATTGCAGAAAAAAGGATTTCGGATTATCGAATCGATTATTATCGTATTGATGGCAACGATTTTCTGTATCTTTGTGTTTGAAGTGATTATTTCTAAGCCGGAAATTCATGCACTATTAGGTGGATATGTACCGAAGTTCGAGATTGTTACGAATCCAGCGATGTTATTTGTCGCTTTGGGGATTTTGGGTGCAACAGTGATGCCACATAATCTATATCTACATTCATCGATTGTACAGACCCGGCAATACAAGCGAACCGAAAAAGGTCGCAAAGAAGCTGTGAAATTTGCAAATATCGATTCGATTCTTTCATTATCGGTCGCTTTTCTAATCAACTCGGCGATTCTTATCTTGGGAGCTTCTGCTTTTTTTGGAACTGGATTGAATGTAAGTGGGATCGAAGATGCGTATGCCTTACTTAGTCCAACACTAGGAGTAGGAATCGCCAGTACATTATTTGCAGTAGCTTTACTGGCTTCAGGTCAGAATTCTACGATTACAGGTACACTTGCAGGACAGATAGTAATGGAAGGATTTATCAACTTACGTATCTCGCCAGTGTTACGCCGAATCATTACTCGTTTATTAGCCGTTATTCCTGCTTTTATTGTGACATGGATTGCAGGTGCCAAAGGAACAGGAGAATTGCTATTGTGGAGTCAGGTAGTACTGAGTCTCCAATTACCGTTTGCAATTATTCCATTGGTACGCTTTACAAGCGACCGGGCGAAAATGGGTTCATTTGTAAATCCAGCATGGGTCAAAATTTTGGCATGGATCGCTACAGTCATTATTGTTGCTTTAAATATCTTTTTAATACTTTATATTTTTGCAACAGGTGGCGGTTTTTAAGTAACACATTCATTAAACCTATGAGCTGCATAGTCTATCCAAAAAGCTTTTATCCTTTTTATAGGGGTAAAAGCTTTTTTTATTATATTTTCTTTACATTTTTAATATAAAAAAAGTGGTAAAATTTGAATTTTTTTTGATAAAATACTAATCGTTTTCTTTGTTTTTTACGTATATATAAGTAGAACACCTTTGAAACAGAATAAGGCTTGGTCAATAACTAAATATTCCTTTTCAGATTTGTTTGATACACTGTGGTTACAATATATACAACAGTACTTATCAGCTTCATTATAAAAGTTACTGATGAGTAATAATACCTACTTACTCCTATTGATTTATGGTTCTATAGACATGCTATTCCTATTCCTATACCTATATATAGGAATATAAAAATGTCGAAAAAGAACGAATGAGAGGAAAGTGCTATAAATATTATGCAAAATTTACCGATAAACTATATAACAGGCACAAAGTCGCATGAAAGACTCCAATATTACCTAAAATCTAAGGGGGATTCAACCTATGAATTATACTAAATTATCCAACGTAAAAATTATGGAAAAAGCTAAAGCAACTTCTGGTGGATGGTTCCGATTTGTAGAAAATAGCGAAATTAAAAACAATGCTAATGAAATGGAACAATGGGCAGCGATTTACCACGTAGCTAATGACAAATATATCGTAACTAATGATTTTCTAAATGTGGGATTAAACGATCACGCTAACCAAGTAAATGTTGTAGGTTATGGTGATAATTTAGATAGCATTATGTTCGTGATCTGGGAACACCAAAAAGAATCAGGCAAATCATTCACTATTCTTGATGAAATTCGTCAAATCAAAAATGATGAGATCGAAAAAGCAAGCCAAAAATTGTGGGATTGGAACGAAAAAGCGGCAGACAGCACGTACTTCAAGCATGAAATGTTCAACCCATGGGAAGAAAGTTATTGAGCAATGAATGACCGATTCAAAAATAAGCTCTTCTGAACACCTCAGGCTATAGAGGTGCAATCAGGAGAGTTTTTTGTGTTTGGATCGTTTATAATAGAAATATAGACGGATTGACGGAGGATACATACATTATGGAATTACCAGAAATCACAATGTTTGAACACGGGATTATTCAGGTGAAAATAGCTATGTCTTATCCATTGCGCTGGGTAAACAGTTATATTATCGTTGGCGATCGTACATGGAGTGTTATAGATCCAGGACCTCGTAGCGAAGAAAATGAAGCCGCATGGCAAAAAGTATGGGGAACACTCGAATTAGACGTTGCCCAATTGGAATCTATTATTTTAACTCATCATCATCCAGATCATTATGGTCTGGCTGGCTGGTTACAAGCACAAAGTGATGCACCTGTATATATGTCAGCACGTTCACTCGCAGAAGCACGATTATCATGGGGAGAAGGCAATACAGCAGCACATGATCTTATTGATTTTTACACTGTTAATGGCATGCCGAACGAAATTACAGACCAGCTTCCAGAACATTTACAAAGTTTTGTTGCGCAGGTATTGCCACAACCTCAAGTATCCATAATTACGCCAGAACAACCTTTTAAGATATCCGGTCATTGGTGGATACCGATTCAGACTTCCGGCCATGCGGCAGGGCATCTTTCTTTTTATCAAGCGGATTGGAAATTAATGATCTGTGGTGATGCTGTATTACCTCAGATTTCGCCTAATATTAGTTTGATTCCAAATAGTGACCCTGAACCACTACAATCTTATCTAGATGGATTACGTATACTGGGTGAATATGAAGTAGAGTGGGCATATCCAGGACATCGTCGTCCTTTTACAGGATTTAGAGAGCGAACGGTCAAATTACTGGATCATCATGAACAGCGATTGGATGCTATGGCAGAACGTATTCGTATACAACCTTTAAATGGATACGATGTATGTATGTCTATATTTAATAGTAAGCTCACTTTACATCAATTACGATTTGCGATGTCAGAGACATTGGCACATTTAGAAGAATTAATTCGCCGTGATCGTGCTCATAAATATCAGCAAGATGGAATTTGGATCTATACAGCTCATGAATAGAGTTAGATTATCAACTCTCATCCATAACTAAAAAAGCATGATATAGGCTAATTACAGTCTCTATCATGCTTTTTATTATGGAATGTATATCTTATTCAAAATATTTGTATTTAGATAACTTTATATTTAGCTAACGGGGAGTAGACTATTATTCAGTGAGATCGCCGGTTAGTTTAGCAATTGCACGCCGGGCAATCTGTAATGTTTCTTCAGAGTGTGCTTTATTTTGAGCAGATTGAACTTGTTCTAACTGTCTTTCCGATTGATGAATTGTGTGTTGCAGACTGCGAAGAAGCACATCACGTTCATTTTCATCGAATAATGCTTTGAGCTTATCGGTTACATTCGGCTCATGTGGCATCTGATTGTACTCGGAAGCTGACATTTTGCGAATATCAAGATAACTATTTTTGTATTCGATAACTGTTTCTGTACTACGAGCATTACGCTCTGTTTCCACAACCACCATTTTGTTAGCATAATCAGGATAGACATTCACAATTTTTTGCCTGATATGCAACAGCCCACATATTTTACGAAAAGGAATTTTGTGTACTCGACTCACTTCTTGTGACATCAGATCAACCTCCGCAACCTATCATTATTAGTTTTAACTAAGATTAAGTCCATTTTCATCCAAAATTAAGCTAATCCTTTTACAATAAGTCTAGTCAACACCCCGAAACGTGAAAGGGGCATCTAACATGTTCAGCACAAATGGAACGATATTGGATATCACAGTCGAAGGATTGCGATTCCTTGCTTATTTATTACTGCTTATTGGTGCAGTCATCGGAATATTTAGTAATATGTCTATGATACAAGAAAAGTACCGTTCTGTCTGGTATCGTTGCCGTAATACGATGGTCTATATGGGACTTGGTGTAGGTATTATTCAAGGAATCACCAGTATGGTGAACATAATGATTCATCAAGGATGGTCTGCTGCTATTATTCCATTCACTACTGCTTCAGGGCGTTTGGCAAATGGTTGTGCGCTGATTGCTTTCTATATCACTCTGGCTTATGTGATTCCGGCTATTCTACTCTGGCAATGCCGTAATCATCATCCTTCACCCCGTTTTATTTCGGTATTATTGTATCCCGTATTAGAATTGTTGTTATTATCTGGATTATTGACTCGTAATGATTCAGGTGTTATATCGATTCATTTATTTTATGTATTTACAGGGTTATGTTTAATCTGGCTATTCGTATTGCAATTTATGTCAGGAGAAAGCAAAAGACGACGTGAACGCAAACACTGGTGGGTTAGCCCTGATATCAAAGTCGGTCATCACTCCTCATCTAATGTACAACCAGAATCCAAACCAGATTCTTCATTATTTCATTCCAAAGGATTCTAAAATGTATTCCAATAGGTATAACAATTATCCTAAGCAAAAACTCTGATTCCCTTTTAACATACTAGGGAGTCAGAGTTTTTTTGTTGGATTTACATTGGTTGCTTCGGTTCATCATCTTCAGGCAGTTCAGTATCGGTCGTATCTACAGCGGGATCTTGTTCTTTATATTTACCATGCGCAATCCGGCTACTTGCTGCTGCTGCAATCGCACCTACAATATCATCAAAAAACGTATGGATTGGTCCGATACTTTTATCATTTAATCGTGCGAGAACGCCCGGTTTTAATTTATCCACATAACCGTAATTGGTGAAGCCGATACTTCCGTATACATTTACAATCGCAAATGCCAAAATTTCATCGACACCATACAGACCTTCATCATTTTCGATCATTTCTTGTAAAGGTGAGATAAGCTTTCCTTCTTCTGCAAGAATATCCAGTTGAATACCCGTTAAGACAGCATTCTGTACTTCGCGTTTGAGCAGTACTTTTTCTACGCTTTCTACACACTCTTCAATCGTAAGTGAAGGATAATAACTTTTTTGTAGAAACATCACAATATCAGCTATTTCCAAAATCGTTACCCCACGTTTAAGCAACCATTCTCTTGTCGCTTGTTCTACATTTAGACTGCTTAGATTATAAGGAACTTTGCTTGGTTTGGATTCCATGAGTAGACACCTCTTTCATAGATAACGTTATGTAGTATTAACCTTATTTTTTGTGAAAATCTCAAGGTTCCTCATCAACGTTAGAATCAATCGTCAGATAAGGATGCTTTTACAAGTTAGGTTTGTTAGAATAAGAAGGTGAATATGACGCAGGAGGCAACCATTTATGAGAACAGACGGACGACAAGCCAACGAATTACGCCCGTTAACGATAACACCGAACGTGAACAAATATGCAGAGGGTTCTGTATATATTGAAGTAGGCGATACCAAAGTATTATGTACGGCATCTGTGGAAGAACGTGTACCGCACTTTATGAAAGGTCAGGGTAAAGGTTGGGTAACCGCAGAATACTCTATGTTACCCCGTGCTACACATACCCGTAACCAACGTGAAGCCGCTAAAGGTAAATTAGGCGGACGTACGATGGAGATTCAACGTCTGATTGGACGTGCTCTTCGTTCTGTGATTGATCTACAAGCTCTTGGAGAACGTACAATCACAGTCGATTGTGATGTGATTCAAGCGGATGGAGGTACACGTACCACTTCAATCACAGGTTCTTTTGTCGCTTTAGCGATTGCCATGAACAAATTATCAGCTCAAAATAAATTTACTAAATTCCCTATTACAGATTATTTAGCTTCTGTGAGTGTAGGTGTTGTAGGAGATCGTGCATTACTGGATCTGAACTATGAAGAAGATTCCAAAGCCAAAGTCGATATGAATGTTGTCATGACAGGTGGGGGACAATTTGTAGAAGTTCAAGGTACAGGTGAAGAACGTCCATTTTCACGTGACGAATTGGATCAATTGCTTGCACTGGGTAGTGAAGGTATTGAGAAAATGATCGCTATGCAAAAAGAAATTCTAGGACCGATCGCTTTGAAAATTAATTCGGGTCAAGCAGGTACACAAGTATGAATATGATGAGTAGCTCTATTGTCGTTGTTGCTACTCAGAATAAAGGGAAAGTTAGAGAGTTTACACATGCTCTAGCTTCTTTGGGTAAAGAAGTACGCAGTATGTTTGATTATCCTGATCTGCCTGAAGTGGTCGAAGATGGAGCAACATTTGCAGAGAATGCACTGAAAAAAGCCAAAACAGTTGGTGATGCTCTAGGTATTCCTGTACTTGCTGATGATTCAGGTCTATGTGTGGATCGCTTGGATGGAGCACCGGGTGTCTATTCGGCTCGTTATGCAGGCGAATCAGCTACAGATGCAGATAATAATGCCAAGTTGCTAGATGCACTAGAGCGATTGCAGATGGGTGAAGATACCGATCAGACCTTGCTGAGTACAGCACGTTTTGTATGTTGTCTGGTATTGTACGATCCAGCGACAGGGTTAGCTATAACCACAGAAGGTTCGGTGGATGGTTGGATTACTTCTCAACCTTCTGGAAATGCAGGCTTTGGTTATGATCCATTATTTTATTTGCCAACACATAACAAAACAATGGCAGATATAACGATCGAAGAAAAGCAAGCGATTAGCCATCGTGGTGAAGCTTTGCGTAAATTAGTCGATCAATTGAATCTGAATACTTAAATCAAAAATAGCTTAACCTGTATGAGACGGGTTAAGCTATTTTTATATTAAATGTATATATATCCTACTTTGATTGTAGTATTATCTGTGTTATAAAATAAAAGAAATCTAGTTCGAGGAGGGTTTATGTATGGAAGTGAAATTCTCAGTTGATTATGATCAGAATGAAAAAGGGGTACGCTTAAAAGATTTGATCACAGGACTGGTGAGTGATCCAGAGCCTTGTCGGGGAATTACCAGTCTGATTATTGGGGATTGGGGTGCAGCTTATGAAGATACAATGGATGATGCTATTCCAGCTCTGATTGAAGCGAGTCCCCTATTACCGAACTTAAAAAGTCTATATATTGGCGATATGTCATCAGAAGAATGTGAAGTGTCTTGGATCAATCAGACCAATCTTGGTCCTTTACTTGCTGCTTATCCACAGATTGAATCGTTTACGATTCAAGGAAGTACAGGCTTATCGTTAGAACCTTTACATCATGATAAATTACATACATTAACTATTATTTGCGGAGGCTTGCCCAAATCGGTTTTGAATGAGATTTATAATGCGCATTTGCCTGAATTAACAACACTTACTTTATATTTAGGCGTAGAAGATTATGGATTTGATGGTTCGATCGAAGATATTTTGCCATTTTTGAATCAGAATCCTTTTCCTAAATTAAAATATTTGGGTCTAACCGATAGTGAAATTCAAGATGAGATCGCTATCGCAGCCGCAAATGCGCCTGTACTTGAGCAACTCGATACGCTCGACTTATCGAATGGAACACTATCTGATAAAGGGGCAGAAGCCCTTATTAATAGTGATGCGGTCAAAAAGCTTAAACATTTGAATTTAAATTATCATTATATGTCGGATACGATGATTAAACGTTGGAAAGATACAGGCTTATCTGTGGATATAGGTGACCAACAAGAAGTAGACGAAGATGGCGAGTACGAATGGCGTTATCCTGCATTGACGGAGTAATGAATGATATATGAATAGATCTCCATCATCTTCCTATCAACAATGGCTAGCTTCTGCGTCTGCTTGTATTTTATTTGGTAATCCAAATAATAAGCGGACAGCTGGCTGGCAACAAGCAAGAGCGCATCATCATCTCTCTTCTGCATTGGTTGTTCCTTATATTCGTATACTGCATACGATTCGTGTTGGAGAATCTCTGGATGATCTATTGCAAGCGGTATTTCAGAGACAGTCCCATCAGTCTCATCCTATTGAGGTAGCATCATCTATTTCACATCAAGTGCCGTTATTATTGCGTCTGGATGCACCGGGTGATCATTTTGCTGTGGAACGTGAATTGATTGCTTTAGGTGCATCAGATGCAGAAGGGGATATAGATGATCGTTTAGTCCCTTTAGATGCATATACGGTAGGGCATTTGATTTCAGCAACAGAAGCTCGCCGTTTACAGCCTCAACATGGACGTATCTGGTATCCTGCTCAGTGGTTTCGCGGGTATTGTCGGTTATTATCTTGGCTTCAGCGTGAAGTTTCTATACTATTACCGCAAGCTCAGTGGATGAATGATCCTGCTGATATTGCAGTAATGTTCGATAAAAGGCGTTGTCATCAATGGTTACATGCAGCAGGTGTAGCGGTTCCGCCACTTGTGCCTGATCTGTTAGGGCAACAGAGTAATTATGAACAGTTGCGCCTATCGATGAAGCAACATCGAATTCATCGCGTGTTTATCAAGTTATTCTGTGGATCGGCGGCTTCAGGCGTTATTGCTTATCAATATAATCCGCGCACAGGTGCAGAGATTGCAACGACCACTATAGGGATTGATCATAGTGGCCATGAACCTTTTTATTATAATTCAGGTAGATTACGTCGTTATACAGATTCAGCTACAATTGTGCAGATCATCGATTGGTTAGGGCGAGAAGGTATGCATGTGGAACGATGGATTAGCAAAGACAGCTGGCAAAACAAAGCTTATGATATTCGTCAGTTGGTCTGCCGCTATGAATCAGGTCATGCTGTGATGCGGTTAAGTCACACGCCAATCACGAATTTACATTTGCGTAATGAGCGCTTATTGGTCGATCAATCTCATCTGTCTGCTGAGCAAGTATTGCAGATTCAACAGATTGCTTCGGCAGGTTTGCATTGTTTTCCAAATTCATTCTGCGCAGGTATAGATGTGTTGGTTCCTAGTAGTGGGGGACATCCGTATATTATTGATATGAATCCATTTGGAGATTTACTTTATTATGTAGAGCATCAAGGGTTAGGCACTTATGCGTGGGAATTACAGCAATGGTTGGAGCATGAGTGTATATGAAAGGATTAGCGTTATGATGAATATGAATGAAATTGTAGGTACACACGATATTTTAATGATCACACTGGATACACTGCGCTATGATGTGGCAAAGCTAGAAGAAGACAATTGCCCTCATCTATGTGCAAGTGGTGGATGGGAAAAGCGTCATAGTCCAGGCAGTTTTACGTATGCAGCTCATCATGCTTTTTTCGGCGGATTTTTACCTACACCTGCGAATACGGATAAAGATTCGCATCTTCGACTTTTTCACGGAAAGCATAGTGGATTTCGTACTCATCCGTATACATGGTTGTTTGATGCTCCTGATATCGTATCGGGATTAGCGCAAGAAGGATATCGAACGATCTGTATCGGTGGCGTAATCTTTTTTACCAAAAAAAATAAGTTAGCCAAAGTGTTGCCTGCTTATTTTCAAGAAAGTTATTGGCGAATGACATTCGGAGTGACGAATCCACGATCTACAGAACATCAAGTGAATCATGCGTTACAATTGTTAGACGGAGCTGATCTAGAGCAACGTTTATTTTTATTTCTCAATGTATCTGCTATTCATGGACCGAATCATTATTTTATTCCTAATCATATTCGCAAAGATTCAATCGAGACTCAGCGAGCGGCACTCCGTTATGTTGATGGAGAATTAGGACGTTTGTTTGCTGCTTTTCGCAAACGGAAGCGACCGACCTTATGTCTGGTCTTTTCCGATCATGGAACAGCGTATGGAGAAGATGGGTACGAAGGGCATCGTTTAGCTCACGAAGTGGTCTGGAACGTGCCTTATCGTGAATTTATATTATAAAAAGGTGAATTTAGTACAATTCATCTGTTATTGATCAAAAAGGAGTGTAGCCTTATGAATTCGGAATCATTGCAGTTACCGCTCCATGCTCTTCCACCAGCAGAATGGACACCAGCGTTGCAGGAATGGGAACAACAGATGAAGAGTGCTCCTTATCGTTCATATCTTTACTCTTATCCACATAAGACTGCCTATCGTGAACTTGATCCACCGTATGATTTGCAATCATTATGGGAGCAAGAACAATTGGAAAGTTATTTTCTATATATGCATATTCCATTTTGTGGTGCTCGTTGTGGATTTTGCAATTTATTTACGTTGCCTGATAAGCGTGTAGATGTACATGAACAGTATGTGGATGCGCTAGAACGTCAAGCCAAGCAATGGGCACCTTTAGTAGCGAGACGACCTTTTTCACGATTTGCGATCGGTGGAGGAACGCCTACATTACTACAGCCTGATCAATTGAATCGATTATTTGATATTGCTGAAAATATTATGGGGCTTGATCCTAGACATGCTTCCATTTCTGTAGAGACTTCGCCAGATACCGTAACACCTGAACGCTTAGAGATTCTAAAGCGTCGTGGAACAGATCGAGTAAGTATGGGAATTCAGAGCTTTGTCGAATCTGAAAGTAAAGCGATTTACCGTCCACAAAAGCCAGAGTTAGTACGTGAAGCATTACGTATGTTAGTCGATTATGATTTTCCGTTACTCAATGTAGATCTGATCTATGGATTACCGGAGCAGACGATAGAGACATGGTTATATTCGGTAGAACAAGCATTATCATATGATCCCGGTGAGATCTTTATTTATCCATTATATATTCGTGAAAATACGATATTAAAGCCGGGACATACAGGGCTGGAAGAAGATATCCGCTTGGAGTTATATCATGCTGCTCGTACTCGCTTAGAAGCCGCTGGATACACCCAGTACTCGATGCGACGTTTTGCTAAGCCATTATCGTCCTCTAAGTCATTATTGCCGTATAGCTGTCAGGAAGAAGGGATGGCAGGGCTTGGATGCGGAGCACGTTCGTATACGCAAAATGTACACTATGCTTCTCATTATGGAGTGAGTGCCGCTACAACACGCAGTATTATCGAAGATTATGTCACCGCAGATCGTCATGATCAGGCGAATTATGGATTTGTGCTTAATCTAGAAGAACGTCAGCGTCGCTTTATTCTCAAAGCTATTTTACACCGTGAAGGATTGACGATCGCCGATTATGTAGCACGTTTTGGAGCTTCGCCACTTGAGCATTTTCCAGAATTGCAGAACTTGATCTGGACAGGGATGGCAGAACTGATCGACAATGAGGATCAACCACAGGTATTACAATTGACGACCGAAGGGCTAGCTTACTCCGATGGGATAGGAGATTGGTTTATTTCTGAAGATGTGTATGCTTTGATGGAAGGATATGTAGGCTCATGAGTATGCAGGCGACTATTTATTATCGTGGTAAATTATCCTCCTGTAACTATAGTTGTCCTTATTGTCCATTTAGCAAAACTGTCGATAGCAAAGAAACACTGATGCAAGATCGCCAGCAATTAGAACAATTTATGGAGTGGGTACGTCAACAAGAGTATGCAGGTCATCAACTGTCTATCTTTTTCAATCCGTATGGAGAAGCGCTGGTACATGCTTGGTATCGTGAAGCGATGATTGAGTTATCTCATATGTCTCATATTACTAAAGTGGCTATCCAGACGAATCTATCAGTCAAATTAGATTGGACGGCTCAATTGAATCCAGCCAAAGCTTCGTTCTGGGCAACATACCATCCGGGACAAGTACGTGAAGACCGATTTATTGCACAAGGGATGACTTTGTATAACCAAGGGATTGTGTTTAGTGCAGGTACAGTCGGTCTACGTGAAGCTTTTCCAGCGATTCACCAATTACGAGCCAAGTTACCTGAAGATGTATATGTGTGGGTGAATGCATTCAAAGATCGTCCACGGTATTACAGCGAAGCAGAGATTGAAGAATTAAGCGGAATCGATCCTTATTTTAGAGATAATTTGCAAGATTATGATAGTCTTGGACAAGCTTGTCGTGCAGGCGAGCATGTTTTTTATGTGCAGGGTTCAGGGATTGTGAAGCGTTGTTATCAGGATAAGCGAGTGATTGGACATTTGTATCGACATTCATTAGAGCAGTTGTCTCAAGAACGTCCGTGTCAGATGAAAACATGCGGTTGTTATATTGGATATATTCATATGAAAGATCAACCGTTTGCCTCGCTTTATGGAGAACGTCTTTTAGAACGCGTGCCTCAATCGTATCGTAATCTAGTCAAGCCTGTACACATCTAAAAAAACCGGAATGGAGATGATCCATTACCGGTTTTTGTTTTGAAATTTTATTGTATCGGTAGATTGTATTTAAGGTGAAGTCAACGTAGATTGTTGGGGAATCTTTTGTTGAGCTAACATATATTCCATTGTGAACAACTGTTTTTCGACTTTTTCCCAAATATTCAACTTATAGCTATCGATCATAATACAGCCGTTATGCATCTGGTTCACATAGATATGAGTGCGTGCTTTGAGAATGCAATGTGCATTGCTACCGCTACCTACATTTTGAGCTACTATCCGATCCATCGCTTCTAGCTGAGAACCACGACATACTGAATGTTCATCTAGAAAAGCAATACTTCCAGCAGAATACAGCTCACTTTGAATCACGCCTGCTTTGGTAACAACAATATCACCATTGGATTTGATAATAGCTCCCTGACACTGAGCCATTTCAATACTCACTTGTGTTTCTTGCATACTGGCGACATTCGAATGTAATTGTTCTAGTAGTAATCGCATACGTGCTAATGTCTGTTCACAAAAGACATCGGCTACTTGAGCAGATTGAATAATTTGCTGAAGCAAGAGCAATAACTGTTCGTTTTGTTCAGTCTGTACTTGCTGAATACTAGCAAATACTTGTAACAGTTCACGAGCCAGTTCAGGAATGATTTTAAATTTACTTTCGAGCAATAGCATAATGACTTGTCCGTAACGCACCGTTTGCTTGCGAGCCCGAATTTCGTTATTCAGTAATTGAGCTGCAATTTCTAAGCGCTCCATTTCTTGCTTGAGCTGCTTGGAGACCATATACATTCGATTGAACATCACACCGAAGTAGCCTGAGTACAATTGACCGCTGATCACATTGCCTTTCACCAGAATACTACCTGTCGCTGTAATTGTAGAGTTGTATACATTTCCATGAACATAGACATTACCTAGTGATTCAATAATCATATGATCTGTTACATGACCATGAATAATCACATCTCCTGAAAACACAATATTACCTGTGCTTAGATCGACATTACCTTCTACGATAAAAGCATTAGAAATATCGAATTGATGCACTTTTTTACCTGTTAAACGGGGTCTGCCGGGAGCAAGCGCAATAATCTCACCTTTATCGTTCATTTCAGTGGAGTCTTTGGCCACAACAATAATATCTTGAGCAGGTGTAGGCGGAAGCATATCTCCATACACATCATAGCCAGGAATTCCATCAACCAGCGCATGTTTTACCGCGATCACGTCTCCTTCATGTACAGAAGGGATGCGGCGATGGCTACGATAATCGATCACACCACCAATTTCATGGAAGATCGTCTCTACTTGTTCAGGGAAAAATAACTCTAGCCTTGCATCTATGCCCGGGGTGGATGCTTTGCCACGCGCAACGACTACCGGTTGATGCGTAGGGTGTTCCAATTCTGCCATGATCGCTGCGGTATCCAAATGTTTGCGAATTCCTAGCTTTTCGAGCGTGTTAATAATATGGTTAAATTTCACTACATCAATCACAAGTTCTTTATTGGGAGCGCCTTTAATAAAAGCACGATCAGATGCAGGTACATCTTGTAGTTCCCATGTATATTTTTCACGCGAATACAGAATCAATACAGCTTCCATCCGGTCGCGGGAGACTTTGATTTCAAATAATGGCGGGTACTTTATATCCCAAGTAATAATATCGTCTTCAGTGACTTCAGTCGCACCATTTAAAGGAATACCATTAATCAATAAGGTTAACGGAGAGACTGCACAGATCGTAGCTGGTTTTTTACCTTCATCCGGTGAAGTCACCATAATCTGATGATTCTCTACCTGAATCCATCCATTACCGTTCGATGAATAAGATGATTGACCAGACTTACGATCGTCAGCATCAGAAGATGAGTCTAAGTTCATCCGATGAATAAGTAAGCCCAGTTCCTTTTCGGAGATGGGTGTAGCCATATGAATACCTCCATTTCAGTTCAATTGTAGGCAAATGCTATAGGAAAAGGAAACCGACAAGGGTATTATTGAAAAAGATGTGGGAGCGTTTGCAAGTAACAAAGGTATGTATGCGTGGGAGATTCGATATAGGTATATTAATCCACTTTTTTCCAATTGAAACTTATAATTGAATATAAAGTACCACATATAGCACACAAAAAACAGGTAATTATAAGTATATAATAATTTTTTTTGAAATTAAATACATAATAGAGTATAATCAATAATGTTGTGTTGCATACATATCTGATTTGTCTCAGTAGCTCAGCTGGATAGAGCAACGCCCTTCTAAGGCGTCGGTCGGGGGTTCGAATCCCTCCTGGGACGTAAAAAAAGAAGTCTTCTCATTGTTCAAATGGGGAGACTTCTTTCTATGTTTAATAACAAAAATAAAAAAGATAAGTGAGCATACACTTCAAAAATCTTTTTATTTACGTGTTACTAATTAGATAAGTCACATTACATACATTTCCACTACCACCAATCACCTGTATATTGTAAGCAGGTGAACTACTTTGTGCCGAAAATCCATCCGAACCTACATACGGATCATCAAAATATAGAGTGATCTCTCCTTGAGGTAGCTTGTAATACAGCGTACCTTCTACACCCGTAGCGAATCCATCTGAATCTGCTTCAAAAGTAGCTGGTTTTGCATTGTTAGGGACATTAGTTGGGGAGACAACCCATTCACCATGAGCCAAATTTGTTTTACTTTCCAAAACCAATTCACTATCCGTTACATTAATCACAGAAATGTGTACTTCGCGTTGAGCCATAAACAAATCACTCCTCTTAGTATAAGATGGGCTTGCAGAATCTATAATAAGTTAATTGTATGAATTAATCAATAAATAAATTTTTAGGAATAAATGGTATAAAAAGTAAAATGTAAATATGAATGTAAACCGTTGTATCGTTTCATTGCGGCATCTCAATTCCGCCTGTATAATCTAGAGATACAGCATGAATATTCAACATCTTTGTCTTTATTTATAATCCAATCGTCAACAAGTAATAAGCTGAAATGAGCAAGCTATAAGGAGGATGACCTTGAAACCGTGGATGAATTATGTTTATAAAGTGCCTGCTATTTTACAAGGGATATTAAATGTAACCCTTGTATTGGTAGGTTTCACATTGACCTTTTTTCTATTGAAAGAAACATGGTATATTTTTAGTTTTATGTTTATTGATTCAGATGTAGGTAAAACCGATTATGAATTTACAGAACAGCTTTTGGTCTTCTTTTTGTATTTTGAATTTATTGCATTAATTATTCAGTATTTCAAAAGTGGATTCCATTTCCCGTTACGTTATTTTATCTATATTGGTATTACAGCGATTATTCGGTTAATTATTATTGATTACACCAATGCATCGAATACATTATTATGGTCGATTTCGATTGCTGTATTGCTAGGTGCACTGGTACTCGCCAATATGAAAGTTATGCGAAGAGACGAACATTAACGAACCATCAATCTGACCACTAATCTTGGAGGAATCATCATGAGTGTACAAGTTAAAGTGTCACAACGTACTGCATTGATTCTAGAACGCTTACGTCGTGATGGAATAACGCAAGACCAACTGATCGATGCTTTGGAGCGTCAAGACGTAGCTCCATTGGAACAGATCACTTCTTCACAGACTGATTTTCAAGAATGGTTCACCTATGCGGCAGAGCATGGAGAACCTTTAGTACAAGCGGTCAAAGAGGGATATCGAATTACATTTAATACGGTTCAGGGTCTTAAAATGTGGTTGGATTACCGATTTTTGCTTGAGGAAGATGATGATTATACCGAAGGCGAAGGTCGCTTAGATGATATCAAGCTTAGTCTTGATCAGATCGAACAATTAAAAAATGCACTGGCTGTAAACTGGGTCGTGCTTGAACAGGGTGAAGGTACGGTTTCACTGGCTTTACGAGGTTTGTTACCTGCTTAATAACCGTATGAAATAAAAAAGACTTCTATTCTCACACTTCGATGATATCCATCGGTGGAGATAGAAGTCTTTTTTAGGCACTCCATTTCAAGTAGTGTATAGATTCAATAACTGGGGTATAGCTAAGCAATCCGAATCATTAAGCTCCACAAAATAGTCTAATTGCCATTTCTGTGTGTCGATCGCTTGTTTACTAGTAGGCTTTTCCCATTTAGGATACACTCTAATAGCCATTTTTCCTTTTGTCGTAGCTGTTTTAAGAATATTTTGTTTGAAAAGTACTTCTTTGGGGAATACAAATTGCCCCCAATGATTATCGCTAGTAAACGTATTGATCACCAATAGATCTGTAGCCTTTGCATATGAAAAAGGTTGGTTTTTATCATGCTCATCTTTTTCCCAAAAAGCAACAAATTGTCCGATCTTAGTAGGTGTTATTTTTGCGACTCTAAATCGAATAGATTTAGAATTTAACTGAAAAATTCCTGCACCATAATCTGCATTTTGTGCTTCTTCTTGGACAGCTTTGATTATGAATTGATTAGGTGTATAGATCATTTGATTGACATAGGCTAGCGCATGATAAAAGTCATTCACTGCTTTAGGCTCCTTTAATTGAATGTAGCATTGCATTGCGATATGGTATACATAGTTTCTAATCAAAAAAACAATAGGAGAACAATCATGCACAATATTGAAACAGAGCGATTACGATTGAGAAATTTTATTGAAGCAGATGCCGAAGGTCTATTAGAATATCTAGGACATCCGAGAGTGAATTGTTTTCTGGATGACAAGATCAGTACATTAAAAGAAGCACATTTGAAAATTGAAAAAAGAAGTAAAGATGATTCTTATATAGCAGTCTGCTTGAAAGAAAGCAATGAACTGATAGGAGAATTATTTGCGTTAAAAGAAGAACCGGATACCTATTGTATAGGTTGGAATTTTAATGCTCGATGTGAAGGTAAAGGCTATGCCAGTGAAAGTGTAAAAGCGCTTCTAGCATATCTATTTACACAAATGGATGCAAGAAGACTATATGCATACGTTGAAGATGATAATCACAGATCACAAAAACTATGTGAACGATTCCATATGCGCCAAGAAGGTTGTTTTGTTGAATTTGTATCGATGACCACTTATGAAGATGGCACTCCTAAATACGAAAATACATTTCAATATGCATTGCTCAAAAAAGAATGGCTACAGCATCAAGCGATACACTAATCTATTTGGATATCTGTATACCCAGATGCTTGGCTGAGTCCCGATATTCACGAGGGCTTACCTGAGATAGATGCTTAAACATTTTACCGAAATGCGAAAAGTTACCGAAGCCTACGATATTTGCGATATCAATAATTTTAAGCTCAGATTCTCGTAATAATCGCTGTGCTTCTTGAATACGTATGGTGTTCAAATATTCGGTGATACTGAATCCTGTTGTTTTTTTGAAAATTCGACTGAGGTATGACGGGCTTAAATGAAATTGTTCTGCAAGCAAAGGCAACGAAATCTCTTGTTGATAATGAGACTTAATGTAGCGAGCCACTTCAGACATATGCTGATGAGCTTCAGTTCCGATTGTGGCAGGGAGCTGAGCTTGCTCACGATGGAGACGAGCACAGGTAATTAATAATTCAGTCACAATACACTGCATACATAATTCATAGCCCGGCGCTTGTACAGTTAACTCACGCAATAGTTTTTGTATAAGAGGATTCAGATGAGATTGCTCTCGTGCAGATAAATGAAAAACAGGTTGCTTGGACTGAAATAAAGACAATATCCAGGCACTGTGTACGGCAAAATGATTTTCAGCAAAATGATCATTAAAGTACATCACAATACGTTCATGCTCAGGGAGTTCAGCAGGAAGTGTACGATGCAATTCATTTTTGGCGATAAAAACAATATCTCCTTGTTGCACACGATAGATCTGATCTCGTATAAAATAATGCCGTTCCCCTGATAGCAAAATATACACTTCATAATGAGGATGAAAATGCTCATGGGTCATCGCAAAATAATCGCTCCGTCCTGCATATTCTACCGTGAGTGAATGGGGAGTCTGAGTATCGGTCAAGCTTGATCGTGTCTTATCTGCATGATTCATATTCCACGTCCTCCTGATGGATAAGCTTATATGTACAATATGTATATTTATATCTGTAAGCGTTCTCTTAAAATAAGTATATCACAACAAAATAAGCGGTATATATGAAATAAAACAAGATTTGCGGAGAAATATCATGCTTTATTTGCTACTCTTTGGATAACCAATTATACAGTGATGAGAGGGGAAAACAGCATGACTTTAAAAAAATATGTATTGGTAGGTACAGGTGGACGGGCTGAATTTTTCTATGGAGCTATAGCAAATACATACCGAGAGACTTCAGAATTAGTAGGACTATGTGATATCAATAGCACTCGCGCACGTCATGCTAATCAATTATTACAAGATAAATATAATTACCATGCTGTAGATCTATATACCGCAGATCAATTCGAGCAAATGATTCATGACAAACAGCCAGATGTTGTGATTGTCACCAGTGTCGATCGTACCCATCATCGTTATATTATCAAAGCACTGGAATTAGGATGCGATGTGATCACAGAAAAACCGATGACAGTAGACGAACATAAATGTCAGGAAATTATCGATGCAGTAGAGCGTACCGGTCAGAAAGTACGTGTGACATTTAATTATCGTTATGCTCCTCATCATACCAAAGCACGAGAATTGATTGCAGATGGCACGATTGGCGATGTGACTTCTGTTCATTTTGAATGGTTGCTGAATACCGAACATGGAGCAGATTATTTCCGTCGCTGGCATCGAGACAAGCGCAATAGCGGTGGATTATTAGTACACAAATCAACTCATCATTTCGATCTGGTGAACTTCTGGATCGGTTCACAACCGGATACGGTATTTGCTATGGGCGACTTATTATTTTATGGACGTGAAAATGCAGAAGAACGAGGAGAAACTCATTTTTATGCACGTTCTACAGGCAGCGAAGTCGCTAAAAATGATCCGTTTGCGTTACCACTAGATACCAATCCGAATCTAAAAGCGATGTATCTGGATGCTGAACATGAAGACGGTTATATTCGAGATCAGAGTGTGTTTGGAGATGGAATTAATATAGAGGACACAATGAGCGTTGTGGTTCGGTACAAAAATAAAGCTATGCTCACGTACTCTCTAAATGCTTATATGCCGTGGGAAGGATACCGTATTGCTTTTAACGGAACCAAAGGACGTATCGAAATGGAAGTGGTCGAGAAATCTTATGTAAATGCAGGCGGAGAAAAAGCAGACGAAGGTGCTCTCAAGCGCAAAACGATCAAAGTATTCCCTATGTTCGCGGAAGCCTACGAAGTAGAAGTGGAAGAAAAAGAAGGCGGTCATGGCGGCGGTGATCCTGTTCTTCTGAACGATTTATTCGGCGATCCTGTTGAAGATCCCTTCCACCGCGCAGCCGATCATGTCGATGGAGCACGCTCTATTTTAACAGGCATAGCGGCTAATCAATCGATCCGTACCGGCTTACCTGTCAAAATCGATGGCTTGGTTCATTTTAATCAATAGAAGCTATTCATGATATGCACCTGCCTTTCTTGATGATAAAAGAAAGGCTTTTTCTTATTTCAGTCAATCGTATCGATAGTGATTGCAATCACTACGTTGGTATTAAGCGCATGTTACGATCTGTTTGAGAATAGTTCTCAGTTAACAATAGGATTATCAAGCAGGGTCGATACGGAAGGAATGGATATCATGAGCGAATTAATTAACAACCGGGAACACCGTAGTTCGTTAGACAACAACCGCCAACAACTACTTAAAGAAATTATCAAAGAACTTCATCAAGGCAAAAGTACGGAAGAAGTCAAAGCCAGATTTACAGAAGCCGTAGGTGATATTACGGTAGAGGAAATTTCGATTTTAGAACAATCCTTGATGGAAGACGAAGGGATTCCTGTTGAAGAGGTACAACGATTATGTAGTGTCCATGCAGCGATTTTCAAAGGCTCTATCCAAGATATTCATCGTTCTTATCAACCAGAAGAACAACCAGGACACCCTGTATATACATTAAAAAAAGAAAATGCAGAATTGGATCGTTTATTGCATTTCTCAATCAGTCTGCATCTAGATCAATTTCGTAAATCAGATGACGAGCATAACCGTCTTAAATTACTGGAAGATTTAAGTTTATTATATGATGTGGACAAACATTACAGTCGTAAAGAAAATTTGATTTTTCCGTTTTTAGAAAAGTACGGCATTTTTGGACCAACCAAAGTGATGTGGGGTGTCGATGATGCGATTCGTGGAGCGATCAAAGAAGCCAAACAATACCTGATCGATTACAATGGCAATGCAGAACAAGTGATTGCTTGTATCGAACAAGTCAGTCGTGAAGTCAGTGAGATGATTTTCAAAGAGGAACATATTTTAATACCTATGGCGCTGGATAAATTAACAGAAGATGAATGGGTATCCATTGCTCGGGAAAGTGACCAGATCGGATTTTGCTTAATTGATCCTGAACACGAATGGAAGCCTGACCGCCAGCCATTACCTGTACAGTCTACTGAAGAACGTTCAGGTTATATTCATCTCGAAACAGGCATACTTTCTGTACAGCAGTTAGAGCTGATGATGAATCATTTACCTGTTGATCTTACATTTATTGATGAAAATGATGTGGTTCGTTATTTCTCCCATGGCAAAGAACGAATCTTTGCTCGCACCAAAGCTGTGATCGGTCGAACTGTACAAAATTGTCATCCTCCACAAAGTGTTCATGTCGTTGAAGAATTGCTTCGAGATTTCAAAGCAGGCGTGAAAGATATAGAAGATTTCTGGATTCCGTTAAAAGATCAATTTATCTATATTCGTTATTTTGCGATTCGAGATCAAGAAGGTAAATACATGGGAACATTAGAATTTACACAAAATATCAAACCGATCCAAGCACTAGAAGGACAAAAACGTATTTTATCCTAAACCAGTAGCATGAATTATATAATAAAAAAGAACTGTTTTTATCGGCAAAGACACATCAATAAACAAAAAAAAGAAGTATTCTATAAAATATAGAATACTTCTTTTCGTTACGTCCCAGGAGGGATTCGAACCCCCGACCGACGCCTTAGAAGGGCGTTGCTCTATCCAGCTGAGCTACTGAGACAAATAGAATGTGCGTTTGAAGCGCAACAAAAATAGTATAGCACAGCATTAATAAGTAAGACAACACTTTTTTTAGATTGTAAAATATGGTGATGTAGTCATTCAAGAACTGTTACATACTTTTTGAAGCAGAGACAAGCTATGTTATAATCATAAAATCTTAATATTCATGAATATTTTTATCCTATTCATTATACAGTTAGCATTGAAATGTAGGAGGTGCTATTATAACGGACTCAACGAATTCACATACAGAATCATCAGGGAATGTTATTTTGTTTCCCAAAACGCTAGACTTTTATCAGATTGAATTAACCAATATGTTAGAGACCGAACGATACGGTGAAGCCATGGCTTTACTGGATTTTTTACTGCATTGTCAGGGACAAAGCGAGCAACAGATGGAAGAGTGGGAATCTCTTTTGGGCTGGCTACGTATGAGTTTTCCAGAAGCCGCTATCGAAAGTAGTGCTTTGGATCAACAAGAAGATGAAGAAAATCATACAAATAGTGATACAATCATGCGAGATCGTATTAAAGGGAAGCAATCAGCAGACCATTCTTATGAATCTAAATTATTAGAAACAGCGATGGAACAGCCGGTAACCGAACGTACGTTGTTGGCACTTGAACAATTATCTTATCTCGATCAACCGAAGATCGATGATGAATTGATTGATTGGTTAAAAACAGGTAAGCAACATCCGTTAATTCAGTTCCGTATTTTGCAAACGTTGCGCAGGCGTGGACATTTGGGTAATGTAAGCTTTGAACGTGATCATGAATGGATAGAAGTTGAGATTGAAAATGTTCCTTTAGAGCCAGCTGAGTTTCCTTTACCGGTTATTCAGATTTTGGAGCGAGTGGCTGATAAAACAGAAAGCGATGCGCCTAATCTGTTTTATTTTGCTCAGGAACTATGGTCACAATTTATGATGGCTGCTTACGGTACTTCGAATTATCAGTACATTGTCAGAGGTGATGATGCCGAATTGGATATTTGGGCAGCTGCGCTTCACCAGACCGTTTCTGAGACGCTAGAAGGCACCAAGGAGGAAGAAAGTATCCGTCTCCTCTACGGCGTAACCGATAATATTCGCTTCCGCTATGAGCAAGCTTATCGCGCTATGCATCAATTTGTGTCAGGACAATTGCCACGTTCTTGATCCAAGAACAGAGAGTCCAGACCATCAAAGGAATCACGCTTGAAAAACCATCGATAGTTGTATATACTATAATGGTTATTCTGTACGTGAAATTAACATTTATACAATGTGAAATATTTTTTGGAGGGGAATACTTGAAATGACAGCAAAATGGGAAAAAACAGAAAAGAACCTTGGGGTTCTTGAGGTAGAAGTAGGTGCAGAGCGTGTAAGCGCGGCACTTGATAAAGCATTCAATACAGTAGTTAAAAAAACCAGCATCCCTGGTTTCCGCAAAGGTAAAGTGCCACGGTCTATTTTCGAAGCACGCTTTGGGGTAGAAAGTCTTTACAACGATGCAATCGATATCTTGCTTCCAGAAGCTTACTCTGAAGCTGTTGACGAAGCAGATATTTTCCCGGTTGATCGTCCTGAAATCGAAATCGAGCAATTCGCAAAAGGCGAAACTTTCAAATTCAAAGCTAAAGTTACTGTAAAACCTGAAGTTAAATTGGGCGAATACAAAGGACTAGAAGTACCTGTTGCTAAAGCTGAAGTTAGCGAAGAAGACGTGAACGAAGAATTGACACGTTTGCAACAACGTCATGCTGAATTGTCTGTACTTGAAGAAGGCGCTGCTGAAAACGGAGACGTAGTTGTTATTGACTTCGACGGTTCTGTAGATGGCGTTCAATTCGAAGGTGGACAAGCAGAGCGTTATTCTCTTGAATTGGGTTCTAACTCCTTTATCCCTGGATTTGAAGAGCAAGTAGTAGGTATGTCTACTGGTGACTTCAAAGACGTAAGTGTAACTTTCCCAGACAGCTACCATGCGGTAGAACTTGCTGGTAAAGATGCAGTATTCAAAGTAAAACTTCACGAAATCAAACGCAAAAATCTTCCTGAATTGGATGATGAGTTTGCTAAAGACGTAAGTGAATTCGATACTCTTGATGAGTTCAAAGCAGATTTGAAATCTCAAATCGCTACTCGTAAAGAAAACGAAGTAAAAGCAGCAAAAGAAACAGCAGCAGTTGAAAAAGCAGCTGAAAACGCTGAAGTAGAAATTCCTGAAGCAATGATCAGCTCTGAAACAGAAAACATGGTTCGTGACTTTGACAACCGTCTTCGTCAACAAGGTATGAACCTTGAAATGTACACAGGATTCTCTGGTCAAACAACAGATGATCTTAAAGAGCAAATGAAAGAAGAAGCTTCCAAACGCGTTCGTAACAACCTAGTGTTGGAACAAATCGCTAAAGAAGAAAACATCGAAGTTTCTGAAGAAGAAGTAACTGCGGAATTGGAAAAAATGGCTGGACAATTCCAACGTGATGCTGAAGAAGTTCGTAACATTCTTGCTGCGAATGGTTCTCTTGCAAGTCTTTCTGACGAAATCAAATTGCGTAAAACAATCGAAGTCTTGGTAGATAACAGCAAAGAAGTTGAGCCTGTAGCTGCTGAGCAAGCTGAGTAATTTTTAACTTTATATGGACGTTGCAAATATTTGCAACCTTTTTAGATAAGGCACGTATACATTTGCGTGCCTTATTTTTACCTATTTATATATAAAATGATTAGCACTGAAAAAATGACATGAGACACAGTACATGTTAAAATAGTTCTGTGTCATTATTTCTATGCTTTTTTATACGTCCTAATTTTCATGGCACAAGTCATGACAAAGAAAAGAGGTTGGTCTTATGAGTCTAGTACCTATGGTTGTCGAACAAACCAGTAGAGGTGAACGATCTTACGATATTTATTCAAGATTGCTCAAAGACCGTATCGTGTTTCTGAGCACGGCGATTGATGATGATGTAGCCAATCTCATTATTGCACAACTATTGTTTTTAGCTGCGGAAGATCCAGAGAAAGACATTCACCTATACATCAACTCTCCTGGTGGTTCTGTCACAGCAGGGATGGGTATATACGATACAATGCAATTCATTAAGCCGGATGTATCGACGATCTGTATCGGTATGGCTGCAAGCATGGGTTCACTGTTGTTAACAGCAGGTGCTCCAGGCAAGCGTTATGCACTTCCGAACAGCGAAGTTATGATTCATCAACCGCTTGGTGGTATTAGCGGACAAGCTTCAGATATGAAGATCCATGCTGAATGGATTATCAAAACACGTCAAAAATTGAACCAAATTTATGTAGAACGTACGGGTCAATCTTTAGACAAGATTGAAAAAGATACTGATCGCGATTATTTCTTAGAAGCTGAGGAAGCGAAAGCTTACGGAATTATAGATCAAATTCTCACTCGTCCGATCACAAGCTAAAGAGGGGTGTTTGCATGTTTAAATTTAATGATGAAAAAGGACAACTTAAATGTTCTTTTTGCGGAAAATCTCAAGATCAGGTCCGTAAGCTTGTAGCAGGTCCTGGTGTCTATATATGTGATGAATGTATCGAACTTTGCACAGAGATCGTTGAAGAGGAATTGGGACATGAAGAAGAGTTAGATCTTAAAGATATCCCAAAACCACAAGAAATCCGTGCGATTTTGGATCAATACGTTATCGGACAAGATCAAGCCAAAAAATCATTGTCTGTAGCTGTATATAATCACTACAAACGTGTAAATTCACAAAGTAAAATCGAAGACGTTGAATTGCAAAAAAGTAACATTATGCTTGTAGGACCAACAGGTTCTGGTAAAACGTTGCTTGCGCAAACAATGGCTCGTATCTTAAATGTGCCTTTCGCTATTGCTGATGCTACTTCACTAACAGAAGCAGGTTATGTAGGGGAAGATGTTGAAAACATCTTGCTTAAATTAATCCAAGCTGCTGATTATGATGTAGAAAAAGCAGAACGCGGCATTATCTATATCGATGAAATCGATAAAGTAGCTCGTAAATCTGAAAATCCTTCAATCACTCGTGACGTATCCGGTGAAGGTGTTCAGCAAGCATTGCTGAAAATCCTAGAAGGTACTGTTGCTTCTGTTCCACCACAAGGCGGACGTAAGCATCCTCATCAAGAATTTATTCAAATCGATACCACTAACATCTTGTTTATCGTAGGTGGTGCTTTTGACGGTCTGGAACAATATATCAAACGCCGGATCGGTAAAAAAGTAATCGGTTTTAACTCTAACAATGAAGGTCAAAAAGAATTGAAAGCAGGCGAATACTTAAGTATGGTATTGCCAGAAGATTTGCTTAAATTCGGATTGATTCCTGAATTTGTAGGACGTTTGCCAGTTATCTCTGCTCTAGAACCACTAGATGAAGAGACATTGGTACGTATTTTGTCCGAACCTAAAAATGCATTGGTAAAACAATATTCCAAAATGTTGGAAATGGACAATGTAGAATTAGTATTCGAACAAGGTGCACTTGAAGCGATTTCCCGTGAAGCGATCAAACGCAACACAGGTGCTCGTGGACTTCGTGCGATCATCGAAAGCATTATGCTTGATGTGATGTATGAAGTACCGTCTCGTGACGATGTAACCAAATGTGTTATTACTCAACAAGTCGTTGAGGACAAAGTGGTTCCAGAATTGCAGACAGGCAAAGATAAAAAGCAAGAAGAAAGTGCATAATAACTTGACGTAAAGGTTGAGTATGCGTTTCTTCTATGATGTTCATAGATAACGCGCCGGCCTTTTTCCTTTGTGGAATAAAGGCTGGTTTGCGATTAAGCCCACATGTAAGGGAGCAAAATAAATGTTTTTGAGAGAAAACACAAGACCGGTGAAAGTCGGAGATTTGACAATTGGTGGCAGTAATGAAGTCTTGATTCAAAGTATGTGTACAACCAAAACAGCAGATGTAGAAGCAACTGTAGCTGAAATCCTTCGTTTAGAAGAAGCAGGTTGCCAGCTTGTTCGTGTAACTGTTAATAACGAAGAAGCAGCAGAAGCAATTAAAGAAATCAAAAAACGTATTCATATCCCTCTAGTAGCGGATATACATTTTAACCATAAGTTAGCTTTACTTGCGATCGAAAATGGAATCGACAAAGTACGTATCAACCCGGGTAATATCGGTAGACGTGATAAAGTCGAAGCTGTTGTACGTGCTTGTAAAGAAAAAAATATTCCGATTCGTATCGGTGTAAATGCAGGATCACTTGAAAATCATTTGCTTGAGAAATACGGTTACCCAACACCAGAAGCAATGGTAGAAAGTGCATTATTCCATATCGGTATTTTGGAAGAACTGGATTTCCACGATATTATCGTTTCGCTTAAAGCATCTGATGTGCCAATGGCGATCGAAGCTTATAGCCAAGCGGCTAAAGTGATTCCTTATCCACTTCATTTAGGAATTACAGAAGCAGGAACATTGAATGCAGGAACAATCAAGAGTTCAGCAGGTATCGGTGCCCTATTAGCCTTAGGAATCGGTTCAACTGTACGTATTTCCTTGAGTGCTGATCCTGTAGAAGAAGTGAAAGTAGCTCGTGAACTTCTCAAAACATTCGGATTGATTACAAATGCAGCAACATTGGTATCTTGCCCAACTTGTGGACGTTTGGATATCGACCTATTCTCGATTGCGAATGAGGTTGAAGAGTATATTTCCAAATTGAAAGTGCCGATTAAAGTATCTGTATTGGGTTGCGCAGTAAATGGACCGGGTGAAGCGAAAGAAGCTGATATCGGTATCGCTGGTGCTCGTGGAGAAGGATTACTTTTCCGCTACGGTAAAATGATTCGTAAAGTGCCAGAAGCAGACATGGTTGTCGAATTGAAAAAAGAAATCGATGCGATTGTTGTCGCTTTTGAAGCAACAGGTAAAATTCCAGGTCGCGAAGAACGTCATGCACCTGCAGCTAAGTAAATATTTTGATTAATGATATAACGTAAACTTAAAGATACTGGTAGAGGAAGTTGCCTCAATCAGTATCTTTTTTTACATGAATTTAAGCTAAATTTGATCGGTTGGAGGATCATTGGTTTTTCAATGTGATATTTGGTAAACTAGGAATGATATAGGCAGTATGATACGCACAAGCATAGGAGGTTGAAAGCGATGGGACCAAATAAAAATAAGGGGCGTCGTTTTCCTTTACTGCCTTTGAGAGGACTACTTGTCTATCCAAGTATGGTATTGCATCTGGATGTAGGACGAGATAAATCTGTAAAGGCATTAGAAAAAGCGATGGTTGACGATAATTTAATTCTTCTTTGTTCGCAATCGGAAGTCAGCATCGAAGAGCCGAGCGAGGACGAGATTTTTAGAATCGGTACGGTAGCTAAAGTCAGACAAATGTTGAAGCTGCCTAATGGAACGATTCGTGTACTTGTTGAAGGTCTGGAACGTGCAGAAATTATTCAATATATTGATAATGAAGAATATTATGAAGTTCAAGCGAGAGAGCTACCGGAAGAAGAAACCAATGATCCGGAAGTTAGCGCATTGATGCGGACGGTATTGACTCAATTTGAACATTATATTAATTTGTCCAAAAAGGTAACGCCAGAGACATTAGCAGCGGTATCTGATATTGAAGAACCGGGTCGATTAGCAGATGTAATTACCAGTCATCTGTTGATCAAGATCAAAGACAAACAAGATATTTTGGAAACTGTAGATATTCGTGCTCGTTTGGAACGTTTGTTAGATATTTTAAATAATGAACGTGAAGTACTAGAATTAGAGCGCAAAATCAACCAACGTGTTAAAAAACAAATGGAAAAAACACAACGTGAATATTATTTGCGTGAACAAATGAAAGCGATCCAAAAAGAGCTAGGTGAAAAAGAAGGTAGAGCGGGTGAAGTGGAAGAATTGCGCCAGCAACTATCTGAACTTACAGTACCTGAGAAAGTGCAAGAGAAGATTGAAAAAGAAATCGATCGCTTAGAGAAAATGCCTGCTAGTTCTGCGGAAGGTAGTGTTATTCGCAACTATGTAGACTGGTTAATCAGCTTGCCGTGGTCGAAATCGACAGACGATGATCTGGATCTACATCATGCAGAAGCGATTTTGAATGAAGATCATTATGGACTCGACAAGCCCAAAGAACGTGTACTTGAGTATCTAGCGGTACAGAAATTGGTGAAAAAGCTAAAAGGCCCTATTCTTTGCCTAGTTGGACCTCCGGGTGTGGGTAAAACGTCACTCGCTCGTTCGATTGCTAAGTCTTTAGGACGTGAATTTGTGCGTATTTCATTAGGTGGTGTACGTGATGAAGCTGAGATTCGCGGGCATCGTCGTACGTATGTAGGTGCTATGCCTGGACGTATTATTCAAGGAATGAAAACAGCAGGTTCAACCAATCCAGTATTTCTAATGGATGAAATTGATAAAATGGCTTCTGATTTCCGTGGCGATCCTTCGGCGGCATTGTTGGAAGTGCTTGATCCCGAGCAAAACAATACGTTTAGTGACCATTTTATCGAAGTGCCGTTTGACCTGTCGAACGTTATGTTTGTAACGACAGCCAATAGTGTACAAAGTATTCCTCGTCCATTATTGGATCGGATGGAGATGCTTTCTATTCCGGGATATACCGAACTTGAGAAAATGCAGATTGCTAAGCAGTATTTATTGCCTAAACAGACCGAAGAACATGGTCTAACGCCTGAGCAATTAGAAATTGGTGAAGATGCTTTGTTACGCATGATTCGTGAGTATACACGTGAATCCGGTGTACGTAACTTAGAACAGCAAGTCGCTGCATTGTGTCGTAAAGCAGCGAAAGCGATTGTCTCAGATAATTTAGAAAAAGTATCGATTGAACCTGATCAAATCAAAGATTATTTAGGCGTACCTAAATTCCGTTATGGTTTGATTGAAAAAGAAGATCAAATCGGTAGTGTAACCGGACTAGCATGGACAGAAGTTGGCGGAGAAACGCTAACGATCGAAGTGACAGTTGTACCGGGTAGTGGTAAATTAATGCTAACAGGTAAACTAGGCGATGTCATGAAAGAATCAGCACAAGCTGCATTCAGTTACACACGCTCCAAAGCCAAAGCCCTGCATATCGCAGACGATTTCCATGAAAAAAATGATATTCATATTCATATTCCAGAAGGTGCTATTCCCAAAGACGGCCCTTCCGCAGGGATCACGATCGCAACAGCTCTTATTTCCGCATTGACCGGTCGCCCTGTATCCAAAGAAGTCGCTATGACAGGTGAGATCACACTACGTGGACGTGTATTGCCGATTGGTGGCTTAAAAGAAAAAACGCTAGCTGCTCACCGTGCAGGATACAAAAAAATCTTACTTCCTATGGATAACGAACGCGACTTACGTGACATCCCAGAAAGCGTAAGAAATGATCTTACCTTTGTTCCAGTATCTCATATGGATCAGGTACTAGAAGAAGCACTTATCGCTCCAAAAGAAATACCTGAAACGATCCAACCTTTAATCTAAAACAGCTCAACTTCATAACAACCAACCAACGGAATCGTTCTATAAGCAGTAAAATAGAGCGATTCCGTTTATTTGATGTGCTATACTATTACTAATCCGTTGTAAGGGATAGCAGAACTTTTTTAGCCGTAGCGAAGTAAATAGAATTATTCGATAGAAGCGAAGCGCTCGCCTTTAAGATCAAATATCTACTGCGATCAGCAGTATTTCAAGATATTTGATCTTAACAGCGATCGAAAGAATAATCTATTTATGGAGCGATTGAAGCTAACTGTTCAGCGATTTACCTTCAACTTCTAACTAAAGGGGAACTTGTAATTATGAAAGTAAATAGCGCGGAATTTATTATTAGCGCGGTGCGTCCGAACCAATACCCGGAAGATGGGTTGCCAGAGATTGCTCTAGCAGGACGATCTAATGTAGGTAAATCTTCAATGACTAACCGCTTGATTAGCCGTAAAAACCTGGCACGTACCAGTGCAACACCAGGTAAAACTCAACATCTTAACTACTATATGATCAACGAATCGATGTATTTCGTCGATTTTCCTGGATATGGTTATGCCAAAGTCTCCAAAAGCCAGCGTGAAGCTTGGGGTAAAATGATTGAAAAGTATCTACTTGAGCGTGAAACATTACGTATGGTAGTACTGGTAATCGACCTTCGTCATCCGCCTTCCAAAGATGATGTGATTATGTATGAATGGCTCAAATACTACGAACGTGATGTATGTATTGTAGCGACCAAAGCCGATAAGATTCCACGTAGTAAATGGGACAAGCATGTCAAAATCGTTAAGCACGGTTTGAGCTTTGTACCTGAAGATGATTTTGTGCTGTTTTCATCTGAAACAGGATTGGGTAAAGATGAATTATGGTCCGTCATCGAACGTTATGCTTTTGCACTTCCAGAGTCAGAAGAGGAAGAAGAGTATGCACAAGTAGAGAATGATAACGAAGAGCACCAACCAAAAACAGAAGAGTCCGAACCCCCTCATAGCAATCAATAAAGTCACGAACAGGTCAGCAAAACGAAGAAGTTTGTATAGAAAAGTGAGTATTCAGGCCGTTCTTTAGAACTTTACGGGGATTGTTCCGTTTTTTTCTGGAATATGGTGAAAATCATTCATCTTGATCACAAGCATAGCGTTTCGCAGATGATGTATAATGAATATATTGGAATGTTAAAAGAATTGAGGAGATTTTTATGGCTCAGCGGTTAGCCACAGAATATATTAAAGCCAGTTTACAGTTGTCGAAAGCTCAAATGTCCCAGTTTGTCCATTATGCCGAAGACCCTCAGATCCATCATCGAGTGAAAATACTTGATAACGGAAATCAGGAAATTGTTCTCGGAGTGAAAAACGGAGAAGAAGTGCATTTACCTTTTGACCTCAGAGAAGGAAGCTATGTCTGTGAGTTGTCTTTCCGCTTGGTAAATCCGCAGTTAACAAATATAGTACGCAAATTATTTGTTGCTTTTAAAGGTAATGGTGTTGTAAATCGCATTTATCATGGATTTACGATGAGATATCATTACGAACAGGGTTCTGTTCGCCAGATTGTAGAATGTACAGGCGAACATGAAAAAATGATTTACCAACACAAAAACACAGCAATAGATATGAAGAGCGAATGGCAATCCGTATCTGTTGAGACTGATATTGAATTAGTACGGAGTATAGTGGATCGATTATTAGATCAACGGTTAGCTTCAGAAGGACCGTACGATCAGATTGATCAAGAATTAAAGGTTCAGTCAAGTCGATTGTTCCGTATGGAAGCTTAACATCAGATCTAACGCCTGTTTTCCTTTGAAGGAGAACAGGTTTTTTTATTTTAACCGTATTATATTTATACATAAAAATGAATGAGCAATCTGCTGTAATAATGAATCTTTAAATATTTAATGAATATTGCAAAAAGGCTTGCATTTCATGGAGATAGATGTTATTTTTAATCTCGTTGAAAATAATATTAGGAACCAGGATTCACTCAGGACATAGTAATGTTGCGAGAGCTAAAACCCTCGGGAAGTGAATGACGTAGGTCCTAGCGGATGAAATTTTTCAAACATTTTATTCCTAGGAAGGGGGAACCGGAAGATGGAATACTCAACTTTCGGAAGACACGTTGCTGTTGATACTTGGGGTGTAGATTTTGATATGCTGAATAATGCTGAGGTTTTGCAAGCTCATATGGTTGATGCAGCTGAAGCATGCGGAGCAACAGTAATGTCTGTTCAAGCCAAACAATTCGAACCACAAGGTGCTACAGTACTTGTTTTGTTGTCGGAGAGTCACCTCTCGATTCACACATATCCTGAGAGAGGATTCGCGGCTATTGACTGCTATACCTGCGGAGAAACCGTAGATCCACAGTTAGCTATTGACTACCTGGTATCCGTTCTGAAACCTGAGAAAACGTATGCCAAAAAATTAGTTCGTGGTTTGGGAGAACTTCAAGTGGAAACACCTGAGATCAAATCCATTGAACTTATCAATCAATAATATAAACTTTGCTTGTACAAGCAAAAGATTAAAATGAAATAGGTTTTACACAATAGCCATAGGGGTTTACCTATGGCTATTTCTTTTGAAAGATGGGATTGGATGATATGAAATATTTTGATTATTGTCAATCATAAAGAAATTGTGTCTATTTTCCGATGATGATTTCATAAACATTTCATAAAAACGGCGAAATTCGTAATTTAGCTGTGATATAATTAACGTATTGTTAATGAACGTATAGAGAAATGACTTTTAGATTAGGCAGGTGAACTTGCAATGCACATCGTTGTTGTCGGATTGAATTACCGCACAGCACCCGTTGAAGTGAGAGAACGGTTTGCTATTGCGGACGAAGATTTACCGCAGGCGCTCCGGCAGCTCAGAGAAACTAAGAGTGTGTTGGAAGGGACTATTGTAGCGACTTGCAACCGTACGGAGATTTACGTGGTACTGGATCGTCTGCATATGTGTGGACATTTTATTCGTACCTTTATGGAGCAGTGGTTCGGTATTCCCCGTCAGGAATTTACACAGCATTTATATATATATGAAGATGAACAAGCAATTAGTCATCTTTTTCGTGTAGCTTGTGGATTGGATTCGATGGTGCTCGGTGAGACTCAGATTTTGGGTCAAGTAAAGCGTTCATTCCAATGGGCGCAAGAAAATAAAGCTACAGGTACGTGGTTTAATATGTTGTTTAAGCAAGCTGTCACACTGGGCAAACGTGCACATTCAGAAACAATGATCGGTGAAAGTGCAGTTTCGATCAGTTACGCAGCAGTAGAATTAGGCAAGCGCATTTTCGGTGCTTTTCATAATAAAGTGATTATGATTCTAGGCGCTGGTAAAATGAGTGAGCTTACGGTGAAGCATCTCTATGCAAATGGAGCAGCTGAAGTGATTGTAGCGAACCGTACACTTGGACGTGCGCAAGAGCTTGCGCATAAGTTCAACGGTACCCCGTGTACAATCGAACAAGCGATGGATCGTTTGCATCAAGTGGATATTCTGATCAGTTCTACAGGAGCACAAGGTTATGTACTGAGTGCAGATACGCTTGCTCAAAGTATGAAATTGCGTAAGTCTCGTCCTTTGTTTATGATTGATATAGCGGTTCCGCGCGATATTGATCCAGCAATTGGCGATATTAGTAATGTATTTTTGTATGATATTGATGATTTAGAAGGCATTGTAGAAAGCAATATGGAAATGCGCCGCGCAGAATCGATTAAGATTGAGCGTATGATCCGTGAAGAAGTAGAATCTTTTAATCAATGGCTCAAAACATTGGGCGTACGTCCAGCGATTCGTGCTTTACAAGAACGTGGAGCCGATATTCATGCAGAGACACTAGAAAGTTTATTTAATAAATTACCAGAGTTAGATGAAAGACAACGTAAAGTGATCAGTCGTTTAACCAAGAGTATCGTGAATCAGATGAATCACGAACCTATTCATCGTATTAAAGAAATGGCTGCCGAGAAAGATGGGGCTGAAGCACTTGATTTGTTCACTCGAATATTTGCTTTAGAAGATCAGCTTGAAGATGCAGCAGATCAAGTCAATCAAAGCGAAGTTTCTAAAGCACAGTCGCCTGTGCAAGCTAATAAATTGGGATTAGAAGGTAGTTTTGGGTCTTTCGCTCCCGCAACCCTATAGGCAGGTGATTCGCTTTGACGCTTTTTAACCTGTTATACGATATTATTATTTATTTATACGCCCTGAGCCTTCTGTTTTATTTCTCGGATTGCATTCGTCGCAATCCGAGGGCGAAGCGGTTAGGCACAGGGTTTCTTATTTTGGTATTTGTGATCCAAATTGTCAGTATTACGATTCGAACGATAGAGGAGAGAACGTTACCTTTATTTTCAACGTATGACTTTTTCTTTGTACTGACTTTTATTTTAATATTGATTTCCTTTTTTATCGAAAAGGTATTGAAGACTGATTATGCCGTATTGCTGTTAAATGTAATCGGCTTTTGTGCTATGGTGCAAAATCGTCTTCATTCACCGGGTGAAGGTGTACTCCCTACAGGTTGGGATACGGTTCATGGACTATTAATTTTACATGTGATATTCGCTAATATTAGTTTTGCCGCTTATACAGTAGCTGCTGTTTTTGGTTCAATGTATCTATTTTTACATCGTAAATTAAAACAGAAAAAATGGGATAATACGGTTCGCCGTCTACCTAGCTTAGAAAGTATGGAAAAGTATACGTATACAGCGATGTTAATCGGTACGCCGGTACTGATTGTATCTTTGATTGTGGCATTGATGTCGATTGTGGCAGAAGGTCGATATATTCTTTTGCTCGATTCCAAAGTGGTGTTCACTTTGTTAGCGTTATGCGTATATGTAGCTTTCTTTGCAACGAAGAAAATGCGCAATTACTCAGCCAATACGATGGCGATCTGGGCAATCTTAGGATATATCTTGTTTATTTTAAATTTTGTTTCTAATTCTTGGTCTGCTTTTCATCAATGGGTGGGTGTATGAGCGATTCTATTCATTATCTACCTGTTATGTTGGACTGTAGAGATCAAGCTTGTCTGATTGTAGGCGGTGGTCAAGTGGCTGAACGTAAAAGTATATCTCTACTTCAAGCAGGAGCGATACTTACGATTATCAGCCCTACACTGACTCCTAAGTTACAACAGTTAGTCAATCAGCAACAGCTGATCTGGCATGCTCGTGAGTATCAGACAGGAGATATAGCTTATCACTGTACTTCAGATGAGAAACTTAGTGAATTTGGTTACAGACCTTATTTTCTAGTACATGCAGTGACTTCGGTGCCAGAGATCAACAATCAGGTTGCTACCGAAGCTAAAACTTATTGTATTCCTGTAAACGTAGCTCATCAGCGTGAACAAAGTACATTTATCAATCCGAATGTGATTCGTCGTGGACGATTGACGATAGCTGTAGCCACCTCAGGTGCAGGACCTTTAGCAGGTCGATATATTGCAAAAGAGATCAATCAACATTTCGGTAACGAATATGAGATTTATATTGATTTTCTGTATCATTTACGAGAAACCATTGCTCAAAAAGTAAGCGATGAATCTTTACGTAAATCATTGCTACATCAAGCGATGTCACTTTCTATTTTAGAAGAGATTCGTCAGGGGATCTTTGAACCCTGGGATGAACAACAAATAGAACACTGGATCAACCAATCAATAGAATAATAGACTATTGAATACAATGAGCTCAGGAGATGAATATATGCGTACGATTGTAGTAGGGAGTAGACAAAGTGCTCTAGCTTTGACGCAGACTGGTCATGTGATTGATGCGTTAACAGCGATTAGTGAAGAGCAGGGATTAGATGTTCATTTTGAAATTAAAAAGATTATTACCAAAGGAGACCGTATTCTGGATGTGACTTTATCTAAAGTCGGCGGAAAAGGTCTATTTGTCAAAGAGATCGAGCAAGCGTTACTTGATGGTGAGATTGATATGGCTGTGCATAGTATGAAAGATATGCCTTCTGAATTACAAGAAGGGCTTATCAATGGAGCGATTCCTCCAAGAGTCGATCCTAGAGATTGCTTAATTACACGTACAGGTTGTTCCTTAGAAGAACTTCCTCAAGGAGCTAGACTGGGTACCAGTAGCTTGAGACGTGCAAGTCAGCTCAAGTTATATCGTCCTGATCTACAAATTGAATCGATTAGAGGAAATATTGATTCACGTTTGCGTAAGCTTGAAACTGAAGGTTTTGACGCTATTATGTTAGCTGCGGCAGGCTTAGAACGTATGGGCTGGTCTGATCGAATCACTTCCTTTTTACCGACAGAAATCTGTCTGCCAGCTGTAGGACAAGGGGCACTCGGAATCGAATGTCGTGCAGATGATATTGAAATGTTGCAATTGCTGTCTTTGTATAATGATGATCTCACTGCGGTAACTGTAACAGCTGAACGTACTTTTTTGTCTGAATTAAATGGGGGCTGTCAGGTTCCTATTGGTGCTTATGCTGTACGTCTACAAAGTTCGGATGGGACTGAAGAGCAAAATATTATACAATTAACAGGAATGGTTGCTACACCGGATGGTAGTATTATGTTGAAAGAAACGATGCAGGGTACAGACCCTGTAGCACTGGGTATTGCTGTAGCAGCACAACTGAAAAGTCAGGGAGCAGATCGGATACTGGCAGAAGTAAGGGGATGAGTGTATGACCGGTAAAGTGTATTTGGTAGGGGCAGGTCCAGGAGCATTGAAGTTAATAACGCTTCGGGGCTGGGAATGCATAGGTCTTGCAGATGCCGTTGTATATGATCGTCTAGCAAGTCCACGGTTGCTCAAGCAAGCCAAGCCAGGAGCCGAGAAAATTTATGTCGGCAAATTGCCTGATCGTCATACAATGAAGCAAGAAGAGATTAATCAGTTATTGGTTGATTTAGCTCTACAGGGCAAAGTGGTCGTGCGCCTTAAAGGTGGAGATCCGACGATCTTTGGTAGAGTAGCAGAAGAAGCTGAATTACTGCGTCAACATCAGATTCCCTACGAAATTGTACCGGGTATCAGTTCTTCGATTGCTGTGCCTGCTTATGCTGGTATTCCTGTAACTCATCGTGACTTTGCTTCTTCTTTATCGATTATTACAGGGCATGAAAGTCCAGATAAATTAGATCAAAGTATTCACTGGGATAAGGTGACTAACGCTACAGGTACACTTGTCTTTATGATGGGCGTTGCCAAGATCGGCTATATTAGCGAGCAATTGATGAAGCACGGACGACCGAATTCTACACCTGTCGCTTTGATCCGCTGGGGAACACGGGCGGAGCAGGAGACGTTGGTAGGTACACTTGAAGATATAGCAGCTAAAGTTGAAGCTGCACGATTCAAGCCCCCTGCTGTGATTGTGGTAGGGGAAGTGGTGAACCAGCGTGAACATTTAAAATGGGTCGAAGAGTTGCCTCTATTCGGGAAGCGAATTCTAGTGACTCGTGCACGTAGTCAAGCGAGTGAACTGGTGAACCGAATCGATGAACTGGGTGGAGAACCTTACGAGTATCCAGTGATCGAGACAAGGTTACCTGTTGCTGAAGAAAGTATACGAAATATCGGTACAGCCTTATCGAATTTGCAAAAATATGATTGGGTATTCTTCACAAGTGTTAATGGAGTAGAGTACTTCTTTGAACATTTGAGACAACATGCTCAAGATATTCGTGCATTATATCGTGCGAAGATTGTAGCTGTCGGTCCTGCTACATTAGAGGCTTTACGATTGCATGGGATTACAGCTATGCCTTTACCAGAGAAGTTCCAAGCAGAAGGCTTGCTGGACAGCTTAGAAGGTCAATTACAAGCTGGACAGCATATTCTATTACCACGTGGCGACCTAGCACGCTCATGGTTACCCGATACACTGCGTACAATGAATATGGAAGTAACAGAGATTGATACGTATGAGACCGTTATGGTTGGAGAAGACGATATCGAATTGCGTAAGTTGCTGGAAGAAGAAGCCATTCATGCAGTGACATTTACCAGTTCTTCAACAGTCACTAATTTACTGGCTGCTTTGAAAAGTATGGGCATTGAAGATCCTGTACAAGCACTAGAGCACTCGATGATTGCTTGTATTGGTCCACAGACCGCTTTGACTGCTGAACAAGCAGGTCTCAAAGTAGGATTATTAGCTGAAGAAGCAACGATTGAAGGATTGTTAGATGTTCTTTGTCGTTGGAATGCTGATGTATTAATAGATGTGTAATATGTAAATTGATGATCGACATCAGATATGCCGACCTTGCAAGTGCTGGTCGGTTTTATTTATCTAGTCTAGCAAGAATGATAAGTACAAATAAGATATATACATTCAAGGAGGAATATCGTTATTATGAGCCAACCTTTTTCACGTCACCGTCGTCTTCGCAAAACGCCTGCTATTCGTAGCATGGTAAGAGAAACCATATTGCATAAAAGTGATTTTATTCAACCTGTTTTTGTTACGTATGGTACGAATGTAAAAGAAGAAATTTCGTCCATGCCTGGCGTATATAATTTTTCATTAGATACGATGCAAGCTGAAATTCAAGAAATAGTGGATTTGGGTATTCCAGCAGTATTAATATTTGCAGTCCCTGAAGTAAAAGATAGTGTAGGTACAGGTGCTTATGCTCAAGATGGTCTGGTACAACAAGCGACTCGTTGGATCAAAGCAAATTACCCGAACCTATTAGTGATTGCAGACACGTGTTTATGTGAATTTACAGATCATGGACATTGCGGTGTTGTGCATGCACATGAATGTGATGGTCATATTGAAGCAGAAGTGGATAACGATGAATCATTAGCATTGTTAGTAAAAACAGCAGTATCCCAAGCGGAAGCAGGCGCAGATATTATTGCTCCTTCCAATATGATGGATGGATTTGTGTATGCGATTCGTGAAGGCTTAGATGCAGCAGGATATAAAGATATTCCGATCATGTCGTATGCAGTTAAATATGCGTCAGCATTCTACGGTCCATTCCGTGAAGCTGCTCAATCGGCACCACAATTTGGTGATCGCAAATCATATCAAATGGACCCTGCTAATGTGCGTGAAGCACTGCGTGAAGCAGAAAGTGATGTTGCTGAAGGCGCAGATATGTTGATGGTCAAACCATCTCTTGCTTATATGGACGTATTGCGTGCAGTGCGTGAGAACTTTGATCTTCCTTTGGTTGCTTATAATGTAAGTGGTGAATATGCAATGGTCAAAGCCGCTGCACAAAACGGATGGATTAATGAACGCGGGATCGTAACTGAAATGATGCTTGGCTTCAAACGTGCAGGAGCAGATATGATTATTACTTATTTCTCCAAAGACGTTGTGCGCTGGTTACGTGAAGAACAATAATTCAGCTAAAAATAAATAAATTGATGGAGGTATTTGCTCATGGAATCTACTCATTCTGTTCGTCGTGATGAACGTTCACGAGAAGCTTTTGAAGAAGCAAAACAATATATTCCGGGAGGCGTAAATAGTCCTGTTCGTGCATTCAAAACAGTAGGATTGACTCCAATTTATGCAGAACGTGGTGAAGGTTCACGCCTATATGATATTGATGGTAATGTCTTTATTGATTATATCGGTTCTTGGGGACCCCTCATTATGGGGCATGCGCATCCTGATGTGGTACGTGCTCTACAAGAAACAGCGATCAAAGGAACAAGCTTTGGTGCACCGACTGAATTAGAAACGAAAATGGCGAAGCTTGTTGTAGAACGTGTTCCTTCTATGGATATTGTTCGTATGGTTAACTCGGGAACAGAAGCGACGATGAGTGTGATTCGTCTCGCTCGTGGCTATACCAAGCGTAACAAGATTTTGAAATTTGAAGGTTCATATCATGGTCATTCTGATAGTCTATTGATCAAAGCAGGTTCTGGTGTAGCGACATTAGGTTTGCCAGATAGTCCGGGTGTCCCTGAATCAGTAGCTACCAATACAATTACCGTTCCTTATAATGACCTTGAATCGTTGCGTTTGGCTTTTGAACGCTTTGGTGAAGAGATTGCTTGTATTATTGTAGAACCTGTTGCTGGTAATATGGGTGTTGTTCCACCACAACCTGGATTTTTACAAGGATTACGTGATATTACAACTCAATATGGCAGTCTGCTTATTTTCGATGAAGTGATGACTGGTTTCCGTGTCGATCTGAATTGTGCACAAGGACGTTATGGTGTAACCCCAGACTTAACATGTCTAGGTAAAGTCATTGGTGGTGGCTTACCTGTAGGTGCGTACGGTGGTAAACGTGAGATTATGGAGCAAGTTGCCCCAACAGGACCTATTTATCAAGCAGGAACATTAAGCGGTAATCCATTAGCGATGGCAGCAGGGTATACAACATTGAGTCTGTTAACACCAGCAGTCTATGAGCGTTTAGAAAATATCTCTGCTCGTTTGCAAGCAGGTTTTGAAAAGAATGCGGCTGAGTTTGGTATTCCGTTGACTGTTAATCGTGTAGGTTCGATGGTTTGTCCATTCTTTACAGCAGGACCGGTTACTGATTATGAGTCTGCCAAAGCAAGTGATATGGATATGTTCAAGCGTTACTTTGGAGCCATGTTAGATCGTGGAATCAGTGTAGCTCCATCTCCATTTGAAGGTATGTTTGTATCGGGTGTTCACAGTGACGAAGATATTGAACAGACGATAGCAGCTCATTATGAAGTGATGAAGTCTTTGCAATCATGATCAATGCATCTAATGCTGTATCTGATCACAAGTCACCTTCTATTCTTGCTGAATGTTCGATAAGAGATGGAGAATGGTTAGAAATCACACCGCATAATGATCTTCTACAAGCAGAAGGCAATGCCAGACATAAAGCAGTTATGCAGTGGTTAGAAGAAGTGTCGGTTCCAGTTAAATTAATCGGCAGACTTCATTCCAAAGGTGAAGTGAAAATAGACGGAGCCCATATCCGGCTTCGCCTATTTCAACCGATGGATTATGGATTTGATCCTCGGCCGCATGATCGTGTCAAAGTACTGTATGAAGATGATTATGTTCTGGTGATGCATAAGCCAGCTGGCATGAATGTTCATCCGTCTGAAGCTTCTGACCCAACGATTACTTTAGCACATGCCGTCGCAGATCATTATCAACAAACGGATCAGAAGTGTGCTGTTCGTCATGTCCATCGTTTAGATGAAGATACAACAGGACCTGTATTATATGCTAAAAATGAATTTGCTTTATCGAAGTTAGATGAGCAGATGCGATCTAAAACGATTGATCGTAAATATATCGCGATTGTGCAAGGCAAAGTAAGTGATGGATTAACGGTGATTGATCAACCAATCGGTAAAGATCGCCATCACAAACAGCGCCGCCGTGTTTCTCCTACAGGGCAAGAAGCGATCACTCATGTTGAGAAAATATATGGTTCAGCTCGAGCTAGTCTTGTTCGTTTAACCTTAGAAACAGGACGAACCCATCAGATTCGTGTGCATATGAGTGATGCTGGACATACGTTGATAGGTGATGTCCTTTATGGAGGCAGTCAGGAATTTTACCGACAGGCGCTTCATGGAGAACAGTTGACCTTTGAACACCCATTTACAGAGCAAACGATGACTGTAAATGATCCATTACCTGAAGATATGACCGAATTAGTCGATCAATTAGGTATACCTCGTCCTTAAGTCAGCTCTATGACAGGTTTTTTATTGACTTTGACAGTAGCAACAGGTATGATTTGGAGTAAATATTGATTTATTCATGATCTCAATAACCTTGAACGGGAATAGTAGACAATATCGTCCTCAAGAGAGTAGAACTGCTGCGCTGAAAGGTTCTATAGGATACGGTATATCGAAGTCGCCTGGGAGTTGTTTATTTGAATATAAAGTGGAGGATTATTCTAACACTATATATAGAATAGACCGGTAGCAGCCGTTATCTGCCTCGGAGTGTCGTTCATGGGCTTTTTTATACATGGGCGAAACAAAGGTGGTACCGCGAGAGCTAAGTCCTTTCGTCCTTTGAGACGAAGGGCTTTTTTTATTGAGAATTTTAGCAAAATGACTACAAATATGGGGGTATTTACTATGGCAGATACGAATGAGAATCAAGCAACAACTTCAATGCCGACCACGTATGATCCTAAATCGGCAGAACGTAAATGGTATGATTATTGGATGGAAAATGACTTTTTCAAAGCAGGGCAACGTCCTGATGCTAAGCCGTACACCATTGTTATTCCACCTCCTAACGTAACAGGTATGCTTCATATTGGACATGCTCTGGATTTTACATTACAAGATATTATGACACGTACCAAACGTATGCAGGGCTTCGATGCACTCTGGCTTCCTGGAGCAGACCATGCAGGGATAGCGACACAGACCAAAGTGGAGCAGAATCTACGTGCAGAAGGTATCACTCGTCATGATTTAGGTCGTGAGAAATTTGTAGAAAAAGTATGGGAATGGAAAGATAAATACGCAGCTAACATTCATGAGCAATGGGCGAAAATGGGCTTTTCTCTCGATTATTCACGTGAACGTTTTACATTGGATGAAGGTTTGTCCAAAGCCGTTCGTGAAGTATTTGTAAAGTTGTACAATAAAGGTCTCATTTATCGTGGAAAATACATTATTAACTGGGACCCTGAAGCACGTACAGCTCTATCCGATATCGAAGTAGAATACAAAGAAGTGAACGGACACCTTTATCATTTACAATATCCACTTCAAGATGGTAGTGGACATATTGTTGTAGCAACGACTCGTCCAGAGACAATGCTTGGTGATACAGCTGTAGCAGTTCATCCCAAAGACGAACGTTACAAAGATATGATTGGCAAAATGATAGTCTTGCCAATTACCGGACGTGAAATTCCGATTATTGCTGATGATTATGTTGACCGTGAATTTGGTAGTGGTGCTGTAAAAATTACACCTGCCCATGATCCGAATGACTTCGAAATGGGACATCGTCATGATTTGCCTCAGATCGTAGTAATGGATGAGACAGGCACCATGAATGAAAATGCAGCTCAATATGAAGGCTTAGATCGTAGCGATTGCCGCAAACAAATCGTTAAAGATTTGGAAGCAGCAGGCGTATTGATTAAGATTGAAGATCATGTACACCAAGTAGGACATAGTGAGCGTACAGGTGCTGTTGTAGAACCGTATTTGTCTACTCAATGGTTCGTTAAAATGAAACCACTTGCTGATGTTGCGATTCAAGCGCAAAAACAAGGTGAAGGGGTCAACTTTGTACCGGATCGTTTTGAAAAAACATATTTGAACTGGATCGAAAATGTACGTGACTGGTGTATCTCCCGTCAATTATGGTGGGGACATCGTATTCCAGCATGGCATTGTGATGAAACAGGCGAGATTATCGTAGCTACAGAAGACCCAAGCCATTTGCCTGAACATGCAGGTAAAACATTACGTCAAGACGAAGATGTATTGGATACTTGGTTTAGCTCTGCTTTATGGCCTTTCTCTACATTGGGATGGCCGGATGAAACCGAAGATTTGAAACGTTATTATCCGACAGATTTATTGGTAACTGGATACGATATCATTTACTTCTGGGTATCACGTATGATCTTTACAGCACTTGAATTTACAGATCAAATTCCATTCAAAGATGTATTGATGCATGGTCTAGTACGTGCAGCTGATGGACAGAAAATGTCCAAGTCATTGGGTAATGGTATTGATCCACTTGAAGTGATTGAACAGTACGGTACAGACGCGATGCGGTATATGCTTTCAACAAGCAGTACACCGGGACAAGATTTACGTTTCCGTCTCGAACGTGTAGAACAAGCACGTAACTTTGCAAATAAAATCTGGAATGCTTCCCGTTTTGTATTGATGAATATGGAAGGTTTCCGTTATGAAGATATTGACTTGAGTGGCGAACTGAGTACAGCAGATCGCTGGATTTTACATCGTATGAACGAGACTGCACGTGATATTACACGTCTAATCGATTCTTATGAATTTGGTGAAACCGGTCGCTTATTATACAACTTTATCTGGGATGATCTATGTGACTGGTATATCGAGATTGCTAAGTTGTCCTTGTATGGTGAAGATGCAGTAGCGAAGAAAACAACGCAATCGGTATTGGCTTATGTATTGGATCGTACATTGCGTATGATTCATCCATTTATGCCATTTATTTCAGAAGATATCTGGCAACATTTGCCGCATGAAGGCAACACAATTACACTTGCGGCTTGGCCTGAATTTGATCCTGCTTTGGAAAATGCAACCGCACAAGAAGAAATGAACCTGTTGATGGATCTGATCCGTGCTGTTCGTAATATCCGTGCAGAAGTAAATGTACCGATGAGCAAAAAAATAGAATTGATGGTTAAAGCCAAAGATCAAAAAACACTCGATATTATCCAGTCTAACGAAGGATATATTCGTCGTTTCAGCAATACTTCTGAGTACCAGTCGGGTCTTGATCTCGCTGCACCAGACAAAGCGATGACAGCGATCATTACAGGAGCAGAATTGTATTTACCACTTGCAGGATTGCTAGATATTGGTCAAGAAATCGCTCGTTTGGAAAAAGAAGTGGCTACACTGACTTCTGAAGTAGAACGTGTTGACAAAAAGCTAGCTAATCAAGGATTTGTAGCCAAAGCACCTGCTAAAGTGATCGAAGAAGAACGTGCTAAACAAGCAGATTATTCGGAAAAACGTGAAAAAGTTCTTGCCCGTATTGAAGAGTTGAAAGGGTAAGGTGAAGAAGATGGAACATGGAACATCGGAGGGGCAACAAGCCCCTTTTCACACCTATGAACAAGCGGTGGAATGGATTAATGGTCTAATTCCTTTTGGTATTCGTCCGGGATTATCTCGTATTGAAGGACTTATGGAATTATTGAATAATCCTCATCGTAAGCTTAAATTTGTACATGTTGCAGGAACGAATGGTAAAGGAAGCACTTGTGCCTTTTTGACAAGTGTTTTATTGGAGTGCGGTTATGATGTAGGTACATTTACATCACCTTATATCACCAAATTCACAAATCGTTTTCAATATAACGGTGTAGATATTCCGGAAGAGACGTTATGCCGTCTAGCTAATCGTTTGTATCCTTTAGTGGAGCAAATGGCGACAACAGATCTAGGATCACCAACGATGTTTGAAGTCTCAACTGCGCTTGCGATTTTATATTATGCAGAAGAGTGTTATCCCGATGTTGTTATCTGGGAGACAGGTCTTGGCGGGCGATTAGATGTTACCAATATCGTACATCCTATACTGTCAGTCATTACGAACGTAGGCTATGACCATACAGATATTCTAGGAGATACCTTAGAGCAGATTGCTAGTGAAAAAGCAGGCATTATTAAACCAGGTGTTCCCGTAGTCAGCAGTGTCGATCAGCCAGAAGTCATTGAAGTGCTACGTGCTAAAGCGGGAGCTTGTAAATCTACGCTTTACCTCGTTGGTGATCAATACACAGCAGAGCGTATATCTGGTGATGAAGAAGAGCAAGTTTTCCGTTATAAAGGTCTTTTCCGTGAGTTAGATATTACGATTTCGATGCAAGGAGAGCATCAATGTGCTAATGCAGGTGTAGCGATGATGGCGCTGGAAATACTGCGTCAATATTCTGCTTTTGTATTAGATGATGAGCGATTGCTCGAGGGATTTAAGCATACGTTCTGGGCAGGACGGTTAGAGAAAATGCCGGGTGAGCCAACGATTGTTTTAGATGGAGCGCATAATCCTGAAGGGGCTGCTATGCTTGTCAAAAGTGTACCGCAGACGTATCATTACAAGAAGCTTCATATGCTTGTAGGAATGTTAGAAAACAAGCACCATGAGCCTGTATTTAGACATCTGTTATCTATTGCAGATACAATTATTTTGACAGAACCTGATTTTCGACGCAAAATGGATGCAGATCAATTAGCAACATTAGTGGCGAAATTACAACAAGAAATGAACAGAACAGAAGTCAATGTTATAGTGGAGCGTGACTGGCGGCAAGGTATTCAGTTGCTTCAATCACGAACAGAACGGGAAGATCTAGGGGTCGTAACCGGAACACTGTATTTAATTTCGGATGTAAGAGCGACTCTTTTGCATCAAACCGATTCTGAAAAGGGCTGGTGAGTCAGATGAATAAGACAGAACATGTACATTTTATCGGGATTGGTGGGTACGGTATGAGTGCCATCGCCCGTGTTATGCTAGAAATGGGATATAAAGTAACAGGCTCCGATATGGCAATGAGCGCGCTAGCAGCAAAATTGCAACAAAAAGGAGCAATGATTCATATAGGTCATGCAACAGAGCAAGTTCATGGTGCAGAGCTAGTTGTTTATTCTACAGCTCTATCTGATGATAATGCTGAATGGGTAGAGGCGAAGCGTCTAAATATTCCAGTTATCCATCGTTCTGAAATGTTAGCAAGATTGCTGAATGAACGTAAAGGGGTAGCTGTAGCTGGTGCTCATGGTAAAACAACTACTTCTTCGATGATTGCTCTGGTGATGGAAGAATGTGGTACAGATCCAACGTATATTATCGGTGGTGAAATTGTTAATTTAGGTACGAATGCCAAAGCAGGTAAAGGTGATTATGTCGTTGCTGAAGCCGACGAAAGCGATGGAACGTTTTTGCAATATCATCCTGCAATTGCGGTAGTAACGAATATTGAAGCTGATCACCTTGAAAATTATGATGGAGACTTTGCGAACCTTAAAGCGGCTTATGTGCAATTTTTGAGTCAATTGCAACCGGGTGGTAAAGCTATCGTCTGTGGCGATGATGAGAATATTCGTGAGATTATACCTAATATTCAAGGCACAACAATTACGTATGGTGTAGAAGCGAACAACGATTACACAGCGACCGATATTCAGCCGGGTGATCGCAAAATCTCGTTTACGATGCAATATCAAGGATCAGATCTAGGTAAGATTGAATTGTCTGTTCCGGGACTGCATAATGTATATAATGCGATGGGAACTGTAATCGCCTGTTTAGAAGCGGGAATTTCATTTACAGCGATTGCAGCAGCAATCGTTCATTTCCATGGTGCCAAACGTCGTTTCCAAGTCGTTGGTGATGCGAATGATATTCTAATCGTAGATGATTATGCACATCATCCTACAGAGATCGAAGCAACAATTGTAGCGGCTCAAGCTACAGGCAAACGTGTTATTGCTGTTTTTCAACCTCAACGTTATTCACGTACCTTCTTTTTACTGGATGCATTTAGTCGTGCATTTACAGGAGCCGATGAAGTGATTATTGCTGATATTTATTCACCAGCAGGGGAAAAGCAGATTGAAGGAATTAACTCTGCGCGTCTTGTAGAATTAATTAAGCAAAACAGTAATGCTGGAGCACGCTATATTGCGCAAAAAGAAGATATTATTGCAGACTTATCTACTCGTATTCAACCCGGCGATCTTGTGATCACAATGGGTGCAGGCGATATATGGAAAGTCGCAGAAGCACTGGCTACTGATTTACAAGCTACGGAGAAAATAGAGTAATTTGATCAAAAAGGCTGTCTCCGGACAGTCTTTTTAACTGGAATCATAACAAAAAGTTTGCGAAATGAAGGCGATAAGTTACAAAAAATTGTTACTTTCATTTTTGTTTGTATTGATGTAGGAATACACGTATAATGATGAAGTGTCAAATTAAAGGCAGGAGAAATAAGAATGAAAAAGAATGCAGGTATGCTTATTTTATTTTTATTGCTAGGCTGGTTTATTGGCACATGGGTGGCCACTTTACTTGAACCTGTAGCGATGGTATCTTTTCTAACTCGATCGACAACGATCGATTGGGAGCCGAGCGCTAATTTAGACATGATTCGTTATCATCTCGATATTCATTTTAAAGTGAGTTTACTTAGTTTGATCGGTATTGTTGCTAGTATTTGGGCATATCGCAAACTATAAAGATTAAATCTGACTTTTAAAAAAAGGAGAGGACCTTTCGATGAACAGAGAATCTACACGTCGCCTGATTTTGGCGTCCGCTTCTCCAAGGAGAAAGGAATTAATGACCTCTTTACAACTGGAATTTGAAGTGTTACCCAGTGATACAGATGAATCGGTACCTGAACACTGGTCACCAGAACAAATGGTCAAAGAGCTCGCACTGCGCAAAGCAGTTGCTGTCCAACATAATCATACAGCCCAAGTAACTAATGCTGTCATTATAGGAAGCGATACAATCGTTGTTTTGGATGAACGTGTATTTGGTAAGCCACGTGATGATAATGAAGCTGTAGAGATGTTAGATGCTCTACAAGGAAGAAGTCATTATGTATACACAGGTGTGGCTTGTATCGATACGTTTACAGGTGTAATTCGTGTGGAATACCGGCGAACTCTTGTACATATGAAGCCACTCACCCCTTCCAAAATTCAATCATACGTACTTAGCGGTGAACCTGCTGACAAAGCGGGGGCTTATGCTATTCAAGGTCTAGGTTCTGTGTTGATCGATAAAATAGAAGGCTGTTACTTTACAGTCGTCGGATTGCCTGTATCACTTTTGAGCGATATGTTGGAACAATTTGGTGTGCAGATTATTTGAATCTGTCGTGGAGAAGAGGAACATATTAATGGAGGCGCCACAGTACCTTTTACGTGATGTTCCGCAGGAAGAAAGACCCCGGGAACGGATGATGAATTACGGTGCAGAGGCGCTTAGTCATGCAGAATTACTAGCGATTCTACTACGCACTGGCACCAAAGATGAATCGGTAGTTCATTTGGCAAATCGCATTATGCGTCAAGTAGGCAGCATAAGGCAACTGGTTGATCTAAGCATCGAAGAATTAACAGAGATCAAAGGAATCGGCACAGCCAAAGCGATTCAGATCAAAGCAGGCATTGAACTAGGCAGACGTATCACTCGTACAGGCAAAGAAGAAGTCAAAGCTATTCGTAGCCCTCGTGATGCAGCTGATTTACTGATTGAACAATTACGTTATCTTCAAAAAGAACATTTTGTATGTCTGTTTCTGAACACGAAAAATCATATTATCTCCCAAGAAACACTGTCGATGGGTAGTTTAAATGCGTCTATTGTACATCCGCGCGAAGTTTTTCGAGCGGCGATCAAATGTAGTAGTGCATCTGTTATTTTTGCACACAATCATCCAAGTGGTGATCCTACACCAAGCCCGGAAGATGTAGCATTAACCAAAAGGCTTGTAGAAGCAGGCAAAATTATCGGAATTGAAGTGCTGGATCACCTTGTGATTGGTGATATGAAATTCGTAAGTTTGAAGGAACAGGGCTTAATGTAATATAATAGTCGAGATTTAGGAAGAAAGGGAGTTAATAGTTATGTTGGGTGGCTTTTCAAAAGATTTAGGGATCGATTTAGGTACAGCAAACACGTTGGTATATGTAAGAGGTAAAGGTATTGTCGTTAGAGAACCGTCTGTTGTTGCGATTCGTACAGATACGAATACAATCGAAGCAGTAGGAGAATCAGCAAAAAAAATGATCGGTCGTACACCGGGAAATATCCGTGCGATTCGTCCGATGAAAGATGGCGTTATTGCTGATTTTGATACAACAGCTACGATGATTAAATATTTTATTCGTCAAGCGCAAAAACAACGTTCGATGTTCCCACAACATCCAAACGTTATGGTATGTGTACCCTCAGGTATTACAGCTGTTGAACAACGTGCAGTCGAAGATGCTACCAAGCAAGCTGGTGCGCGTGAAGCTTATACAATCGAAGAGCCTTTTGCAGCTGCAATTGGTGCTGATCTTCCAGTATGGGAACCTACAGGTAGTATGGTTGTTGATATCGGTGGCGGTACAACAGAAGTCGCTGTTATTTCTCTTGGTGGTATTGTAACAAGTCGTTCCGTGCGTGTTGCTGGTGATGAGATGGATGAGTCAATTATTCAGTACATCAAACGTCAGTACAACTTGATGATTGGTGAGCGCACATCAGAACAATTGAAAATGGAAGTGGGTTCTGCAACTCCATTTGAAAAAGTAGAAACGATGGAAATTCGTGGTCGTGACCTTGTGAGTGGTCTACCAAAAACATTAACAATCACTTCAGATGAAATTGCTGAAGCCTTGTCTGATACGGTAGCTGCTATTGTAGAAGCTGTAAAAGTAACGTTGGAGAAATGTCCTCCAGAACTTGCAGCAGATATTATGGATCGCGGTATTGTGTTAACAGGTGGCGGAGCATTACTTCGTAATCTGGATAAATTGCTTGCGGGTGAAACAGGTATGCCTGTTATTGTTGCTGAGAATCCTTTGGATTGCGTAGCAATTGGTACAGGAAAAGCATTGGAAAATATCCACCTGTTCAAATCACGCAGCAGTTCATCGCTTCGTTCAAAACGCTAATTTTCGGCCAGGTATGGTCAACCCCTACTAGGGAAAGAAAAACCGTTAATTAAGAGGGTGTTGAAACTGTTTAAGCTGCTGGGTAACAAGAAACTGTTTATCCTGCTTGTAGGACTCATTTTATTTATCGCTTTAATGGGATTTACGTTGACGAATCGTACATCTTTGTCCTGGCCTGAGAAATTCGTCCGTGATACTGTTGGTTTTGTTCAAGGTGTGTTTTACAAGCCCGCTTCTTACATGGCGGGCTTGTTTGAAGATATCGGCAACTTGAACAATTTGTATGAAGAAAACCAAGAGTTGAAGCTGACGGCTGCGCAGTACTTACTGCAACAAGCTAATTACAACAAATTAGTACAGGCCAATAAGCGGTATAAAGAAGATCTTAAATTTACACAACAGCAACTTGCTCAAAACCAATTCGATCTTCGTATTGCAAATGTAACCAGTGTGGATACAGATGCAGATACAGGAACAATTGTGATTGATCTGGGGCAAAATGATGGCGTACGTAAAGATATGCCGGTTATTTCCACAGAAGGTATGGTTGGAATCATTAGTGAGACAAGTCCGTTCCATTCAACAGTGAAGTTGTTAACGACACTTGATCCACTCGATTCGAACTCCAAAGCAATTGCTGCCACTGTAGTAGGTAAAGAAAATGAATCTTTCGGCATGATAGAAAGCTATGATAAAGCAACAGGTATGCTTACAATGACACAAATTAAAGAAAATGATCCGCTCAAAAAAGGCGATGAGATTGTTTCGTCGGGTAGTGGTGGATTATTTCCAAGTGGCATGATCATTGGTAAAGTCGTTAGTCGTCAAGTTGGTGATTTTGGATTGACCAATACAGCTACAATTCAACCAGCGGCAGATTTTAAAGACTGGAAAGAAGTATTTGTAGTGTACACCAAGGAGACTCAGGAATAATGGTACGTCGTATCGTATTGTTGCTGTTGTTATTTCTAGTATTTATCTGTGAATCAACCATCGTGCCATGGCTGATTCCAGATGTATTGCATACTAGATTGATTCCGCATTTAGCGTATATTTTGATATTATTTGTTGCTGTTTATTATCATCGTCATACAGCACTTGTGCTTGGATTGGTGTTTGGATTATTGCATGATGTTGTATTTTATGGCGATATGATTGGTGCGTATTCGTTCTCTATGGGACTGTCTGCGTATGTATTAGGACTGTTGTTCCAATCTCCTCGAGCACCTTATCCTTTAATGATGACAGTGGTATTAATCGGTAGCTTGTTACTGGATAATATGTTGTATGGACTTTATTTGGTCTTTGGTTTGACGAGAGAACCTTACAGTTGGGCATTAGGACATTATATGTTCCCTAATTTGCTGCTTCATTTTATATTTGCTTTACTGGTGTTTGTTCCTGTTCGTCGCCAACTAGAGAAAGTAGCCAAGTTGCGTAAACGGAATGCCGAAGATGAGTAAAAGTATAATATTCCCACATGCAGAGACATTCAGTTCCTGCTTAATTTGCGGATGGAGCAGGAAAATCCCGCGACTAGCACGAACTGATAGTAAGGTGGGGGTGACAGATGAATGGCTGTAAAATCATCAAGATATGTAACCATCAAAGGGATCAAAGATGGATTGGTTTTTCAATTTGATGATCAATGTGAATTTAATGACCTTGTCACAGAGCTGACGTATAAGCTGGAACATAGTCATCAAAATATTTTAACAGGCCCGCTAGTTCATATTGATATGAAATTAGGGAACCGCGAAATTACAGATGAAGAAAAAGATACATTGCTAGATATACTTAGTCAAAAAGGAAATCTGATTGTTCGTTCATTTGATTCTCCGTATGAAGAACCTGTAGAAGCACCTTTACCAGAAAAGCATATGGTCAAAACGATCAGTGGTATGATCCGTTCGGGTCAGGTACTTCATCATGAAGGCACTGTTTTGTTTCTAGGTGATGTGAATGCAGGCGGTACGATTATCAGTACAGGTGATATCTATATTTTGGGAGCACTTCGTGGAATGGCTCATGCTGGAATAGATGGCAATGAGCAAGCAGTCATTGCTGCTTCTTTTTTCTCACCTACCCAGATTCGGATCGCAGATATGATTAGTCGTCCACCGGATGAAGGTGAAAGCCGAGAATCTCATATGGAATTTGCTTACTTACAGGACGGAATTATGAAGATTGATAAAATGGCTAATATTGCCCGGCTTGGTCGGGATTTCAATGTGTTCAAAGGGGTGTAGTACATGGGAGAGGCTATTGTCGTCACTTCAGGCAAAGGCGGAGTTGGAAAGACAACCACTACTGCTAATATAGGTACCGCGCTCGCGCTTCTTGGTAAAAAAGTCTGTCTGGTGGATACAGATATTGGTCTACGTAATTTGGATGTTGTAATGGGACTTGAAAACCGTATTATTTATGATCTATGTGATGTAGCAGATGGTCGTTGTCGTCTGAATCAAGCATTAGTTAAAGATAAACGTTTTGATGAGTTGTATATGCTTCCAGCAGCGCAGACAAAAGATAAAAATTCGGTATCACCTGAACAAGTCAAAGAAATTATTTTGGAACTCAAAAAAGACTTTGACTATGTATTGATTGATTGCCCGGCAGGTATAGAGCAAGGATTCAAAAATGCGATTGCAGGTGCAGATCAAGCGATCGTTATGACCACACCTGAAAATGCTTCTGTTCGAGATGCAGATCGAGTCATTGGATTACTTGAAAATTCACATATTACAGCTCCAAAATTAGTTGTCAATCGTATTCGTCAGAGTATGGTGAAATCAGGAGATATGCTGGATATTGATGAAGTATTGCAAGTGCTCAATATCGATCTTCTAGGGGTAGTACCTGATGATGAAATGGTGATTAAAGCTGCCAATTCAGGTGAACCTACTGTGATGAATCCTGATTCCAAAGCAGCGATTGCTTATCGTAATATTGCTCGTCGTATTCTAGGAGACACAGTTCCTTTGATGCCACTGGATCAAAAGAAAAGTGCATTTACTCGCTTTAAGAAGTTTTTTGGAATGGGTTGATCGATTTTGCTTAACAAGCTAAAAAAGCTAGACTTGGGTATTATTACTTTACTCGTAATTTTTATGGTGTTTAGCACGTTGATCGTGCGCAGTGCAATTGCCCCTGATCCCAAATTTCAGGGCTATGATACGCGGACGATCATTTTCTATGTCATCGGGTTCGTAGTTTTATTTGCAGTCAGTATATTTGATTATCGAATTTTATTACGCAAACACTGGTATTTATATGGATTAGGCTTACTTTCCTTATTGTTATTATATCCTTTTGGATCTGAGATTAATGGTGCCAAAAGTTGGTATGCTTTTCCAGGAGGTTTACAATTCCAACCTGCTGAAATGGTAAAAATTGTTCTGATTTTGACTATGGCTCATATGCTGAGTAAAAGAGATGGAGATCCTCTTCGTTTTCGTTCTGATCTAATACCAACGGCTTTTATTGCATTGGTACCTTTTCTGATTGTATTGGTTCAACCAGATTTAGGAAATGCTATTATCTATCTGATTATTCTGGTAGGTATGTTGTGGATCGGAAATACCAAGTATACACATGTATTGATTGGTTTAACGACAATTGTAGGTGGATTGATATTGGTTGTCGTGATGTTTACTACATTTAATACTCAGATTCATGATTATTTAGAAAGTCATAGTAAATTACATTGGTACCAGCGTATCAATACGTTTATAGATCCTGCTCAAGCTTCTGACGATGATAAGCATCAATCAAGTTATGCATTGATCGCTGTAGGATCGGGTGGATTGCTAGGCGATGGATATATGAACGGACAATTGAAAAACAATAAATTTGTGCCATATCCGTATTCAGATTCTATCTTTGTCGTTATTGGAGAAGAGTTTGGATTTATCGGAGCGTCTGTATTACTACTTCTATACTTTTTACTGATTTATAGGATGATTTTAATCGCTTTGCAGTGTTACGATCGGCGAGGTTCGTATATTATTATCGGAATTGTCAGCATGTTCGTATTTCAGATTTTTGAAAATGTGGGTATGATGATTGGTCTGATGCCAATTACAGGAATCACGTTGCCATTTATTAGTTATGGTGGTACGTCACTACTGCTGAATATGTTCAGTATAGGACTTGTACTGAGTATTAAGATTTATCAAGAAAAATACGAATTGGAATAGCCGGTGCCGGAAGGTACCGGTTTTTTGCGAATACAATAGTAATCATGAAACATTTTACTTACAGATTGCGTCTAGAAATCAAGGGAATCTATAAGGTTCGTTAGAATAATGAGTAGCCTTGATGGAGAGATAGAGGTGGAACATAGAATGAAGCAAATGATCGTAAACTGTGGTGTCAAAGATACACGCATGGTACTGCTTGATAATAATAAATTAGTAGAATTTGCTTCAGAACAATCATCCGGTAGCGGAATAGCTGGAAGTTTTTATAAAGGGAAAGTAATGAATGTTCTACCGGGTATGCAAGCTGCATTCGTAGATATTGGTCAGAAAAAGAATGCTTTTCTATATATTGATGATGTTCTGCATGCGCATTTAGATAAACAACCCAAAGTGAAGCCGAGCATTGCTGATTTATTAAAGCCCGGTCAAGAAATCTTAGTGCAAGTGACCAAAGAACCTTATGCTAATAAAGGGGCACGTATTACAACGCATTATTCTTTACCAGGACGATGGATTGTATATATGCCTGAAGCTGACTATATCGCTGTATCCAAAAAGATTAGCACAGATGGAGAGCGAGCAAGATTACGTCAATTGGGTTCTCATTTAAAGCAAGGCGAAGAAGGGCTTATTTTACGCACAGTTGCTGAAGAAGAAAATGATGAAGCAATTACCAATGACCTTAATATGTTAAGACAGCACTGGCAACGTATTCGTGAATCTTTTGCACAGAAGTCAGCTCCGGCAGAGTTGCACCGTGATTTAGGTATGGTAGAACGATTAATTCGTGATGTATTTAATCCATTGCAAGATCAGTTAATCATTGATAACCAAGAACGGGCGACATCGGCTATTACCTTTCTTCAAACGTTACTGCCTGCGAATGTTGATCCACCTGTATCTATTCATACGGAAAAAGAACCGATATTTCATGCGATGAATATACATGAGCAATTGCATCGAGATTTTCAACGTAAAGTATGGCTGCAAAGTGGTGGCTACATTGTATGGGATCAGACAGAAGCTTTTACTGTGATTGATGTCAATACAGGCAAATTTACTGGTGGTGTCACCCTTGAAGATACTGTGACTCAGACGAATCTTCAAGCCGCTTCTGAAATTGCCCGATTGCTTCGTTTGCGGGATACAGGTGGAATCATTATTATTGATTTTATAGATATGGATAAAGAAACGAATCGTCGATCCGTAGTGGAGGCGCTGGAAATCATTTTACAAAGAGATCGAACCAAAACACATATTGTAGGATGGACACGATTAGGTCTTCTAGAATTGACTCGTAAAAAGGTTCGTGAAGAAACAGGTGGCTTTTCCTATGAGACGTGTACAGTATGTCAAGGAACCGGTAAAATAGCATCTTGGATAAAAGATTGATTTCTTAAAATGGCTGTGATAGAATAATCAAGTATGTGTCTGGGTAATAAGTTTTTCACATGCTGTAACCGCTCCGATGGGGTACAAGTTCATATGTTGTATAACGTATGACACCTACATTAGGCGAGTCTGAGACATGAGGAGGTGCAATTCAAATGTACGCAATTATCGAAACAGGTGGTAAACAATACAAAGTTCAAGAGGGCGACGTATTGTTCATTGAGAAGTTGGACGCTAATGATGGCGACAGCGTAACTTTCGACCGTGTTCTAGCAGTATCTAAAGAAGATGGTTTGGTAACTGGTTTACCGTTGGTAGAAGGTGCTTCTGTAACAGCGACTGTCGAGAAACACGGCAGAGGAGCTAAGGTTGTAGTTTACAAATACAAACCTAAGAAGAACTATCACGTGAAACAAGGTCATCGTCAACCATATACAAAAGTAACTATCGGAAAAATCCAGGCATAAGAAGGTGCGGTAATTGATTATCGTACGTATCGAACGTAGACCAGATGGTACAATTGATGGTTTTTCATCCCGAGGACATGCCGGCTATGCCGATCCTGGTGAAGATATTGTCTGTGCTGCTGTTTCCGCCATTACAATCGGAACAGTGAACTCAGTTGAAGCTTTAACAGGAGTAATCATGAAATCAAGAATGAAAGACGGATTTCTAAGTGCGCGTTTACCGAAGCTTTCGGAAAATGCAAATGTCGAAAAGATTCAACTGTTACTCGAATCTATGCAGGTTATTCTTATTGGAATTGAAGATGAATATGATAAGTATATAAAAATAAAGCAAGTCACAATCTCGTAAGAAGGAGGTAGACCACATGTTAAAAATTAATTTGCAGTTATTCGCATCGAAAAAAGGTGTAGGTTCCACAAAAAACGGACGTGATTCTCACTCCAAACGTTTGGGAGCAAAACGTGCTGATGGACAATTCGTAACTGGTGGTAATATTTTGTTCCGTCAACGCGGTACAAAAATTCACCCAGGAACAAATGTAGGCATCGGTAAAGACGATACACTATTTGCAAAAGTGGACGGCGTTGTTAAATTCGAACGTTGGGGCCGCGACCGTAAAAAAGTGAGCGTCTACCCGGTTGACGTTGCACCAGTAGCAGCAGCAATCGAAAATTAATCATAAACCTGATAGGTTAGATTAGATAAGCCTCCGGTACTTGATGTGCCGGGGGCTTATTATATTTGCATATAAGTTGGACGTTAACGTAATTTTTAGTATAATAATGTCATAAAATTCTGCGCAATATGTTATACTTGTTCTTGGTTAAAAAGCCATTGAAAGAATGGAGAGAGACCATGAAGCAATCCAATCAAGTACCCACGTTGTTACTTATTTCTATTATCATCCCATTAATTATTGCTTATTGGACGCAATCTTGGATTGCTTATATCGTGCTCGGCGTATGGATTGTTGCTGTGTATGCCAAAGGTGTACAGTATACACGTCATTTTTATGAGAAGCGTGAGCAAGTGCAACTCGGAGAATACCATAATGGACAATCTAAAATGGCTGTAAAAAAGAAACAGTATCAAGCAGAACATCAAAAACAGCGTGCAGAAATTGATCAAGCGTATACACAATTGGATGAAGTCTATGCAGTAGCAGTTGATGCTCTAAGTCATCATCGGCATGATTGGATGAACGAACTTCAATTATTGTATGGTTATGTTCAATTAGGCAAGCGTGATAAGCAAGTAGAATGTGTAGAACGAATTAAAGAGCAAATGCTAGCAGAGAGTCGCGTTTCCAAACTGGGTATCCATTCCCTTGTTTTTTATTTACAATCTTTTAAAGCAGTGAACCGTTCGATTCAATTAGAAGTCGAATTAAGTGACGGAATCACGCTTGCAGATCGATTGGGAACGGAACAGAGTGAGGAATTGACCCGAGTCATCAAAGAGACGGTCTCTGCGTATGAGCAATTTGGTGGATCGTCCTGGGGTGAGTGCCCCACACTATTTCTGATGGTTAGCGAATATGAAGGAGCAGTTCATTTTATATTTGAACCGGAAGAAGAGTATCCTAATCCCGATGGAGCATGGGAAGCTGTGAACTTGATCATTCAAGATACAGGAATTACAGCAACTCGAACGGAAGAAGATCCGGCCTCCATTTCCCTGCAAGTGTTAGTGGATTCTAAAAATTAGAGGTGTAATCATGTTTGTAGATAAAGCGAAGATTTATGTAAAAGGCGGTGACGGTGGAGATGGTATTATCTCTTTCCGTCGTGAAAAATATGTGCCTAACGGCGGACCTGCGGGTGGCGACGGTGGACGTGGCGGAGATGTTATTTTCCGTGTAGACGAAGGTTTACGGACATTAATGGATTTCCGGTACCAACGTCACTTTAAAGGTGAACGTGGCGTTAAAGGTCGTAACAAAAGTCAGCATGGTGCGAATGCAGAACATACCGTTGTTCGTATCCCTCCAGGCACAGTGATTGTGAATGATGATAATGGCGAAGTGATCGCTGATTTGACTCGTCATGGTCAAGAGATCGTTATTGCTAAAGGTGGACGTGGTGGACGTGGTAATGTGCGTTTTGCCACGGCTGCAAATACAGCTCCTCAGATTGCTGAAAATGGGGAAGAAGGACAAGAACGTTATATCGTCCTTGAACTGAAAGTGATGGCTGATGTTGGGCTAGTAGGATTCCCGAGTGTAGGTAAATCGACTCTTCTATCGGTAGTATCTGCTGCTCAACCCAAGATCGGTGCATACCATTTTACAACAATTACGCCTAACTTGGGTGTAGTTGATGTAGGAGATGGACGTAGTTTTGTTATGGCTGATTTACCTGGATTGATCGAAGGGGCACATGAAGGCATAGGGCTAGGACATGAGTTCTTGCGTCATGTTGAACGTACCCGCGTGATTATTCATGTGGTGGATATGTCCGGTTCAGAAGGACGCGATCCTTTTGACGACTGGCAGAAAATTAATGAAGAACTAAAACTATACAATGCAGAGCTAGAACATCGTTTACAAATTATTGCTGCAAATAAAATGGACGATCCACAAGCTCAAGAAAACTTAGAAGAGTTTTCTAAAAAAGTACGTGAAGTTCGTTCAGATATTGAAATTCTTCCTATTTCTGCACTGACTCGTGATGGCATTCAAGAGATGCTTTACAAAACAGTCGATATGTTGGATAAATTGCCAGATGCGGTGGCTGTAGAAGAAGTAGAACAGATTGCTGAACGTAAAGTGTATACTTTAGAAAAGAAAGAAGACGATGGCTTTATTATTCGTCGCGAGAACGATACTTTTGTTGTGGAAAGTACTAAGATTGAGAACATGATGAAACGGATGCAGTTGAACTCTCATGATTCTATTCTCAAATTAGGACGCACACTTCGTCATATGGGTGTCGATAGTGAACTACGTAAACGTGGAGCTAAAGATGGTACGCTTGTACGTATTGGCGAACTTGAATTTGAATTTGTTGAAGGTAGTAGCTACTTCTAAGCACATTCTATATCAAAATAAAAAGACCGAACATAGATCATGATGTTCGGTCTTTTTGCTGTTCAGAATATAGTCAAAATCTTCTTTTTTAGCAATATAGTTGCCTAACACCAAAGGTTACTTTATAATGTCCACTATACGAATACATGAGTCTTTGAGGAGAGGACGTTGTGAAAGAACGCTATTATTTAGTACGGGAAGATATTTTACCTGAAGCAGTGATCAAAACGATGCGTGTGAAAGAGTTACTTGCTGCTGGAGAAACACGGACAATTAATGAAGCTGTTGAAAAAGTAGGTTTAAGCCGGAGTGCTTTTTATAAATACAAAGATGGAATTCATCCGCTTAACCGTTTGGAAAAAGATCAGATTATTACGATCTCATTTGATTTAGAACATCGTTCAGGTATTTTATCACATGTGCTTGGTCTGATGGCTGAGTATGGTGGAAATGTTTTGACGATTCATCAAAGTATTCCTCTTCAAGGTCGAGCGAATGTAGTATTGTCTGTAGAGATATCTCGTTTAACTGAAGATTTAGAGACGATGGTTGAAGCAATGGAAAATGTATCAGGTGTCAAACAAATTCGTATTACCGGTCAAGGATAATCTTATTAGTGAATACACTTTAATCTAAAAGCAATATAGGATAAGCTACAATAAAATAAATATCCTATACTCAAAGCTTGCTAATGAATAGTTCCAGGAGGGAAACAACATATGAAATCAGTAAAAGTAGGATTGCTTGGGCTCGGTACAGTAGGTACAGGAGTAGTACGTATCGTAGAAGGAAATCAAGAAGATTTGAGCAGTCAGGTTGGATCTCCTATTATGATCAGTAAAGTAGCTGTGAAAAATATAGATAAGCTACGTAATATTGAAATCGATTCGTCCAAGCTTACTGAAGATCCGTGGGAAGTTATTCGTGATCCTGAGATTGATGTGATTGTAGAAGTCATGGGTGGTATTGAACAGACCAAAGAATATATATTAGAAGCACTCAATCTAGGTAAACATATTGTTACTGCTAATAAAGATTTAATGGCGCTACATGGCTCAGAGATTTTAGCTAAAGCACAGGAAAAAGAGTGCGATGTTTTCTATGAAGCAAGTGTAGCAGGGGGCATTCCGATTATTCGTACATTGATCGAAGGATTCTCTTCAGATCGGATCCTTAAGATCATGGGTATTGTGAACGGAACAACCAATTATATTTTAACAAAAATGAGTCAAGAAGGTGCTTCTTATGAAGATGTTCTCAAAGAAGCTCAAGAATTAGGATATGCAGAATCGGATCCAACAGGCGATGTCGAAGGTTTGGATGCTGCTCGCAAAATGGCAATTCTCAGTACCCTGGGATTCCGTACAAATGTTGATTTAAGCGATGTAAGTGTTAAAGGGATTTCTTCTGTCACCAAAGACGATATTAGCTATGCTAAAAATCTAGGTTATGAAATGAAGCTAATTGGTATTGCAGAGCGTCAAGATGAGCATATTACAATCAGTGTACAGCCAACTATGATCAAGCAGTCTCATCCAATCGCTTCTGTAAATGGTGTCTTTAATGCTGTAGTGGTACATGGTGAATCTGTAGGGGAAACAATGTTCTATGGTGCAGGTGCAGGAGAATTACCAACAGCAACCTCGATTGTAGCTGATCTGATCGCTGTGATCAAAAATCTTAAACTAGGTGTAAACGGGCTTAAAGCGATTGTTCCTTATAAGACGAAGAAGATACAAAGCGATGAGCAAATCTTTTACAAAAACTTTATCTTACTTCATGTCGATGACAAAGCAGGGGTATTGGCTCGAATCACACAGATTTTTGCAGAGTACGATGTGAGTCTAGCTTCTGTAGTTCAACAACCGAATGAGCATAACCCGGATGCAGAGATCATTATTATCACTCATAAAGCAAGCAAAGCGAATATGGATAAAGTACTTAAACATTTTGAACAGTTGGATGTTATTCAACGAATCAAAAGTGTATATCGCGTAGAAGATATTTAATTGACTACCGATCGTTGAATACATTTGAGTAAGGAGTCATTTATGATGATAGAGCAAGATCAACAAGAACAATGGCACAACCATACCGTTCGTATAGCTGTACCCGCCAGCACTGCTAATTTGGGCCCTGGATTTGATACTTTAGGAATGGCAGTTAATCTGTACTCTTGGATCGAAATGAAAGTAGCTACAGAAACCAAGATCACACTATTAGGTGATGAACTTTACGGTATTCCTACAGACAAAACCAATTTGATCTACAAAATGGCACAATTGGTTTTTCAAAAAGCACAAGTCACTATTCCAGATTTAGAAATTACAATGTATTCTGATATTCCACTTACCCGTGGATTAGGCAGTAGTGCGTCTGCTTTTGTAGGCGGGTTATGTGCAGCGAATGCATTAATCGGTTTCCCTTTAACAGATAAAGATATTTTAAATATATCGACTGCTATTGAGAAACATCCTGATAATGTGGCTGCTTCCTTATATGGAGGGATAGTCGTAGCAACATGGGATGGACAAGAAGCTAATTGTATTCAGATCACTCCACCAGAGGATTTAGAAACTTTAGTAGTCATCCCGGACTTTCAACTTTCGACTTCCAAAGCTCGTGAAGTTTTGCCTAGCCAATTATCTGTAGCTGATGCTATTTTTAACATCAGTCGTAGTTCATTATTAGTAGCTGCTTTATCACTAGGACAATTAGAAATGATCAAAACAGGGATGCAGGATCGACTTCATCAACCTTACCGTGCTTCTCTTGTACCCGGCATGCAACAGATTTTAGAGCAAGCCACAGAGCAAGGTGCATTAGGGATAGCACTGAGTGGAGCAGGGCCAACTATGATTGCTTTTGTAGACCGTCATTCACAACAAAAAGAACAATTGGAACATTATCTTGTAGATACAATGAAAGCTCAAGACATTACTGCACAGGCAATGTGGCTTAAGCCTGTCAAAGAAGGTGTCATATACTACGATGATACCGAATCTCATTCATTCATGGATGTAATCAAAGGAGAAGTACGTTTATGATTCGTATAGCTGCTTTACCATCTGGGTCTGTTTCACATGAAGCACTTCTTCATCTATTAGGCGATCAAGAAATTGAGATCACACATCATAAGCTAATAGCCGATGTATTTCTTTCAACAGCTGAAGGCAAAACAGATTATAGTGTGATCCCTATTGAAAATACAATTGAAGGTTCTGTAAGTCTGCATATGGATTGGCTTGTTCATGAAGTGGATATTCCAATGCAAGCAGAATGGGTGTATCCATCTATTCAAAATTTGATTGGTAATCGCTTGGAATTTGGCAATGAAAAGAACGAGCTTGATTACAGTGGAGTACAGAAAGTCTTATCACACCCTGTAGCAATGGCACAATGTCTTCATTTTATCCGAAAAGAAATGCCTAATGCAGAATTAGAACATGTAGGTAGTACAGCAGAAGCAGTAGAGATGGTTAGCAAAAATGCAGGTAAAGGTTGGACTGCAATTGGTACTTCTTTGGGAGCACTTCGATATAATCTTGATATACTAGCAGATCGAGTAACTGATCATGATAACAACTACACGCGATTTGTGTTGATTGGTCCTCAACCTATTCAGATCGCTCGAACAGAAGATCATACCAAAACCAGTATCTTAGTTACTTTATCTGAAGACTTTGCCGGCGCACTGCATCAAGTATTAGCAACGTTCTCCTGGAGAAAGCTCAATCTATCTCGTATCGAATCTCGTCCAACCAAAAAGAAGCTAGGGAGCTATTACTTCTATTTAGATGTATTGGCGCCTCAAGATTCGATTCTGCTAACCGCGGCACTGGAAGAGATCACAGCTTTGGGTTGTCAGGTAAGAATACTAGGTTCTTATCCTTGCTTTGAATACAATGTAGTATCCAAATAGCATGAAGTAATCATAAAGCAGTAGCATACCTTAAGGTATCGATTTAACCTTTAAGGTATGCTATTTTAACTTTTTGAAAATAAATCTAAAATAATGCTTGCTAAATAAATTCAGCCATGATATATTATAAAAGTTGTCACGAACGAACGACAACATCCACAAAATATCATATGAAAACAACTTAAAAAAACACTTCAAAAAAAGTGCTTGCCAAGTGGTTGGAAACATGATATGATATAAAAGTTGTCACCGAGA
>NZ_QGAD01000007.1:0-244781 GCF_005233705.1 Paenibacillus sp. CFBP13512 | reverse complement strand
AAATAATAATTTTCTTATCTAACTGAAGATTGTCATTACGTTGTTGATACTCTTCATCCTTAATAATTGATTTCGTCAATAATCTGAAATTGGTATCGATTGATAACTGTATATCGGTTAAACTATTTTGCAAAATTGCTATTTGTTTATCAGTATCTTTATTGTCTAAATAAGTATGAATATAATTGTCTAAATCATTTTGTAAATTTTTTTGATTTATTTTTTTTATTACAAATGCATTTAAATCCTCTTCTATTATTGAATTACGATATGCACATCTAGACTTGCCATACATATCATTGATAGCACAACTCCAATCGTAACCTAGTTCCTTTTTTGTTCCATCTACACGTTTGGAAGCTCTTCTTTTTTTTCGCTTCAGTGCCGAGCCACAATTGCCACAATATAGCACGTTGGAATACAAAAGGCTGTTGCTGTGTCTAGTATTACTACGAGCCAGAACACGTTTTTTGGATAGTTCTATCTCTCCATCATCATTAACAGATTTTTGTAATTGAATATTTATCTGTCCAAAAATGTTCATACGCTTTTGCTTCTCTAGCTGTGTTAAAGCAAATAACTCATCTGATATGATTCTTAATTCTTCTCTTATAGTAATAATATGCTCCTCTTCAGGGACTGCTTTACTAATACGTCTATTGACATCTATATGCTGTCGTTTATGTAAAACTTGTTTACATGTATAAATCGGATTTTTTAAAATATCACAGATGACAATTTGTGACCATTTCTTTTTTCTTTTTGATAAGATATCATTTTCATTTAAATACCTACGTATTTTTCCTGTACCATGACCTTCGTAGTAATATAGGTTAAATATTTTTTCTACTATTTTAGATTCTATATCGTTTTTAATTAAAAATTTATCTTTAATGTCATAGCCATATGGAGCATTACCAGTCGTCCATCGTCCTTGTTGTTGTGATCTTCTGATCCCGAACTGCATGATAGACGATTTATGATTACTTTCTTCTTGAGCTGTACTAATACCACTTATAGCACAAGTCCAAACACTATAACTACTAGTTCATCTAAAGCTACAACATCTATTAAAATTCAAGGTCTAGAATCTAATTATACAAAAGGCGATAAATTAGATAGTCAAAAAATAGCGGAAGATATTGCAGATGGTAAGTTAACAATTAATTCGCAAGACGCTTCTACAGGAGATAATCTGTTGCATTTAGTGATTAGAAAAAATGATTATACCACTTATCTAATTATCAAAAAAAATGGATTGAACGTTAATATTAAGAATTCAAAAGGACAAACTCCTGTACATGAAGCAATACTTCAAAATAGTAACTTTTACTTAGGAGAGTTATTAAACTTGAATGCTATTGCAAATATAAAAGACAATGACAAAAAAAGCCTATTGATTATGCAGATAAGAATTCAAGCAATTATCAAATATTATTTATCCACTCTATATAATCTAATATGATGTTTCTGGTAAGGATCTAAGGCAGTTTCCGCTTTATTCCATGCAACTACCAACCGTTGATGAAAGACTGGTTTTATCTCAATAAAAAAACAGGAAAGCAATTAAGCTCTCCTGTTTAATGCATATATTTTATTATCAATTAAGTAATATTCTCATCTATTCTTCATCCTCTATTTCATTACGTGGATCTGTGAAATATTTACTATTATTTTTTTTGAATTCAGATACCAATATCTTACTTTCAATTTTGTTAAGTTTATTTATCTTCTCAAGCATAGATTCTAGATCACTATAATGTGGTAGAGCATCTTCAGCCACAAGCAATAGATCTTTAGGTTATTTGATTTTATAATAAACAGCCTCAAATTCTTTCTTATCTTCCTCATAATCTTTCACGATCATAGCCATATTATGAAGTTCATGATCTTCAAACAAATCAATTACCTTATCAATAGTTCTACTTTTTTTAGCCATTTCGTATCCCCCTGAATAAGAGTTTTCCGTGCTACTTAACTATTAATCCAATAAGAGAAGAATAAAACATATGTAAATGACTCTCAGTCTGTTGATACTACACATAAAAGAATCATTTTAAATACAAAAAAAGAGAGGTCTCCCTCTCTTCTATCATTCCTCATCTTCTTCGTCATACTCTTCTTCATCTTCATGCTCTTCTTCATCTTCGTACTCATCATCTTCTTCATCTGGAAAGTTCTTCATATTGTAGATTTCCTCTGCATTACAATTTGCACAAAAACTGCCCAAATCTCTCTTTAATTCATTATCAATAACAGATACACTTCTATTAGATCCGCAGTCACTACACGAATCACTATCATCATAATCAAATGTATACCTTCCATACTCTTCTGTCATTTAGTTGCTCCTTTGATTTTATCTATTTTATTGTAGCATAATTACATTATTGTTAGAATAATCTATCCCGCTACAATAAAAATAATTTTGATATTACGATTATATTAATAAACGATAATAATCATGTATAAGATATCATCTCTAATTAATTTTACTTTCATTCTATGTGTTAATTATAATAAAACAAGAACTTTACAACAGTATTAGAACTTTTAATAGTTAAAATAATTCATCTATAATATATTTCCATATTTATATACTGCAATACTCCCATCTGGTTGCTTTATCATTTCAATTCCTAGCTTTTTTGCAAGATCATTTGATTTATACGATGTTTTATTTATATCAATAAGCCTCTTCCTAACTAAAAAGTATATTTAAAGAAATCTCGCATCGCTTGTAATCCTCTTTCGTTCTCTTCTGGATCTCCATAAAATGTTATGCTAATTTTAAACCCATTCTTATTTTTTTCTTTAAAAGGTCTAGTTGAACTATTAGGCAACTCTTCGACATCGTACCATTCATTATTAAACATAGCCTGCTTTCTAATTCGTTTTATTGCAACCATTTTTCTCAAACCTCTAGTTATTTTTATATCATATCTCCTTTAATTTTTATTGAAAATATATACATTAAAAATACTATCAGGATGATTACAACATGCATACAGAATTAAGTTACCAAGTAATTATTATTGATAAAATAATATATATATGTATTTATATTAAATTTATAACATTTATGTATTATGTTTACAATTTTAATATAAATGTTATAATCGATGTAGGAGGTGCAATTAGTGAAGAAACGAAAGACTTTTACGACTACAATTGATGAACAATTGCAAAAAGATTTTAAAAAATCATGTATTGATCAAGATGAAAAAATGAACGATGTTTTAGAAGCTTTTATGAATGCGTGGATTACTGGTCAATATACTATTGAGAAGAATTTAAAATCGGAAAAATAAAAGGAATCCATCTCCCCCTACCAAAGAGTTAATGGATTCCTGCATTAATACCACTCAGAGAGCGATATATAAAATTATACCATATTACTCTTTGGTGAGTTATAAAACCCAAAGGAGAAATTAAAAATGAATAACACTTATGAACAACCCTGCTATGATTATGCTTACGATCTATTAGAGATCGATAAAAAGGCAGTAGATCTTAGAAGAGCGATTGAGCTAACCATAAATAATAATGATGAGCTTAACACGTTATTGCTAAAGTGTATGAGTAGTATGTATACAAATAGTATGTTTATATTAAACTATCTAACAGAGCTTCGCTCACAAAAGCTGTATGGCTCTAAATTGAGTCTGGATGAGTTTCTATCTCTATATGAAGAAGATAAGAATAACGCTTTAACCAGACTATTTAGATGTATCGTATTCAACAAAGATATATCCTTGCTTGAAATAGATAATCCTTTTTTAATATATGAACTATATTGTAATGAAAAACCTGATATTTACTTTTATGACTTCGTTAGATTATATCGTAAATAAAAATAGTTTATATAAGATCCTACAGCAAGATTGTAGGATCTTTTTTGCATAATCGATGAAATATAGAGGAATATGACTCTATTAATACTATTATTCTTATAGCTACGATAGCACTTTTCTATAAAACCGAAAACCGTTCGCAGAGTAAGAAAATGAAAATGTTCATCGCAAATGACGATAAACATTTAAAAAGCTAAAATCCTATAGTCGCAAGGATTTTAGCTTTTTAAAACAATTTAACAATAGCACTCAGAATAGACAACATGTTATTTTGAAATAACATGTTGTTAATTAAAATCAAATTTAATTATTCATACCATTCTTAATCCAATCATTAAATTCTGTTTTGATAACATTTCCGTGATGGTATTCTCCATATGAAGAATCATATTCTTTTGACCACCATGTTTTTGCTTCATCAGATATCTTTGATGAGTAGTTAAAATAAAAATCATCAGACATTACAATTGGGGAAATATTATTTTTATTACCTAGATCTGAAAGCTTTAATGCTGAAGCTACACTTTTTCCTACCCATACAAGATTATGAACACCAGAAGAGTGTCTTCCCGCTTTAACTGCTAAAGTTGGATGGGCTGCTAAACCAATGCCTGCCTTGATTATAGGAAGCGCGCGCGCAACAAGTAATTTATTCAACATTTTCATATAAGTATTAATATATATTGCTCGATCTGCTACATCCTGTATATCAGCTTTTTTTGGTGTAGAGTAGACAGCGTATACACAATCACCACGAATACCAATTTCTTTTAATTCGGTATCATTTGCATCTTTTTTTAAAATTTCTATAATTTCAGAAGTGAATCCTCTAACAACTTTAGCTACTTTTACCTCATCTTCATTAGAGAATAAAGAAGTTGAATCGCGTAGATCCACAAAAATTGCACTAGCCCATGCTTTATAACCATTGCTATAAGTAAAGTCTTGATCTCTTGGGAATTTATCAACTTCTTCTACACTTTTAGTATTATCTAAAATCTCTTCTACCTTTGCTTTACGTTCTTTATAATTATGCTGTAATATGAAGCCTAACACATTCTATCGTAGAGTGAAGGAATATGAACAAACATTGATAAAAAGCCCTCTATAGGGCTTTTAGGTATAGGGGGATAGTTTAAATTTGAAAAGTAATTAAAATTTCCAAATATTTCTGTAGCTCATCTATCTACACTAAAATTTTATTTATATCTTTCTTGGATACCAGAGACTGGTTCATTATCTTTAGCATTACTTTTAGAAAACAAACTAAATATAGTATTATACTGTATTGCTTGTAAAAAAATATATTTTAAAATATATTTTTTTGCTAATGATAATTAACATTATATAATTAATGTAAGATTTTCATAAGGTTCTGTAATAAATTTTGTAATATTATTAAATCTAACAATAAGGTCACTTTCTCTTATACCAATTATAGTCCCTGTTCCAAATCGATCATGTAATACAGCGCCCTCTACGTGTAAATGAGACTTAAAATCCTCAAATTTACTATTGATATAATTGTTATCAATAGTAAATGAATTACGTGTTTCATTAATTAATTCTATATCTTCCACAACATAATTAAAATTTTCGCTATATTTTTCAATTTTAAAGGAAGCGATTGTATTTATAGATTTAATCGCAATGTTGCTTGTATCAATTTTACCTATAGTACGAATTAGAATTTCATATGATCTATTAGTTAATTTTGCATCTACTATTAAGATATCTTGATTATATACTTCCCTGATAATACTTAAAACATGAGCAGCTATCGAATCATAATCATCGCTAAGAAAGAATATGCTAATTTTATAAAAATAAATATGATTAGATGAACTTTTTGTCTTCAAGAAATGTTCCAATGCGTTTGCTAAAAGGAAATTAGAACCTAAACTAACATCATTTAGTTTATTTCCTTCAATTTTTTTAGTTTTTTCTATATCAGAGATAGCTTCTTCAATAGAAATCTGGTTATTAACATTGAAGAATTTTTTTGCATATTCAATAAATCTTTCAGAATTATAAAGATAAAACTGCTTTTCAGTTTCTCTTACAAACTCATTCATAAGTTCAGGATGTAACCCCTTTTTTTGTCCTTTAAATTTGTAAACCCAATCTTCCTTGCTATCATCTGAAATTAATATTATTGACTTTATATTTGACTCTTTAGCTTTCTCAATAATTTGAAACCAATAAACAAGATCACCATACTCATCTTTATAAATTAATCCATTATGTAAAGAAGTTTTTCCTTTTTTATCACTGAGATCTTTGAAGCCTGGAGGAATTTCATTTTCATATCGTTTTTGTCCTGTCTCATATATTTTATCAAGTTCTTCTTGAGTATATGGTCTACCTACTTTATCTCCAATAATAAAGTTGAGACTTTCCTTTAACTCTTCCAAATCGGGATGCTCGTCCTTCTGCACTTTTAATTCTGCTTTTACCGATTCTTTAGCTTCGGTTATTGTGGTTATGATTTTTTCAACAGTAATGTTCGAATGTCTTAAGTCAGTAGCTTTCTTTTCAATTTTTGATACTAGTTCATTTATTGAAGAATCGATTAATTCTTCAAAAGAACTATAACCATTATCTTGCTTATGCAATTCATCGTTTAAGTTTTTATGATACTCGAAAGCAACTTGATATGGAATCCAGATTCTTCCTTCAAGCTTTTCAAGTATATTTAAAAATAATTCTCTTGTTTTCTCAGGGTAGCGATAAAGATTAAGAAGTGTGTTGGTATCAAAAACAAAAATACAGTTCTGCCATAGTTCATTAAATTCTTCTTCAGTTGGTTTATAAAAACTTTTAAATAAGTTCTTCATTATACTATCACTACTTTCTGTCAAGTAATATTATATTTATATACAAATCCTCTGATGAAATTTTAATTCTTTCATGAAAATATTCTTTTAAATAATAACAGAATATTTAACTTTATTAAATAATTAGATTTTAAATAGAGTTTCAACTGCTACAATGGAGGGCAAAGGAGGCGTTATTATTGAATAAACCGAAAATCGTGATTATTGGAGCAGGGATTGTAGGAGCTTCTATGGCATACCACCTCGCCAAACGGAATCAAGATGTAATCGTGATTGAGCAGCATTCAGCCGCAGCGCAAGAAGTGACAGAAAAATCTTTTGCTTGGATACATACGACTCATGAAGTGGCTCCCCCATACCAGCATTTATATGATTTGGCTTTGGAAGAATATCATAGGCTTCAGCAAGAACTGCCAGAACTGAATATCCATTGGAATGGAGCTTTGACTTGGGACATTTCGTCACCTGTTAAACAGCATCGCTTTCAAAAATTAAATCGTACGCAACTTATGGAACTAGAACCGAATTTAGAAGAATATCCCGATGAAGCGTTTTTTGCTAGTGAAGAAGGAGCAGTTAATCCTATAGAGATAACCAAACTCTTACTGGGCAAAGCGCAAGAATATGGAGCAAAAGTTCTATTAAGCACACGGGTGACCGGGCTAGAACAAGACGCATCCCAACTGATCGGTGTTCATACGTCCAATGGTTTTGTAGAGTCAGATATCGTGGTATTGGCAGCAGGTACAAGCATCCTTGAACTGTGTAGCCCATTAGAAATTCATGTACCCGTAACATCGTCACCTTCTATTCTGATTCAGATGAAAACGTCCCATAAATATATCGATACACTGATTTCGAATGCGAAATTCGAAGCACGTCAACTGACAGATCATATCCTATTGGCTGCTGAAGATTATATCGACGATTCGTTAGAAAATGGACCTGAGGCGGTTGGTAAGCGAGCGTTCGATACGCTGCGTCATAGCCTCAAAGACGGGTATCAAATAGAATTAGAAAGCATAAAAGTTGGGTTGAGACCCATGCCTGAAGACGGTTATCCGATCGTAGGCTTTGATAACCGCATAAAAGGTCTTTATCTAGCATCAATGCATGCTGCGATTACGCTAGCACCTCTTATTGCGCGTTTGGCAGCAAATGAAATTATCAATCAGCAATCTGAAAGCCAATTAGCTCCTTGTCGACTTTCCAGATTTTAAAAGTGCTTTTTGAAGAAGCTCTGATGATGAGGAAAATTAGATAGGGATTAGAAAGAAGTAAAAAAGCTCGTATATAACTTAAAACACTTTTGCAGACTCTATGGTGATCAGCAAAGAAATTTCATTTTAATATACTTACTTCCCAAACCCCAATAATCACGGCTATATTCTTCAGGGTATTGTATAAGATGTTTTGAACGTTGTATCCAAGCTTTTAGCTTTTTAGCCTTTGCAGTCTTACCTACTTTATTTAGTAATATAGAAAGTTGTTCTACCTCTTCTACCTTGGCACCTCTAATAACATCTCCAGTAAAAACATAAAGACTACTCAGAAAAAACCGATCACGATTACATATCTCATCGTCAACAAAAGCACAAATCATAGATATATTATCAAAACTATTGACTGCTAATTCCCAGTCTTGCTCTGGGATACCATCTTTACTATAAGCCCAACTTCTAATTTCTTCAGAAGTTGGATTCCAAGCATGACTGGAATCTCTAAACAAAAATATCATCTCCTTATGTATACTATTGTTTTAAAGCTATACTGGCTTCTGTTAATTGATCGTGAGCTTCTAAATAGCGTAGTGTTTTTTCAATAGCTTCATAATTTATTTCTTTCAATATAAGTAAATGCTTGATATTAAAACCTGAAAGATCCATTTGCTTTTCAAAATAATCTACAAGTTTAGAAGGAGTTGTGATCAGACACCATCGCTTACTTCCATCTGAAAACATAAGATCAACCTCCATCAAATCATAGTCCATTGGATCATCTTCTGACTTCCATTCTTTCAAATATGGTAATGTAATATTACCATTTATAAAATGTGCTTTGGCTATCCAAACCAACCTGCCATGATTACCAGTTATTCTATACTTATCATCACTCTCATTATTGACAATATACTGATTACCTCTTTTAAGTGCATGCTCATATACACCTACATCACAGCAAGTTACGATTGTTTTGTCTATCAATAGATTCACTTCCATCCTTGATTCAGTATTTTAGTTATCCAGATACTTTAGCACATCATCAAACCCTTTGTTTTAGACAAACTACTATACAATTGATATGAAAATTTGTGTATAACCTTTCTCACCTAAATCTAGAAAACTTTTTACCCCGCCAACAGTACAACTATAATAAAAAATACTTGCACAATACTTCTCACAAAAAGATTTGGTACAGACTTACCTCCGACCTTCAATTGATTTCGGGAAGCTAAAATGTTTGCTGGGAACATAGCAACGAATAATAGAGCCAATCCAATAGAAGCCACTCGTGATGTAACCGGAACAATAATTCCAATCGCTCCTGCGATTTCAAGAAGCCCCGTAGCAGTCACGATCCAATGTGGACGTGGAAAAACTGCTGGAACCATGCGAATCAAATCTACTCTTTTAGAACCCCAATGGGCAGACGCTGCAACGAACAACATCACTGCTACACTTCCTTGAAGTACAGCATGCCAATCATCAAAATGGGAAAGACCAAGTAAACCAAGACCTTTGAATATCAGAAACGATATAATCAACACATAAAAAGGGATCATGCGTAGCACTCCTTTGAAATAATCCTGTATTTACAATGCATAAATAAGCACAAATCAGTCGTCATCAAATAATCTATAGATATCAAGCGCTTATGCCTTTGGTGGTTCTTTGGGTGATTGAAGCATTTCAGCAATCCATTTTGAAAATAATTTTGCATCAAAAAAGTGCTGTATATTTGGAATAGAAGCTCGCATACGTATACCCATCGTCAATAAAACGAACATATCTGCCATTTGATGAGAATCGATTGATGGCGATATAACACCATGCTGTTGTCCGATTTCAATCCATTCCTGCGATAAAGCTACAGTTCTCTCGTAATATTCTTTAAGTGCTTCTGCGATCATAGGCTGATCTTCCTTACCCAATAAGTACAAAAGAATCTTATTCGTTGCATCTTCTGGATTTTCATAAAATGTAATACTTTCTGAGATTCTCTTCATAGGTTCGGAAAAAGATTGTTCCTTCTCATTTACTTCGTTTCTAAATTGTCGATTTGTTTCTTCGAGTCGTTCTTGAAGTACCCAGATAAAAAGTTCATCTTTACTTTTTATATAATGAAAAATAGCTCCTTTGGATAACTCTGACCTTTCCATGATGTCTTGCATTGTGATAGAATTACACCCTTTTTCATTAACCAAACTTTTGACAGTATCTAATAACTTTTTTATCGTTTGTTCCCGGCGTTCTTCTTGCTTCAAGCCTACTCCTCCTTTGTTACTACACATTGAATAACGTTTAATTGATATTATTATAAAAACAAACCGTCGGTTTGTAAATTATTTATTACATCCATTTAATGTGTTCAACAATATTACTTTTAATTACAGTTTCAATTTCTAATCACAGAGGGTAAGAAACATCTAACTGCATCTCTCCACTTTGTATTAAGGGTGAGTTGTGGTTTTTTATGATTGCTTTCGATTATCCTAACCTATTCATAATGGCGTATCTACACGTCGAGAGGAGCAACATCATGACGGTTCAAAAAGCACTGATTTCAGGTGCGAGTATTGCTGGGCTTAGTACGGCATTCTGGTTGAACAAAGCAGGTTGGGAAGTTACAGTCCTTGAGCGCTCCAGTACTTTTCGTGAGGGTGGGCAAAATGTCGATGTACGTGGGATTGCACGCAAAGTTCTTCAAATGATGGGCTTGGAAGATCAAGTGCGTAACCAAACGACGACTGAAGAAGGAACGGCATTTGTAAATGAAAAAGGACAAATCGTTGGTGCTTTTCCTGTAGAAGGTTCGGATGGACTGACGGCTGAACTGGAAATCCTGCGTGGAGACTTAGCACGTATTATTTTGGATGCGTTACCAGAGGAAGTCGAGGTTCGTTATGGTGACTGGATTGAACACATTGTCGATCATCCAGAACATGTTGAGATCGATCTACATTCAGGAAAAACAGAAATATACGATTTGCTTATTATCGCTGAAGGTGTGCGTTCCAGAACACGGGATAAAGTGTTTGGAGATCGTGTATCTAGACGTGAATTGGGCCTGAATATAGCATACGGTACGATTGAACGACAAGCTGGAGATGACCGATGGTGGCGCTGGTATACAGCTACAGGTGGTCGTCAAATCTCACTTCGTCCTGATAATCAGGGAACGATACGTGCGATGCTCGCCTTTAAAGATCGTGATCGTAATCTGGCGGCTATTCCTTCAGAACAGGCTCGTACAGAATTACGTGATATTTTTGCAGGAGCGGGCTGGGAAGATCAACGTGTTATTGACGGATTTTCTACATCACAAGATGTTTACTTTGATTACCTCACGCAAATTATGATGCCTACATGGTCAGAAGGCAGAGTATGTGTTACCGGTGATGCGGCATGGTGTGTCACTCCTATCGGTGGAGGTGGATCGTCACTCGCATTAATTGGCGGATATGTGCTTGCGGCTTCCCTTTCACAAGCCTTGACTCATCAAGTGGAAGAAATTCAAATGTGTCTTGGCAAGTATGAAAAATGGATGCGTCCTATTGTAGATAAAGCACAGCATTTGCCTCCCGGAGCTCCTAACCTATTTTACCCTCAAACCAAGGTTGGCGTGGGAACAATACAGACCTTTATCCGAATCGCTAGCTTTGGTCCGATCCGCAAGCTTGCTGCTCGCATCGGTCATGTTGCTCGTACCGATCAACAATTGCCTGATATCAGGCTTGTACAGACTACAACATAAGTAATCTTATGAACAAATTGATATACACATAGAAATCATTATTAGAAATAAGTTCACCTGCTCTTACCCTTCTTGATGTACAGGTTGTCCTCCTATAAAAGATATGGAAAATGGCTCTCTTTCCGATACATTATAGGAGGGGAATGTTGTATGCAATTAACGTTTTCTTACGTATGTATCACTTTTATATAGGTTCTTATGGAGTCTGGAATGACTTCTATACTCTCCTCCGATACCGAATATTCACTCTTTATTTGATCTTCAATGATCTCTATTGCATCAAAATAGGCTTTTGCTTGATACCAGCTAACCATTTCAGCCAAAGGAAGGCTCTTTTTTAAAAGTGCACCTTCATAATAAGATACTATTGTCATGGTAAACGCGGGAATTAACGCATCTGCATTGAAATACAATACAAAGTCTTTCCCTATATAATGCTTTTTGAGATATAACTCTATGTTCTCCTCTAGAAAAGAAAACACTTCAACTACCTTTTCTACAGATATGCGGTTATACTTAAGCAACTTATTGAATCCGTGAATATACAAGTGATTATAATTAGCTTCGTTTCTAGTGAGATTAGGGTCATTGGAAAATAAAAAAATAGGATCATTTAAGATAGACATGATCTCGCGATAAGCTTTTTGGGCATAACTATTTAAATACTCTAATATCACGTATTTTCTCCTTTTTAGTAATATCTTCTTAAAATTTCTTCTTTCGATACTCCGATTATCTCTGCAATAATTTGAGGATCTATTTTTAATTCTATCATTTTTCTCATCAAATTATCTCTTTCAGTCCCTATTCCAAATGCTTTCCCATTTATAAATCCATCTTCTCTTGCTTCTTCAATATCTTTTGAGACATCCGTAAACTCACTGGTTAACTCGCCACACCAAGAAGATTGTTCTAAATCATACATAATTTTCGCTTCTACCTGAATATCCTCAGTATATAAAATGACTTTTTCTCCATCAACAAGCTTAAAATAATCCATATCAAAGTCAGGAATTCGTATTCTATTCGGATTGGGATTATTAAAATCTGTCCATATTTTTTTCATATTATTCTCCTTTATTTGCTTGATGTGTACTTAACCAGTTGATCATAAAGTCAAAAAGCTCTATAGAATATCGATGAGTAGAAGTAGAATGGCGTAATTCACTTCTGATCTTTTCTATATTATGCTCAATATCAACTGATTCGATAAAACATACCAATCCTGGACAAAACTCATTTAACGCTTTGAAATATCTCATTTGCGGTTCGATAAATTGTAAATTCATTTCAAACCCTCTTCTTAATCGGGTAGAATCACTTGCTTTTCTTTGTCTTAGAATATGCTCGTTGGTATATAAAACAAAATATGTATCAGGGAATCCTAATTTCTTCTGACTTATTAAAGGTCGGTAAAATCGTTCTACAAAAGCTAAGCTTTGTCCATCAAATAAAGTAAAATCAAAAGACCAGTTGTACCAGAACGGTTGAAATAAGTCGATATCGATAATTACTTCTGTATCTGTTTCTTTTTCAATAGCTATATTCCAGCGATCCAGTTGACGCTCAAAAAACCACTCCGGATATTCATGTTCAGGCTTTTCCCACCAACTTGCGACCTCTGGAATATGAAAAGCTTTGTTTACAGTAGCAAGTGCAGATGAAGTAGCTGTCTTTCCTACTGCACTTGCTCCCTCAATACTAATAATAGTCATATAAATTCCTTTCTTTTGTGATCTTCCGATTTTCTGGCTTCATATGTAATAATACTGTCTCCATTTTCAGGTATTGATTTATAATCATAGTTGGCTGATATTGTGACATCCACAAATCCTATACTTTCTAATAATAGTTGGAATTCATATATTCCATACCAACTCATAGACAATCGTTGAAGTTCAGTCTGTAACAGTGCTCCATCTTTCCACTTCTCATATTTTAGCAAAGAAATAGTTCGTTGGTTCACTATATCTAATTCAATACGTTTTTCTTCTAAAGTAATCACTTCATTTTTGCTATTTTCCCATAAGCGTGTCTTCACTGAATGACTAGTAAAATCTGTCTGTAATAGTATATCCATTATGATAATACCGTCATGTTTTAAATGAGCATAATAACATTTTAATGCATGGATCAGATCTTCTCGTAACTCAATTAATTGAATCGATCCACCAGGAATAATGATGGCTTCATAATTTTGATTTAAGTTAAAGCTACTCATGCTCCTTTCTAATAGCACAGGATTGAAATCTAATGCTTTACACGCTTTTCGACAAGAATCTAGCATGGCTAATGAATAATCTATACCATCAACTTTAAACCCTTTTTGCAATAATGGAATAAGAACTCGTCCAGAACCGCAAGCGACTTCAAGCAATTCTTTTTTGCCTAATTGTTGTAGTCTCTCTATATAGTACAGTACATCCTGATAAGAAAAACCTACAGGCTTACTTAGCTCATATACTTCTGTACATAATTCTCCATAATAATTATACATCGCTTCAGCACCTACTTTATATTGAATTTTGTTTGAAGATTTTACTGTTACATCTCATACTGAACTAAAAAAGCTGATCTTACAAGACCAGCTCCTTGAATTAGATTATCTGTACCGATTATTACTCATATGAACAATCTCATGCTAACTTTTAAAAGATGATTTCTAGCTATTTTTTATCAGCTCGTCCACTGCTTATACCCCATAACTGAAAAATTATTATTCGTGCTATTCACAATAATACGAAAACTTTTATAATTGTTTTTAGGTAGTTTTAAATGTTTTTTCTGGATTTTGGAATAAGGTTGGAACGGTGTTACAAATACAGGTTCCCATCCTTTGTCTGTCTGAGCTTCTAGACTAAAAATAACGACTTCTTTGTTTTGGCCTTCGAAAGGAAACATCGTAAATTGTACATCTGTTATTCCTTCCGCATTGATATTATCCAAAATACGTGGTGTAGAGCTAGCCACGAATGTATAAATAATATAATAATCCAGATCAGGTACAGGATCTCCCGATTGTGGTGGTTCCGGTATAATGATTGGTGCCGCCTGTGCACTGCTAGAAGGCACTTCTGCAAAAACAGTAGACGATTGACCGACAAAAGACCCTGTAGAAACTAGACTTAATGTTAAAGGAATACCCAATAGATTTTTTAAGAAAGGCTTAAAAATTTTCATCATATCTTCCTTTCGTTGGTATAATTTATTTACTTACTACATTTCTCATTTCTTCTGTGCTCTTGATCCTCCTTTTTGTATTATTCAAATCTAATTAAGCTATTTAATTAATTTATTTCATCTGGAATATATCATATTTAGAAATAAATGGATATATATAAAATAGATATTAATAACATTTATTGCTGATAGAGATGAACAACATATAACAAAAAAGCCGCTCCTAAGAGCGACCTTTTCTGGTACTAATATTATTTTCCTACCGAAGAAATAAACTTCTCCAACGGAGCAGTATCTGCAATACTATGGTTGCACTCTTCATCATCTATACAAATATACTGACCTACAGAAGCTATATTATCCGGCGATCCACTCGCTTTGATTTTCACATTGAAAAATCCAAGTTCACGATGTCGATTACAGAACATACAAAACCCTTTTTTATTCATCGAAGTTATCTGTCCCTCAATACCGACCAACCGATCTTGATGCGGATAAACAATATATAGACGATTTGTCGCAATATCTGTCCATCTTAGATATGTTGTATGTGTATAATCGATTACTTCTAGATTAGGTGTTTTGAGCTTTTTCGCTTTTGGGAAAAGCTTCTGAATCTGCTTGAGCGACACTTTTGGAAATGGAATCACATATGCATCCAGTTGTTCTAAATACTTTTCCAGATCATGAGTCGCTTCATAGGTAGATAGCTGTTCCAAAAGACTTTTTTGCTCTGCGGTCAAGTCGTCAAAAGCTTCTATAACGTTAATAACAGCAGTTTCTCTAACGGTTGCTAATACTTTACGATCGGCAACACTTCGCATTGTTTTTAAAAGAAAATCTGCTTGTTTTTTGATCACATTCAATTGATAATTTTGGATAAATGGTGTTTGCATTGCTTTCAGCCCCTTATTATTATTCATCAAATCATAAGGTGCAAAGCCTACGTATACCAAAACACGTTACAACATGGGCGATATCCTTTGTTCTTATCGCGCCCTACACAAAGAAATGCGCCCCGTTTAGGCTTTGCGTAAGGCCTTTGTAGTGAACGAGCAATCTAGCACTGCTACCAACATTGCCACGGTATGACCCCCAATTCAGTAGTATATCCAAATTATAACAGGGAAATGCTAAGAAGGAAAATCAACTTTATATTCCAGATTCTGTAGTTATAACAGATCATTTTCATCATTTTGCAATCGATCTATAAATTGTTGTAACTGCTTCGGATGACGTATAATGATAACTTTTTTATGTTTTCCGACTTGTTCTAGCTTTTCTAACGTTCTCACTCGATTTCTTTTTTTATAATTCCATACCCATTTGATAAATTCGATATCGATTTTTTCCGGGCAATCTTCGTTAAGATCAGGTCTTGTTTTGCCATGATACTGCACTCTTCGCTTCATAATCCGATACATACACAACCATCTAGGCATATCCAAAAAGATAATGACATCAGCTCGCTTAATCCGTATATCTAATGTTCTGGAGTAATTACCATCTATAATCCAACGATCTGTTAACGCAAAATCTTCTACTTTCCGATCCCATTCTGTAGACTCTGTCGCTTGCCAATTAGCTTTCCAGTAATAACGATCTAAATGAATAACAGGTAATTGCCATGCCTGATGAAGCTTTTGCGAAAGAGTCGATTTCCCGGAACCCGAACAACCTATTACTATGACTCGTTCCATCAATTTCACCTCTTTTTTATTCCATACATTGTATTATTTCGCTTATATCTAACTCTATAGATGTAGATATATAAAACTTATATCATTTATTCAATTTTCATTTAAAATTAGTTCTTTTATACTATTTTTTATTGCTGTATTCCTAATCCTTTGATAGTATAAATAAGAATTTGGTTATATTTAACTATTTCACTCTATTAAATACTAATACATTAATATAAAAATGATAGGATGTGCGAAATCATGTTATTTAAAAAGTTAATATTACCTGCTACTGTTATTATTCTCCTTTGTGGCTGTGTTAACCAACAAGAAGATGTACAAGTTACTAACTCAAGTACGGATTCTACATCAACTACTGAGAGCACAACTAAAACACTAGACACAAATAAGCAACAAAATAAAACAGAAACCACTTTGTCTAAACAACAAAAAGAAGATATTAAAAAATATCTGATAACTTATACGCAAGGTATACAGTATATAGGTCAACAAATGCAAGAAGTTGCTACACCTGCTAATATATCTGAAGAAATGACTGAAGATGAGATACTGGCTAATATTCAACCTTATTCAGACAATATTGATAAAAAATTATCCGCTCTTTCATTAATCACTACACCTCAAATCAAGGACACTGATTTGCAAGCTGATGTTATAGCTCTTCGCGATCATGTACTGGTTATAGGTTATACAGGTAAACAAATTATAGATAATCTAAAACGCTACTTAAAAACTGGAGATGAAGCCATTTATAATGACACTATCAAAATGTATGAACAAATGGCTGCTAATCAACAAGAATTTATGGAGCAGGCTAAGGACTTAGGAGATCAACTGAACTAGTCTTAATAGGCTACCTTAACTAGACAGCCTATTTTAGTTTAAACTTTTCTATAATCATGTCTGCCACCGTATCTGCTGATAGATGAGTATTATTGATCCGTAAATAATGTTGCTTTTGTATCTCATCCGGTAATGAGTTGAGTCGATACAGTGTATTTGTTTCAATCAGCTCATTTTCAGACCATTCGGTATTTCGTTTGGTTGGTTTATGTATTAGTCTATTCTCGGTCTTATTTCGCACTTTACGTTCTTCGAGATCCGCTTCTAGTTCCACATAATATACTTCAGCACCCCTAGATCGAAATAGATCAGAAATGTTCTCTATATAATCCCAATCACTTTGCAGATCAATCGACATATGATTATGAAATAATTTAAAGTTCGTTTTAGCTACAAGACTCTGACCGACTGTCATTTTCCCCACTGCTTGCGGACCAAATAAAATTATAAATTTCATAGAAACTCTCCTATTCTTTAGACTTCACTATTACACAGCACACACCCATGACAGGTTAAATAAACATCATGCTTTTCGCATTTTGGATATCCTATTGGAATCGTAGGTCGATTATCACCTTCTTCAATTTCTGTCCATTCTATGTAACTTTCCATATTCACATGTTCCTGAGTAAATACTTCAATCATTGAATAAAATTGTTTTAAAGCACTTATAATAAACTCTTGATGAGGTTCATAACTTAGTTTTTCCCAACCTAGCCCATCTATTGCTCTTAAAATCACTTTCAACATAAAACTTTTTTCTACTGAAAAGTGATCAATCGTCCATGGCATTTCGTCGATATCAAAACTGACTGTTCCCATGCCTACAATCGATTGATCTCTTTGTGCTATCCAGATCATCAGTTCTTTTTCACGGTTGGTGTTAGCCAATATAGAGCCACTAATCGATAACACTTCGATAAAAACAGATGTTAATCCGTTAGACATACCTATAGATTCAACACTATCGTTCAACCCTTGAGGTAACGATATAGAGTTTGACATGTTTTCTCTCCTTTAATCTATCGTCATATCACAAATAAATGTATAAACTGATTAAAAATAATTATCAATTAGCCATTCATTAGTTAATTGGAATACATTCATCGTATACTTCTATCATTATATTGTTATTTAGTCTTACTTATTAATTTCTGATATTGTTCCCATTCAAAATAAAAGGGTTCTATAGGTATAGTTTTATTATCAGGCTCTAGTTTAAAATCTCTCCATATGATCATGTCTGCTTCTCTTTCTATGAGAACAGATATAAAACCACATTCTTCATCCCCGCACCAAGGACAGACCAATATCGGATATCTATAATATAGATAAGGATGCATCTGTTTGAGTAACAAATAATCTAATATTTGTTTTTGATGCTCTTTCCCACCCCATCCTAACACAGGAACCATATCATATTTTTTCAGCATGTTATAAAGAGATTTACCATCGATGACAAAATCAATAAATTCTGTATTTTTATTTCCATCTTTTTGAGGATCGAACTCATCGTATCTCTGTGTAGGATTTAATTGTAAATGATTTATGTTATGCATATATTCTCCTTATTATGTATTTCTTTATTGAGTATATCAGTCCTTTTATCATTTTCAACATGCTGTTTTTGCACAAATAAGATATAAGGATTCTTTTCTATCCATTCATTCGATCTCGACTCTATTAAGAAATTAATATTCACTTTTTTTACTCACTAAAAAAACGAGCTAATCTATAGTCGTTACAGATTAGCTCGTTTATTTTCTTCTATTTCTAATTAGCTTATAATTACTTAGATTATTGTTCTATGCTATTTTGGGTCTATCGTTATTGGGTATACTCACTTCTTCATCCATCATCACACTGTAATTGCTACGCTAACTTACGAACTCACATTTTTATTTTTTTCATAAAAACGTGTATTGTGAGAAGAGACTCCTGCCATATGAGAAGCATCCGGTTCTAGATACAATTTGGCTGCATTTACTGCAAGCACAGCATCGTTAAATGCGCCTGCGATCAGTCTGACTTTGCTTCCATATGTGATACAATCTCCTGCACCAAACACGCCCTCAATATTAGTACGCATACGTGCATCCACAGATACACCGTAATCTTCCCGCTCTAGGCCCCATTCCATTAGATTACCAAAGTTACGATCGTATCCGTGATTGACGATGACTTCATCGACTTCAATATGTTGTCGCTCATCCGTATGCATATGCGCAATTTCCACACTATCTATTTTATCTTGTTCACCATGCAGATGATCTATACGATAAGGTGTGCATACCTTAGCAAAAGATTTCATTTGTGCAACAGGTTGTTCATGTCCTCCAAATTCATCTCGTCGATGCACAACAGTGACTTCTTTGGCTAACCCTGCTAATTCATTTGCCCAATCGACTGCTGAATCTCCACCACCGGAGATCAGTACGCGTTTACCCGCAAATCGAGAAAGATCGGTTACCGTGTAGTGTAGATTGGTCAGTTCATATTGATTGGCACCTTGGATATCTAGCTTCTGAATCTGAGTCATCCCTCTACCAATACACAACACAATAGTCCGTGTATAATGACGTTCACCTGTTTTGGAAGTAAGCATGAGTACTCCATCTTCAAGCCGTTCCAAGTGAGCCACTTCCTGACCAAATACAATAGTGGGTTCAAATGTTTTGGCTTGTCTTTCAAGCGAATCAATAATGTTCTCGCAACGAGTTGGATCAATGCCGCCTACATCCCATACTAATTTTTCAGGATAGGTACGCATAAAGCCACCGAGTTCATGTTTGGCTTCGATAATCTTAGTACGCATTGCTCGCATTCCACTATAGAAAGAAGCATACATCCCCGCAGGGCCGCCGCCAATGATGGTGATATCATAAATATCAAGCTGTTCGATAGGATTCATCTTATTTCACCAACTTTTCGACGACGTTATTCATCAATAACACAGAACCGACAGGTCCTACTCCATGAACAAAGTCACTGGTTTTGAGCGGGAATACATGATCATTTTTGACAGCTGTCAGACTTGCCCATACTTTATTTTCTTTCAATTTTTTCATTGATTCGGTATTATCGTGATCTTTCAAAATACGATCTTCGACAAAAATATAATCGGGATTCATATCAGGTAAAGCTTCCAGTGATATAGGAGAGAACCAATCGGTAGAGTCTTTGATCGCTTCAGGGCTATGTAGACCTAATGTCTGATAAAAGAATGCACTACTATTCGCCGCTTTGGGTCCCATCACACGATAACGCTCTGACTCTACACGTAGAATCAATACCGTTTTGTCGCCAATCGCCTGCTGAATTTGTTCTCTAGCTTGCTTGGCTTTGGCATCGAATGCTGCTAGTACTTGTTTGGACGTTTCTGTTTTATCAAAAATACTAGCTAATTCAGGCATAGCTGTTTTCATTTCACTATCTGCATTGATCGCTACTGTTGGTGCAATTTTAGATAACTCTTCATAGGTGCCAGGCTCCATACCTATTCCAATCCCTACGATTAGATCAGGAGACAAGGATAGTAATTGTTCATAATTATATTGATACTGCTCGGCTTCAATCATTTGAATCCCATTTTTTTCAAAATAAGGAGCACGATAATCTGGTTCTACTTCCGGTACAAAAATCACCATCTGTGGTGGAACACCCATTTCAATCAAATACTCTGCATAGATCGAGCTAAGCACCAGTACATTTTTAGGCTTTTCAGGAACAGTCACTTCTCCAAAATAATCTTTTACTACTTTGGTTGCTGTAGCTTGTTCAGTAGCTGTTGCTGTGTTTGCTTCTTTATTCGAACCGCTAGAACAAGCGGACATCAACACGCTAAATGCTATCAAGATTATTCCCCAACTTAACAAACGACGCGACATAAATGTATCTCTCCTCATATGATAATGATTATTATTATCATATAGTATCAGACAATAACTCTTCCTAACATGGGGAATCGTGCGTATTGATTTGAATTATTGTGCACTATTTTTAGAAGTAGGGTTAAGATGAGTCGTTATTTCATCCAAAATCATCGTGTATCCTTGGATTCCACGTCCTTCTACCCACAGCCTTGTATCCATATCAAATACTTGTTGTTGCTGAACAGCTTTTAACTGTTGCCACACATCACTGTCTATTAACTTGTTCATGCTCTCTTCTGTACTGAACTGCTCTATAATTCGTTTTTCTATAAAAAGATAATCAGGATTGGCTGATAGCAACAGATCGAATGTACACGGATTGAACCATGCTTTACCTTCTTGTAATACCTCTGGCGCACTCAAATCCAACTGATGATACAATAATCGGGCAATCCCCACTGCATCTACACCAAGATAACGATATCCAAACGGTTCTACTCGTAAAACCATAATAGTCGCTTTGGCGTTAATGATCGGTTGTAGCGCTTGTTTGGCGATAGTTATTTCTTGTTCTAACTGGATTTGAAGTTGCTGAGCTTCTGTCTGCTTGTTAAATACAGACGATAATTGTTCCAGTAATGTCATTACATCTATACTCAAGCTTGTAATCAAAGGGGCAATAGCACGTAACTGTTGTCTCACCTCTTCAGACCAGACATTGCCAACCAACAATTCAGGTTCTAATTGCTGAATCTGCCCAATATCTTGCTCATACTGCGCGATCTCTACCATTTTCACAGCATGGGCTTCGAATTTCTTGAACTGATGGGGAGCCAAAAGAATCGGAGTAACAATCACCGCATAAGGGATTATACCAAGGTGAATCATAATGTCTGCACAGGTAGAAGAAAGACAGACTATTCTGCGTGATGACAAGCTGTCAGCATATAGACTTGGCGAAACACCAACCAACTGCTTGAATCGGCGGCTAAAATAATGCGTATCTTCAAAGCCCGACTTTTTGGCAATATCTTGTGAATTGATCTGTGTAAAGATCAGTTGTTCTTGCGCTCGATACATACGAAAAGAAGCTAGATACTCTAGCGGTGACTTCCCGAATCGCTCACTAAATTTACGTGAATAATACCAAGGACTTACTCCTGCAATCTCTGATAACTGCTTACGGGTAATCACTTGATCATAATGAGTCTGCATATATTCAGCAGAACGTATGATTCCTTGAGTCAATGTCTGTTGATCATCGGGTTGATGCATCCTGTCCATATACAGATAATTAAGCAATTCATAGATCATATAGGGATGCTTAATAGATAATTCGTACTGTTGATCTGCTTCTTCTTGACTCAAATGCTGGCTAATATTGGCTAGTATTCCCCCTGTTAATTGTACTTTCTGATACGTTCCTTCTACAGGAACAGACCATGAGTATTCAGTCAAAGTGGGGGTATTATCTGCTATACCATATGTATTAAATTCAAGGCACCAACCTGACAAATCAAGTTGACCTCCTTCAAGCACTTCGATCAACGAGTATGCTTCTACTGCAATTAATTGACCGAATGACACTTGAACACGTTCACCGTTGATTTTCCAGATGGCCTGTCCATCTATAATAAGAATGAATGCTGGATGTATAAAAGAATGATATTCCCCGATCGACATCCATTGATGGGTTAATGCTTGTGTTGATTTCCATTGTACAATCCACTGCTTTTTACCTGACATCACGATTTCCCTCACGATCATTCGTATAAGCTTGACTACTTTAGTATCTTTTAAGCTCATCTTACTTTTTTGTGTATTGTATCATAGCTATCAAAAAATAAGCCTGCTTCTACAGCATTATTCACTGTATCAGCAGACTTATGTGTTGGAATCGATTAATTATTTAAATTAGCTTTGCTTCAAAATATCACGGAATCCTTCGCTAAGTGGTGTATTCGGATGACCCAATACGTTTTGGAAATCCTGACTGTCTACAGCTAGTGAACCTTGACGAATCGCCGTCTGAATACCAACTACAAATGGAAGAGCGTCTACAGGTACGCCAGCTTCTTTCATTACTTGTTCATAAGTTGCATCATCCACTTGTTGAACAGGAATATCTTTGCCACTGACTTCAGCTAAGATCGCTGCTAATTCTTCTTGTGTTAATAATGGACCTGACAATTCATAGACTTTATTATTGTGACCTTCATGAGTTAACACATTAGCTGCTGCTTCTGCATAATCACGACGGATCGCCCAGCCTACTTTACCGGTTCCAGCAGATGTTAACCACGGAGCACCTTGTAATGCAGCTTGAATCGTACCCATTTCATTTTCCAAATACCAGTTATTGCGTAGAATGGCATAGGTGATACCTGAAGCGATTAGCGCATTTTCAGTTTGACGATGATCTTCTGTTAAAAAGAATGTACTTTCTTGAGCATTCGGTGCACTCGTATATGCGATAAAGCTAACACCTGCCGCTTTAGCGGCATCGATTGCAGCTTGTTGCTCTGCTACACGATTACCCGGCGAAGTTGAGATCATCAATAATTTATCGATACCTGCAAATGCGGAAGATAATGTCTCTGGACGAGCAAAATCGCCTTCTCTTACTTCTACACCTTGAGCGCTTAAATGCTCTGCTTTTTTCGGATCACGTACACTTGCAACGACATCACTAGCAGGAACCGTTTTTAATAATTGCTCAATAACCAGTGAACCTAATTGACCTGTAGCTCCAGTAACTAGAAATTTCATAAGCGCAACCTCCATCGTATCTCACATTATTTTTTGATCTGTAATCAACTTGCTTTATTCATCATAATCAATAACGTATGCAATTCATATTACATTCAGCAAAATAAAATAATTTGTTATCTTAAGTACAAATTCATTTATTTACTTTATGTAAGTTAGTATATTTAAAATATAAAGTTTCGTCAAGTAACCAAAAAATTTATACATCACTAGATTTGTTGATATGAGAATAATGATGCGACGCTACACTGGATTCACGCACAATTAAACGAGGTTCAAATTCGACACGGTCATATTCAGTTCTATCAGGTGACTGAATACGTTTGAGTAATAGTTCTGCGGCTAATCTGCCTACTTCATTGCCCATAATCGAGACTGAACTGATCTGCGGAGTTGTGATCGTTGTCCATAAATTATTATCGATTCCTACAATAGCGATATCTTCAGGAACACGCACCCCTAATTCTTTGAAACGATTCACAATACCGATCGCTACCATATCATTTACAGCATAGATTGCATCAGGCATATGTTTGAGATGATAAAAATAATTCGCTGCTTGCCGTCCCGTCTCAAAGGTGAAATCTTCGCCAAAATAAACAAGTGAAGCATCGACCTGCCCCACAGATTGTTCATAAGCAAGATAACGTTCTTCAATCTTGTCTTTGGGTGCGCCTGCATAAGCAATTCGAGTACGTCCAATCTGAATCAGATGCTCCATCACTAACTTGCCTTCTTGCTTGGCAAGACCTACAATATCGGCTTTGAGATCAGAGCTTAGCTTTTTACTATAATTAATAACCGATATCGGGAGACCTGCACGATTAATAAGACTTTCCAGTGATTTGGGATAAGCGAGTGGCATCATCACTAACCCATCCACATGAAGCTTTTTGATGTCACGTAACGTTTCCAGTTCCAGTCTGGCATTTCCAAGTGTATTGATCTGTACCACACGATACCCATGTTGCTTTGCCGCTTGTTCAACTGCCCATGCGATATCAGGAATAATAGCGTTACGAATATCGGGTACCGCAAGCGCAATCTGACGGGTCTGACGAATTTTGAGACTTTGGGCAGACGTATTCGGTGTAAAACCCATTTCATCAATAATCTGTAGTACCCGTGCTCTAGTCGCTTGACTGATCCCTGTACTGTTATTTAATGCCCGCGATACGGTAGCAATACCGACTCCCGCTTGCTTGGCTACATCTTCTATCGTTACTTTTTTTGAAGTCATCTTTAGATCGTCCTTCCTTACCGGAATCGTTTCCATACTCTTTTGAAATTTTTCATCAGTTACATCCATTATATCATGCAGTCTGATCTACAAGTTGTATCAAGGGATAATGCATTACCCGCATGATCTTATTTCGCTATCGGACTCTTCCTTTGATCTAATATAATCTCATATAAAGATTATTCTTATGAAAAAAGAATCTCTTTTTTCAATGATTATCATCACTTTTTATCGCTAAACCATTTGACTTTATGTCAATAATGTGACATTATAATTTTCGGAAACGTTTCCTAAAATATTTTATAATTAACTTTAAAATGATATATCCAGACTAGGGAGATGACAGAAATGCAAGCATTGCGTTGGCATGGTGTTAAAGACTTAAGAGTAGAAACGATCGAAGAACCTCAAGCATCCGCAGGCAAAGTAAAAATCAAAATTGAGTGGTGTGGTATTTGTGGTAGTGATTTGCATGAATACGCAGCAGGTCCTATCTTTATTTCTCAAGGAACAAATCATCCATTAACTCATGAACAAGCCCCTGTCGTTATGGGACATGAATTTTCCGGACAAGTGGTTGAAGTGGGCGAAGGTGTAACCAAAGTGAAGGCTGGTGACCGTGTGGTCGTAGAGCCTATTTTTGCATGTGGTAAATGTACAGCTTGTAAGCAAGGTAAATATAATCTGTGCGAACATATGGGATTCTTAGGTCTTGCTGGTGGTGGCGGTGGTTTCTCCGAATATGTCGCTGCTGATGAACATATGGTTCACAAAATTCCAGATAGTGTGTCTTATGAGCAAGGTGCTCTTGTTGAACCTTCGGCTGTAGCTCTATATGCTGTACGCCAAAGTCAATTAAAAGTCGGTGATCGTGCTGTAGTATTCGGTGCAGGTCCAATTGGATTGTTAGTGATCGAAGCACTTAAAGCATCCGGTGCAGCAGAAATCTATGCTGTTGAATTATCAGAAGAACGTCGACAAACAGCCGAATCTCTAGGCGCTATTGGTCTAAATCCTGCTGAAGTAGATGTCGTTGCTGAAATTCACCGTCTAACCAATGGCGGAGCTGATGTCGCTTATGAAGTAACAGGTGTACCTGTTGTATTAACACAGGCGATTCAATCCACGAAGCTGAGCGGACAGATTATGATCGTTAGTATTTTTGAAAAAGAAGCTCCAATTCATCCAAACCAGATCGTCATGCAAGAGCGCAATATTACAGGTATTATCGGTTACCGTGATGTTTTCCCTGCGGTGATTAGCTTAATGAGTCAAGGCTACTTCTCTTCTGAGAAATTAGTCACCAAACGTATCGCTTTAAATGAAATTGTAGAACAAGGATTTGAAGCATTGCTAAAAGAAAAAAACCAAGTAAAAATTATGGTTTCTCCGAGTCTGTAATCGTTAAGACCTTTATAGAGTCTAATTGAGGAGAACTCATCTACTTTTATTGATATATTTCTATCTCTATTTAAATGATTGATTTTATTCATATTTTATAGACAAAGACCTCTTTTTCGTAAAGAGGTCTTTTTTGCAATAATCACCAAAAATGTGGACAAAATAAGAACCATTACCTGCTACTGTATGCTTGGGGTAAGAACATGATATAATCATAGGAATATAACAAGAGAGGGGGTAGTCCAATTGGGAAGGCGATATTGCAAATGGATCAAGTTACTCAATTAAAGCCAAGTGATGCTGTAATGAATATTCTCGATAGACTACCTGTTCTATACGGATAGCTAGCTCAACACAAATGAATAAGGCTTTTTATACTTTTGGAGGTGAATCCCTTTTTTAAGGGAAATAATTGGACATTATTACGATCATTAATTTACTTATACTTGCTGTTTTAATTGTGTTAACTGCGTTTTTTGTTGCATCTGAATTTGCTGTAGTCAAAATTCGAATGTCTCGAATCGATCAATTGATCGCAGAAGGTAACAAAAAAGCTCATTTAGCTAAAAAAGTAGCAAGCGATCTAGACTATTACCTTTCTGCTTGTCAGTTAGGGATTACAGTAACAGCACTTGGACTTGGAGCGATCGGTAAACCTGCTGTAGAACGGTTAATGTATCCTGTGTTTGACCTATTAAATGTTTCTGCTGCAACAGCTTCGATTGCTTCGTATGCGATTGCTTTTGCTTTAGTCACCTTTTTACATGTCGTTATTGGAGAAATGGCTCCCAAAACGTTGGCGATTCAATTTTCGGAAAAATTGACGTTAATGCTTGCTCCTTCTCTTTACTGGTTCGGTAAAATTATGAATCCTTTTATCTGGGCTTTGAATGGTACTTCACGCGTATTGCTTCGTTCAGTTGGTGTAAAGCCTGCTGGACATGAAGATATCTATTCTGAAAGTGAATTGAAGATTATTATGACTCAGAGTTTTCAAGGCGGCGAGATCAATCAGACTAAGCTAGATTATATGGAAAATGTGTTTTCATTTGACGAACGGGTAACCCGCGATATTATGGTTCCTCGTACTGCTCTGGTTACACTTGATCTTAATATGACAGAAGAACAGATTATTGCGACGCTGGACGAAAATTATTATACTCGTTACCCGGTGACAGAATCCGGTGATAAAGACGTGATCTTAGGCGTAGTTAATGTTAAAAAAATGTTGCCTCATATCGTGGCAGGTCGAGAACATCAATTGCAACAGTTTGTACGCACTCTTCCTTCGGTACAAGAAGCAACCCCTATTCAAGATGCGATGATTCGGATGCAAAAAGAACGTGTTCATATGGCGCTCGTTATTGATGAATATGGTGGTACTTCCGGTGTGATTACAATGGAAGATGTATTGGAAGAACTGGTTGGCGAGATTCGGGATGAATTTGATGATGATGAAGTCGCTGATATTCAACAGATCGATGACCATCAATATCTGATCAATGGACGTACATTATTGAATGAGTTAGAGAAGCAATTCGGGATGACTTTTGAAAATGATGAAGAGATTGATACGATAGGCGGTTGGATTCAGCATTATAAAGGAACCGATGTGCAAGTCGGTGAACAATTAGAAGAAGACGAATCTGTCTGGACGGTTACAGAGAAAGACCATTTACAGATCAAGCAAGTACGACTAAATAAAATATAATCAGATCGGTAGTATATCGTATATTCACAAAATTATAATCACGCGGAGGTGAATCCCTCATCTGAGGGAAATCATTGGACGGAACAATTGGTTTAAATTTATTTTTAGTAGCTGTATTTATTGGCTTAACTGCTTTTTTTGTAGGAGCAGAATTTGCTATTTTGAAAGTCAGAATGTCTCGAATTGATCAATTGATCGCCGATGGTAACAAAAAAGCAGTACTGGCGAAAAAAGTAGCCCATGAACTTGATTATTATTTGTCTGCCTGTCAGTTGGGGATTACGATTACAGCGCTAGTCTTAGGGGCGCTCGGTGAACCGACAGTTGAGAAAATATTGCATCCGTTATTTGATCAATTGAATGTACCTGCTGCGCTATCTACTGTGCTCTCGTATGTAATTGCATTATCTATTATTACATTCTTGCATGTTGTTATCGGTGAATTGGCACCCAAAACATTAGCAATTCAATTTGCGGAGAAAATGACATTATTGTTGGCACCTCCACTGTACTGGTTTGGTAAAATCATGTATCCATTTATCTATATTCTGAATAGTTCGGCAACTTTGTTACTACGTATCTTTGGCATTAAGCCTGCCGGTCATGATTCTGTATATTCTGAAGAAGAATTACGCTGGATTGTGGATCAGAGTTACGAGAGTGGCGAAATTAACAAAACCGAGCTTAGTTATTTGCAAAATATATTTACATTTGATGAGCGTACATTAGAAGAAATTATGATCCCTAAAGCTCAAATCGCTACGCTGGCGAAAGAAATGCCACTTGCAGGTATTATTGAGATACTGGATGAATATGAGTACACTCGTTATCCTGTGATCGACCTGGACGAACCCGATCATTTTATCGGATTTATCAATACCAAAGAATTATTAACGGCTGTAGCCGCAGGTCGTGATTACAAAGTCGCTGACTTTATTCATAAAATGCCCCATTTTCCATCGACTTCTTCAGTGAAAGACGTATTGATCAAAATGCAACAAAGCCGTGTTCATATGGCGATTGCTATAGATCCATCCGGTCACACTGTAGGTCTAGTGACGATGGAAGACATTTTAGAAAAAATTGTCGGTGCGATCCGTGATGAAGCAGATACTAGCGATCTTGTTTTTGAACCGAAAACGACATCATTTTAATGGCATAGTAATATAAGCAGTACCATAAAAGGTCTCTATATCTCATAGAGACCTTTTTCTTTTGTATTCATGAGAGCCATAAGATCATTCAAACGGTACATGGTATAATAAGCAAATCATAATCAGTGATTAATCAAGGAGGTTATACTTTGAATCCACATATTGAACTTTTATTATCCGAAACATGGTCACAGATCGAGTCATTATATCTGAAGGAAAAAAAACGTATCGATGCATTCAAATCATACCATTCATTACAAGCAGGATTACGTGATTATCTCAAAGTTGGTTACCGCAAAGGAACAGCAAGCTATAAGCAAGGCTCCTTTTTTGTAGAGATTGAAGAACCTTTTTCTTGGAGCGATTCAGCCTATACATGGGAAAGTGAAGTCTCTATCGATGAACTATCTTCTAATCTACTCAAAGAAGAATATGCTCCTGCTCTGCAACAACGTCTGTATACGTTATTTATGTCCGATGAATATGGAAGCCATTTTTTTGATTATCGTTTTGAGCTTTGGTTTGAATTTGAAAATGAACAATCCGAGCAATTGTATATACATAATGAGCAATGGATCAACACATCCAAATTAACAACATTGCAACAAGCACTAGATCATTTTATAAAGGATAAAGTAACTTCTGATCTGCCTGTATTACCTAAGGAAAAAGATTTATTTTTCTTTGCCAAATTAATGTTGAATAAAGATATTATCCCTACCGATGTAGAACGTGTTTCTTCTTTATTTGACCAGCTTGATCTGAAATTATTTAACTTTAGAAGTCTGTACAGTGATTGGCAGTCTACATCTACGATGGCTTTACGCTTTTGGGCAAATGAAATCTTTTTACCTACCTATTTCGATGCTGAAAGTGAATATAACACCACATTACATCTCAAATCAGCAGAAAGTCTTCCTATGGTAGATGAAAAAGAGTTAGCGTTGTTTATTTATGCTGCTTTACGTATTGGCAAACAGGATGCCGAACAACGGAAAACATATCTAGAATACGCCGTTCAGTTGCATTCAGAACAAGCTCAACGTTATCTTCGTCAAGGCAGTGGCACGATAGAAAGCGAACGCAAAACCGACCTTTTCCATGGTAAAGCTAATGACATTTTACAATTGATACAGATTAAGCTTACTGCTGAAGATGAACCACATTATCGTGAAGCTCTGACCTATATCTGCGATCTTTTGCGTGCCGATTTCCCACGTGAATATGTACTGAAGTTCAGCAGTAAACAAAAGAACTTTTTACCTATTAAAGGATTAGCTAAGTCTGCATTACATCGCTTTTTCGCTAATGCTTTGCAGTATAAAGAATTGCATCCCTTGATTGCGGAGTATGGTGAATTGGCTTTGCAAGAATTCGCATGGTATAACGATGTTGAAGCTGGCGAGAAATCGGTGATGCCTGGAACGTATGCGATATTAGGTCTAGGGCTATACAGTACCGATTATTCCCCTCTGCTTATCCGTTATATGAAACTGGTGGATACAGAACATCAATCTGCACAAGATCATTATCCAGCGGCTCTAGTAGAAGCTCATGGGATGGATGCCTCATTTGTACCTACATTAATGTCTGTGCTGTTAGCTAGTAGTGAATCGGCTAAACCGCTCAAAGGCTGGGGTGATATTCTGGAGAAAGATGAGCTTATTCTTGCATGGGATACTCAGCTTCAGTCCTTAGAAGATTATCAACGTGATCAGGTATTGTATCTACTCTGTGGCAATTCCGCCAAACAAAAAGCTTTTATGCAAAAAGCAGAGCGTCTTCGTTCTTCAACCCATTCCTAATCAACTTCATATGTATGTATATCTACCTTTTATCTGTGCTGAATTTAGCAGGATGAGAGGTATTTTTTTGTTTTTCTTATTTTTTTCATTTTAGCTATTTAAGTTTGTGCCTTAAGTTCCGATATACTGTTAGTAGTAGAACTTTTGAACTATAAATATAATCAAAAAGTATACATAAATACTAATTTTTATACATAAAAGTAGTGTATCTTTTTATTAAATAGTACTATAGTCGCTACATATACAATTATAAAGGATGGGTATAGATGACTCGCAATGATGAGATTATTTGGCAGAGAAACAAATTAGTAAGTTATATGTTGTGGGCTATTACAGCGATCAGTGCAGCATTAACAGTACTTGTACCGGATTTACTATTTTCTACATTATTATCTGTTCTAGTGACTGGCTTGATTACAGTCGCCAACTTAACTAAAAAAGGGATTCACATTATCCCCTGGGTAGCCACGGTTGCCGTCATCGCAAGTGGCATTTATGTTAGCCGTGATTCTGTAAGTACAGTGCAAGGTATTCTAGTCACTGCTCCACTATTGTTATATCCAAATAGTAAACATTATAATATTTCATTTGGCGCTTTATTATTGTATTACATCATCAAATTAGTCACAGGTACGCAAGCTGATCCTATGGTATTCTTCAACGATATTATCAATATTACGATGTTTATTGTTACAGGTATTATTTTGATCACAGTTTCTCGTATGAACAAAAAGCTATTTACAGCGAGTGAACAACGCCGTAATGAAGTCGAACAATCACAGACCAAAGTAGAAAATATGCTACAACATGTCAAAGAAGCAGTTAACGGTTTGACTGTATTTACCGATCAATTTAAGCAAAAAGTAATCAGTACAGGTTCTATCACTAACGAAGTTACAATGGGATTCAATGAAGTGGCTAAAGGTGTAGAATTTCAAGCTACCAATGTCGCTGAAATCTCTGAATCGCTAGCTATTTCAGATCAACATATTCAGGACGTTGCTTCCTATTCGTTACAGATGAAAGAAGTATCTGCTCATATGGCGACTCGTACAGCGACAGGTAGCACCACAATGGAGCATCTTAATACACAGATGGTTGATCTGTATGAGAAAGTAGATACCACGGCTGAAGATATGAAAAAATTCAGTGAAGAAAGTGCATCCATGACTGTGATTTTAAATGGAATTTCTGATATCGCTCGTCAAACCAATTTGCTAGCTCTAAATGCAGCGATTGAATCGGCACGTGCAGGTGAACATGGTAAAGGATTTGCTGTGGTTTCGGATGAAGTACGTAAGCTAGCTGAACACTCCGGACAATCTGCAACTGATATTGCTTCTATTTTATCAAGCTTACAAGATCGTACCAAGACACTAACCGAGCGATTTGATCATATTCGTAGTTCACTTCAAGAAGGTCGCAATGCAGTGCAGACAGCCGCAGAAGTATTCCGTCATGTGAATACCAATTCTCAACAAGTACTGACTCAAGCTACTGATATTGAAAATAGTTCAGTAACCATGAAGCAATCATCTACTAAAGTGGTCGGAGAAGTTAGCGAAATCTCAAGCCTTACCGAGCAATCTAGTGCAGCTACAGAAGAAATTCTAGCCAGTATGGAAGAACAGCATCAACTGACTCAGAATATGGTGTCTAGCTTTGGTGAGTTGGAACAACTGATCGTAAGTCTGAATACATTAATATCTGAAAGTGATCATGCGGTAGCCCCTACACCGATCTCGTCTAAAGTAGTAGCATCACAATCATCATCGGCACCATTAGCACAATTACCCGCTTAATATCTGGATACAACAAAAAAGGCTGTACTCCTTTATCAAAGGAAGTACAGCCTTTTTGACTTGAATAAATATTCTCTTGTAACCTTGAGATAACACGTTACACTATACATACATCATTATCATTTCTGATACGGAAGAGGTAGAATGTATGATTTATATTGCTTTACTACGTGGTATTAATGTAGGTGGTAACAACAAGATCAATATGAAAGCACTCCAATCTACATTTGAACAAGCAGGTATGCGTCATGTAACTACTTATATCAATTCAGGCAATATTATATTCTCCCACTCTACTCTCACGCATAGTGAACTATCTTCTATTCTAGAGCAAGCTATAACCACAGACTTTAATTTACAGATCAAAGTTATGATTCGAGATATGCAGCAAATGCAGACCGTTCTATCACAAATACCGGAATCTTGGAGCAACGATGATCAGATGAAAAGCGATGTCTTTTTTCTCTGGGACGAGATTGATAACGAATCGATCATAGAAAAGCTTCCTCTCAAAGCTGGTATAGGCACACTGATCTATATTCCGGGAGCGATTCTATTTGCTGTTAGCCGTGAAGATGCTACCCGGAGTCAAATGAATAAATTAGTAAGTTCCAAACTCTATCCATTGATGACCATTCGCAATGTAAATACCACTCGTAAAATAGTTCAGTTGATGCAAGCTGTACAAGAGTAATCCGATTGCAAAAGTCTACAACAGATTGCATCCTGATCTATTAATTCTCATATGGAAATTCAAACCACCAATGTTCATGATGGTGATCGCGTTCTTCCAGTGTATTCTTTTTGTGATAATGGTGTAATAAATGCTGAAATGTATTCATTTTTTTAGCATTTTTCAAATGAGCATATGCTCGTTTCACTGAAGGATTTCTCATTAAGGGTTCATACGCTTCTGGTGCCATTTCCCAAGCTTCCCGATGAATAAATTCGATCAGTGCAGGCGCATATTCTAACGATTGAATATCTTTTAACCCTTTCATGCCGATCAATTCAATTTTTCGTAAACTGTGTAGTTCATCCAGAGTAGGTAATGTTGTGATATGAGGCAAAGCTTCTAAATACAAGTATTGCAAGCCTTGCATAGCAGAAATGAAATGGATATCATCTAATCCTTTAATTTGAGACAGGCGCAGGTATTTAATATGCTGTAGACGAGCAAGGGCTTCAAGCTGACGAGTACCTCCAAAATGAAGATGAAGCGACCATAATAACTTCAAGTCTGTTAGAAAATCCAAATCAGATACAGAAATCGATTGCAATACCAGTTGTTCTAATGTTCTTAATTGACCGATTACTTCGATATGCTTGGGATGACCGTCTATCGAAAGGTACGTTAGCTGTTCAAATCGTGCTAACACTTCCAGATCAGGCTTTTTGGAGGATGTGGAGCCAAGTTCTAATGACTGAAGGTGGGCAGGAATCTGCGACAATAGTTCAAAGCTATCAATTTGTTCACACTGTAGACTGAACTCCTTTAATTGTTGAAGTGTAGCTATCGACTGAAGATGAGCGATCTCTCCTATGCATTCAATAGACAGCTTTGTTACAGTAGGCATATGTTCAAGACATTCAAGATCGCATACTTCATCATAAAATCCATATATTCGCAAAGTCACATCGGAGCGCTTTGCAAATAATAGATCATTTAGATAGGTATACGTATTTGCACCAAGTGGATGATTATATTGAACAATACGGAGTTCAGGCATGTGACAGAGTTCTTTTATTTCTGCTGGAGTCAATTCTTTTGTCACTTCAATAACACCTTCACGAATCTGACTGTACATAGATGTTCACCTCATCTTAATATCCTAGTTGTTCAAATTCTATGGCTGTGGCATACCCGTATATCCAGTAATCCTGTTCTTTTTTCAGATAAGGGATACGTAGTCGTTGTAATAGATTGACCCATTCTGCTTCAATATTTAACAGAGTCGGTTCGGTATACTTTCCTGTATGTTCAAGCAAACGTGGCTTTACTCTTACCCATTCGACATTGTACCAAGCTGTACTCAGACTTTCCCAGTCCCCTAGATAAAATACATCTTGCTCGAACACTAATGGATAAGGTTCTGCTTCTAAAACATACTTGTTCTGAAAAGCAGGAGGAAAACGCAGTTCAAGATAGATCGCTTCTTTGAGCTCATTCCATCTCGTATGATTCATGACAGAAGTTAGTGAACGTTGTTCCACTTCTGCGATAACTTTTTGCTTATGTATCTGGTCTGGATCGGCTTTCATACAGCTATTCCTCCTTTGTCTCTTCCAATCAGTGGATGATAAGGTTCATACTTTATTCGCTTATAAATACGTTCCAAAATAATAATGAAGCATAGAGGAAGAGTACCGATCTTCACCTTGCCATATAGCCACCGAATTGAAGTCGCCAGAACCTCCGCGTAATTTGCGTGGTGTATCTAAAGGAACCAACAACCCTGCATAACCCCATATTTCCATTATCACATCACGTTCATGTTTATTAGCAGGAAAAAGGTCTTTCCAGCGTTTTTCTAATTTGCGTGCGCCTTCATCTTCATTACATTCCTCTATCGCTTGTATCATTTGCTGTAGTATAGCTATATCCTCCGGGGTCACAGTGATGGCAGTATGATCCTGCTCCATAAATAATTTTAGATCCAACCAGCAATACAGCAAGTGATTCAGACGAATTCCACCCCATTTGATCCGTTCAAAATTCAATACATTGATATCTACATCTGTATACTGATCATCTGACATGAGTCGATTAAAATTACAATCTCCACAACTGCTCGTATTCGCATGTACAGCACGTCTTTCTCCATACGTATGCAGTGGAAGGTTATGTGTTAATGCCCAGCTGGATAAGACACTACGAAAATGAGTCTGGCGGGTAGATAAGCTATGTAAAAAGGCGCGAACCACTTGTTCTTTGGTAATCACTTCCTGATGCCATCGGTGTATATCTTGAATGATACTATCATGAGTAATCGTTAACAGATCGAACATCGCTCCTTTACTTTTAGCATAGTCAAATTCTTCACCTGTAAAAGAAGTAGGACGTGGCTTCCATCCTTGCGCTGACCAATACGTTTCTAGTAAAATCTTTTTCGCTTTTTTATCCATTGTGTTCTCCTTTAGATTTCAAATGAATTGTGCTGATCTTTATGGCTAGAGTACGACTGAATTGACAGCACCTTGAGCACATTGTAACAGTGCATGATATAACTGTGCAGAAAGTTGATTGTATGATTGCTCTAATTGACGACTATGCGCGCTATTCGCTGGTTCATCATTCCATGATCCCATACCACCGAATACCCATGCTTTGTATACAGCATTCAGTAGAAGATACGCTTCTTCGGCATAGACTTCAGGTAATTCAAATGTAAGCTTAGGCGCATTCGTAGCATCCGTTAACATCACAATAGCGGGATCAAAAAAGTTCACTTGCCAGAACCTCTGATCTATCTGCTCCGCAAAATCAGAAATTTGTTGTAGTGCATGTTGTAAATGATCTATATATTCACTTAATGGCTTAAATGCATGCTGTGATTGTTTGCTCGCTTCATAAGGTTCTGCTGTATAGGATACGTCCCATGTGACTTTAGCAGGAAGCCGATGAACTTGCCAACTCGGTCGCCATAATGTATCCAGAGCGGTTCCTATCGTTCTGATTCCTATCGGCGTCCCTCCACCTGCGAACCCGCTACTTTGCCAGGATGAAGATGGTGCAGGGCTACTGACTAGCATCAAGCGCTGATACCCTGTTTCTCGTAAATACTCTAGCCATTTGATCCATGTCCAGCTTTGTTCTTGATACTTAAATTGAACATGTATACTTTCATGTTGGGTCAGCTCAGGATGAGTAGCATCAGTTCCTCGTATTAAATACGCATTGCCTAATGCTGTAATCAATAATTGTTGATGCAATTCACCATTCATACCGCATCTCCTTCTATCATTAAGGATCTTAAAGTCGTTATATACACTTAATGCTATTTAAACATGCAAATGATTCTAAATTATTGATCTGTATATTATTACGGCTGGAAAGGTATATTATCGCACAGAATAAGCCCACGATAAACGTGGGCTTGGTCATACTGATCAAATCATTTTATTGTACTGTAATAATCACACGCTGATAATGTTTGAGTTGGTGTTTGCCATGATCTTGTACTTCAGCAATGATATGAATCGTATCGCCTGATTGGGCATCTGTTGGAACGGTGAAGCTTACCGTATTTGTATCTTTACCTGCTAAAGCAATGGTATCTACTTTTTCACCTGTCGCTAATTGTTGATGAAGTCCAAGCTGTAGGTCGCCTGCCATATTCGGTTCTACTTGTTCTGGTGTCCCTTTGAAGTCTTGATACGTATCAGTTTCAAAATATCTCCACCATTGGTATGTCAATTTATCGCCATCAGGGTCTGTTCCTTCGGCATGTAACGTCATTACTTGTCCCGGCATAGCTGTAAGGTCTAATCCTTCTTTAATCGTTAATGTAGGATTATGATTCGCGTCTGCATATTGATCCGCGATAGCCCAATCTGCACGAGCTGCAAAATCATTTTGAATATCATCAAACCAGCGCATTAATGAATATTCAGCTTCATATTGCTTAGTATAGATATCATAATCAAGAACGGTGTTGCGGTACAACGTATCACTTACTTGTCCAAATCGACCACCCCATCCTCCATAGCTAGGATCTTCCATACTACGTAGACCATTATCGATTAGATAGAAGAACGAAGGAGAATCCCCTTCTGAAATAAAATCGTACTTTTTGTACTGTGGATTTTTGGCTAGATACTCTGCACTACCACGTTGTTCTTCTGCAACTTCCCCATCGATCATTTTGCCATCGCCCATCAGTGCATACATATCCAGCAATGTACCATGATCTTTTTGAATATGTTCCACATTCCATGCCCCTTGCAACTTATCGTTTACTTTATCGGTATGCATTTTCCAAGCATACGCAAAATGCCAGAAATTCGATTGGTCATTGATAATACGAATGTTGGGCCACTTTTTGGCAATATAATTGTTATAGCTATCATCTTGATCCAAAATAATATACAAGACTAACTTATCACTTACTTTTTTCTGAATATCTGCCCACTCCGCTGTATCTTTATATTTTTCTTCAATCGATTGGAGTGCTCTTGCTGTCGTATTGGTTCCACCCCATGTCTGTACATATAGATTGCGCTCATCATCGTCTAAAAATAACTGTTCTAGAAATGTAGAGCCTTCGGTTACTTTTTTCATTTCGCCTTTATCTGAAATATTACCGATCTTGGTCACACTGCGAATATAGTCAGGAGTAGGATAACCTTCTGCCTGTTGACTTAAGTTCGGATAAATCTCTTCATAAGCATCCGTCATATCCGATACCCACTGTGTTCCTGTCCAGCGGAAAGGCTTAATTCCCGCTTGTTTGTCTCCTGCATAATGATACATAGAACTGGTTAATACAACGCCTTCCAGATCCATTTCATTCGCATAGAGCAAAAAGCGAATGACCGAGTTCATATCATCCACCTCACCATCGGTAGTGATGACTGTTCGAGCTTTAGACGATTGATTTGGGGCAGGCGTAGCGACTGTAGTCTGTGTATCTGAATTCGTCTGCTGCTTGGTTCCTGCTTGAGGTTGTGCTTGAGTACAAGCCGTTAATATCCATACACATAGTAGACTAACTATTCCCACTTTGAGCCATTTTTCTTTTTTCATGATAAGTCCCCTTTTCTAATTGCTCATCAGATACCATGACTGAGAACGAAAAAAAACCTAAATACATGTAGCACCCCATACGTGTGGGCGATACATATACTTAGGTTTTGCCTGCATTATCAGTCACAATCCGTATCCGTACAATAGCATGTTCATTTCTAAATGTAAACGGTTTATATCTAGATAATAAAAAAAACTCCTCTGTCGTTATGACAAAGGAGTTCTTGATTATACTTTAGCTTTATTTACACGAATACGGTTGATTACAAATGTAATTGCGAATACAACAACCAGAAGAACAAAGAATGTAGCATGTCCCATATGGTAAATACCTGCTGTATCTAGAATCATTTTAAGTCCGATAATAGCGATTAAGATAAATGCTGCATTTTCAAGTTCAGGAATTTTATCCATCAATTTCAGGATAAAGCCAGCAACTAGACGCATCATCAAGATACCCAATAGTCCACCTGCAATTAGAATCCACGGGTTAGGTGATACAGCAAATGCTGCTAGAATGGAATCGATAGAGAATGCGATATCCATCATTTCAACAGTAATGATTGTACGAACAAAAAGGCTCATACCTGTCTTAGCAAGTAATTTCTGTAAACCGCCTTCTTCTTCACCTTCATCATCGCCATCTTTACTTTTGAATTTATCCCAAAAGTGTTTGATCGCGATCCAGAGAAGATAAGCCGCACCGATATATTTGACCCATGCGATCTGCACGAGGTAAATACCGACTCCGATAGCAATGATCCGGAAAACGTAAGCTCCCCATAGACCATACAATAATGCTTTTTTACGTTGATGCGCAGGCAATTTGTTAACGATTGCTGCTAGAACCAACGCATTATCTGCGGATAGCAGACCTTCGATAATGACAAGGGATAAAATAAAGCCCCAGCCTACAGGTGTTGCGAATGCTTCTAAAAATGTACTCATTTCAAACAAATGACTATACGTCATTACCGCACAACCCTCTCTCTTTTTTCTGGTATGTTTAAAAAAATCAGATGAAGAAAGATATGATTCATTCTTCGATCTAGCACACTCTATTTATATTCGTGATTCCTATAAAACCATAAATATACTACATATTTCCTTATTGTCAATCTGCCGACATGAAAAATTATATCATATAAACATGATTAGCCAAGTATAAAAAATGAATATATTCTACTATCATTTTGGGCGAACAAAATAGAGTTAAAGCTGATTGGTTATTCAAATGATCTTTTTTACATATAAGAAATGCAACTTTTTGAATAATACGTTGTAGCCGGGTAAATGGTTTCTTTTTTATTTAAAAAAAGAATATGTATACCTTTTTTTCGAAGATTATGTATATCGGTTAGAAGCTATATACAGCTAAAAACCTCTATAACCATATTGCTATGATCACAGAGGTTTTTGATAAAGATGAGGATTACGCTACATTTAATTAGCGATTCGTTGACGACTTTTTAAATAACAATCCGTCTACTGACCAGCTTCTTGTATTTGCTACAGCTAGATAGAGCGCAATCACAATATAAGCGATATCTAATTCGTAGCCTGCCATTTGACCATTGCCCATTAGACCAGCAGATAACTTCGCTGTAAAAATAGCACCTAACAAAATAATAATAAATACGATTGAGATATAACGTGTCAATAAACCAATAATCAACATAATACCGCCAACCACTTCGATCGTACCTACAACGTAAGCCATAAATCCTGGAATGCCTAGACTTTCAAAAAATCCAGCTACATTTCCAAAGCCCATTTGTACTTTGCTCATACCATGTGCCAGGAACAAAATTCCTAATACGACTCTCATAATAGTTGTAACGACGTTAATTTTCATCATCATACATCTCCTTTTATCTTCTAATAGTTACTTTTATACTGTAACTTTTATTTTGTAACTATAAAGCAATACAAACAGAACTGTCAACAAAAATATTATTATTACCAATAAAATATTTCTATAACTAATAAAAAACAATGGTTTTAGTTGCTATACTTAATTACTTGTTGTTACAATAACTCATAATATAATGTAAAGAAATGCGGGGTTATATAATGAATATAGGAGCTATGATTCGTTCGATTCGGAAGCGTAAAAATATAACAATTGCAGAAATATGTAAAGAAACCGGACTATCACAAGGATTCATGAGTCAGGTAGAAACGAACAAAACTTCTCCTTCGATCAATACATTGGAACATATAGCACAGACGCTTCAAGTGCCTTTAAGCTATTTACTCTTACAGCAAGAAGAACGGATGCAAGTGATTCGCAAAGAAGAACGTGAATTGACTTCAAGCGGCCCTGACCAGCTGAAAGTCTCTCATCTGGGTCATACCTCGAATATGCGAATGATGTTAGTGGAAGTTCCTCCAGGAGCTTCGACAGGAGAAGTGCCGATGGCGCACAAAGGAGAAGAAGTTCATCTTGTGGTTAAAGGAACGATTTATGCAGAACAAGGTGAAGATCAATTTGAATTGCATGAAGGCGATTCATTTAGTTGGAATGCTTCTGTCCCTCATCGGGTTAAAAATATCGGGGAAGATACGGCTGTTGTTCTTATTTCAGTGTACAAAGAGAAATAAATTGTAGATCATAACCATTTATTTCATACTGCGTTAATACCCTACTAACATATGAACATTATAATTTAGCTTATCAATACTCTTGCTGAATATTTACATTTTTTTGTGAAATGAATGTAAGTGTTCATCAAAATCTACTACTTTGATGTAGCTAAAGGATGGCTTATATTATGGGAATTCATGCGTATTTTAGATCACTTAATGAATTAGAACGCATTATTCGTTGCCCGGGTAAATTTAAGTTCGAAGAACACAGTGTATCTGCTCATTCATGGAAAGTGGTGCAGTATGCCAAAACACTAGCAGATATTGAAGAAAAGCATGGTGTCACTGTCGATTGGAAAAAGTTATATGAGATTACCAGTAGTCATGATTATGGCGAAATCTTTATTGGAGATATCAAAACACCAGTGAAGCACTCTTCGATGGAACTGCGTAAGCTGATCCAACAAGTCGAAGAAGGCATGGTACAGCATTTTATCGAGGAACATATTCCGGAAGATTTCAAAGCGATATTCCGTCAACAATTACGTGAAGGTAAAGACGAATCCGTTGAAGGTTTGATTTTGGAAGTTGCGGATAAAATGGATCAGGTGTATGAAGCTTTTGCAGAGTTACAACGTGGCAATACGGAAAAAGAATTTATTGTGATGTATCGTAATGCACTGGTCAAAATTAAGCATATCAAACTGCATTGTGTTGATTATTTCCTTGAAGAGATTTTGCCGGATATGGTGAATGAAGAATCATTGTCTCCGATTGATATCAAACGCATTACAGAAGAAGCACTGGCGTTATAATCCAGCACTTCCCCTGCTCTCTTACTTGTATGAGAGTTTTTTGCGTTGTATACATATAGCATTCTATTACGTATAGGTAATACTTATCGAGGAACTAGCAGAACGAGGATCATAAGATGAGCTAATGCTGCCATAGGCTACCTTATATTCGATATAAGGATAGGGCTTAGAGCGCCGAACATCTGGTTCACGTTCTAGTTCTTGGCGGAGCAAAGCATCATGTTCTTGCTTGCGTTGCGACTCTTTCGCTTCCGTCCAATCGTCCCATGATGTACCATATTGATCATCGTCAATACTCATAATTACACTATCCAATACTGAATTTTTAAAACATAATGCTAACGAAAATAGTTTAGAGCAGATAGGAACATTGTGAAAAGAGTACCATACATAACCATTATTCATATCCCGAATTTCTGTAAAATAATCGCTATACCATTGAGATTGTAATACTTCTTCTAACGTCAGTACTGGATATATTGCTCGTTCTTGATTCACCTCTAATTCGCCTGCAATCCAATTGCTCATCAATAGACTCCTTTCTCTATACTGTACATCTTCACTTTGATTACCAGCGTAATGGGATTTGATCTTTCCAAAGAATCCAGCGACTGGTTTCACTTATCGGTGCTGTTCCAATGGTATATTCATCTCTTACTCCACTTTGTAGATCAATCCAATGTGCCATACCGCCATGCGTTCCTACAATTAACCAGTTTTCATCAGAAGATACAACAACACCTACAATCGTACTGCCTACAAAATAACGCCATATTTCTTGTCCATCATGATCGATCAAGCGCAAGTATCCATAAGCATCGCCTACAATATTACCGGACGGCAATGAAGCTCCTGCATAGACACGCATTTCTTGATCCATCAATGGTAATTCGTCTTCTTCGTTGATCTCATCTTGTTGAATGTCTGTAAGATCAACTTTAATGGTGGCTCCATTATAAAAATGACAGGCATTGTACCAGACACTCTTATTGTCTTGTGTAAATAAACTATAATGCGGATAACTGGATGCCGGTTCGAATTTGTGTATTTTCTGCGTATATGTATCTAACAAGCAATGTTCACTCATCTGGCTACCATAAGCAATCCAGCGACTATCTGATGATACTGCGCCATGCGCCATATCCAGTGATATCGTTGTATACTCTTTTCCATACGATTCGATCTCTGCTAATTCAGGCGATAGTAAGACTGCTTGTTCTCCTTCAATTAGATAAATACCATATCCGCTAACTAGCAATACTTTGGTTCCTTGGGCAAATGGAATAATATCGATCAAAGTCTCAACCGGATAGATACTATCGGCGAGCGATTCCCAGCGCGATAATTTCTTTTTCAGCGTCTGTTGAATATGTTCCCAGCTAAAATAAGCGGTATGATCTCCATTTAATACAAGATCGGGGTTATGTACAACACTAATCCCTGCTGCCGTGACTTTGGCTATATATTGCTGGTCAGGAGATATACCTAGTCGAAGAATATTAGGAATTTCGATTAATTGCTCGCTGTTGGCTAAATACAACTTCGTATGCTCGCGTGTATTACCTGCTTGAACAATAGCATAATCCTGAATACATCCGATGGGACATACCGGTTGCAATTGCTCTTCAAAATGAGGCGTAATTGGTGAAGATGCGGGTGGAACTTGTTCATGTAGACGCTCTATATCATCAGCTTGATTAGCCGCTATAATCATTTCCATCACATCAGATGCCAATACCGGACGCTTATCTTCTTCCGGTTCGTCTTGAGGTTCCTGCCAATCACTTGCTATACCGATACGTACAAATTCATTAATAGCATGTGCATACTTTTTACCTTCTTTTCTCCATTGTGATGCTACTTCTGGATGTAACCAATCCATACTACTCATCTCTCTTTCTATTCAGTATTTCTTTATTATCTCAAAGTTCTACTCAAAATAAAAATAGCCCCAACGAGGATTAGGGCTAAATACAATATATATCGATCCTTTTGATAGCAACGACTCACAACGTTTTGTAGCTCGCATTCGATTCACTTGAGGTGCAATCTAGGTTTGGCGTAGTCTTTGAATGCCTGAATAAACAAAGAAGGATCTTCACGAATCATATATGAAAATACACCTTTACGCGTATGCAAATAAAAGAAACCTTCCCCATCGCTAAATGTACGATAAGACATATCAAATACATCCAAAATAGCAAATTCTCGGCGATGAGTCGTTACTCGATCTTGATATAAAATAAGCATCCGTTCATCAATCCAATGCTGTTGTTCCAGTCCATCGCTTTTGCGCTCGATTTTGCGTTCGACTTTGTAATAAGGTTGTACTGCAATTTGATTCATTTCACCCCTCCTTAGCGAGAGAATACAAGTCTATTGTATCTATTACCCAAAGTATTCGGAATGACGAGAACAATATAATCACTTTAGCAGTAATCAAGTGGATACGACGATCAATGATAGCACTGTCGCCATAAACAGATCGAACAACGCGCTGCCTATAAACGAGATGATGCAGGCGAATATAACGGCTTAGTCTGCTTTTGGCTACGATAAAAACTGCCTTGTTTCAGGAATTTTTTCTCCGTGGCAGTTGAGTGGTTTGTATCAGCGCTTCGCTTTTCATCGTTTCGTTCCAGTACGAGTTCTTCGTAATAACGAATCGTTCGTTTAGTAAGTCCCGTCTCTTGGGCGACTTTGTCGATTTCGAACACGTTGATGATGTCCCCTTTTCAAATATGGTAACTTTTATATATTTAATCATATACCTTAATAAATTTAACGTTATTGTTAAATTTAAAACAAATAAAAATTGCACCCGCACTGCGATACGCCAATACAGCAAACCATCCAGATATTTTGTTGGAGCCGTACGATTCAATGCCATTGTTCGGCATCGACTTGAAGCAGGCGATAAACACAGCCAGATAGGTATTGACCCTACACGAAAATGAACCAATGCTCATATACAAATAAAGCAGTCCGATTCCTCCCCTTATCCGGCGGTAAGAGATATCGAACATATGGATCAGCACAAATTCCCGCGATGCGTGGTAATCTCGTGATACAGATCTATCCGGCGCTCCAATGCGCTACTTTCCTTCGCTAACTTTGTGCTACACCTGATAATAAGCTTACGAAGAGCTCCAGTCCAACCATTGCTCCCTCTTGTTTAAACAAATGTTTATATTTTACTTTTGACACAAAAAAACTGCAAAAAATCCTCTCTTTTCAATTTATTTCAATATTAAGTAATTAATTTAGTTATATTTATAATTATATTCTAAATTATGTATTATTTTCCTACCAAACTATGTATTAATAGATTACACTACATCGAGTTCATATACGATTTTCAGATTCAAAAAAGGAGCAAAGTTCATGTCATTGATTAAAAAAGTCGTTTCACTTACGTTAGCTATGCTAATGATTGTGCAGATCGCTAATCTGCCTGTACCGATGATTTCTGCCAGTTATGCAAGTTCATTACCGGATACAACAAATGCCCAAGTCAAAATGATAACCTGGTTGGCAAAACAACAGGATAAACCTGAGTATGAGATGAATATCCAATTTTCACAGAACTATTCCGATTCGTATTTGGGCGAAGTCAAAGGTCATGTAGAAGTAGACAAATTAGCTTCCTCAGACTGGAAAGCTTATCCTTATATCGCTTTATCTAGCACTTATACTATAGGAGAACCCTCTTCTATTCATGGAATATGGACAGATATCAGTAATCCAAGCGATTACAAAATCGCTGTATATGATAAAACAGATATTGAATATTTCAAAAAAGAAGTGTCTTTAAATTCTAATGGTACGTGGGATGCCGGAGAATTGACGCTTCGCGGAAATTTGTCAGTGCATCTTATGACTGCGGATGGAAAAATCGTTTGTAGTTTGGGCGATTCAAAAGTAAATATTAACTCGAAATATCAAGTTTGGGTATATGCCGTATCCGATGTACCTTATGTGCAAGCCAAAATCCCATTACGAAGAGATGGATCGTTTGTTTCCCAGCCGGTGCCTGTATTCAATGCTGACCGCGATATTGTGGATTATTATCCAACAGTACATGAAGGCACAAAAGTAGCTAGTTTGGTGAAAATCGATCATGGAGAAGTAATTACGTCTACAGAAATTCCAATTTATAATCTTGTACGCTCTTTCCAAGTTCCTAACGATGATCCTGATCGAATTGCCAACATCAATAGAAGAAGCTGGATTTATGATGATGCTCTTGCTGTTATCGCTTTTTCTATGGCCGGCAATCAAGACAGAGCATCAAAAATTTTATCATCTTTACAGGTTTTACAGGAAAATGACGGTTCTTTAGAGTTTGCATACGACGTTTATTCAGGCAAACTGGACACGGCTAAAAGATCCGGGGCGATAGCCTGGGTTGGATACGCAGCTGTTGTGTATGAAAAGTATTTCGCCGATTCAACCTATCGTCCCTTTTCCGAAAAAATCGCAAATTATTTACTTACTATGCAAGATAAATCGACTGGAAGTTTTAAAGGTGGCCCCGATGTAAATTGGTATTCGACAGAGCATAATATCGATTGCTATTTCTTTTTTCGAGATTTATATGAATTGAGCAAAAAACCTTATTATTTTGATGCCGCAAAAGCGGTCCGCGATTCGCTTACAAAAAATCATTGGAAGGCATCCGAAAAGCGTTTTTATCAAGGATTAGGAGATGATGCCTATGCTTTGGATACAAGTTCATGGGGAGGGATTTTTGCCCATGCTATCGGCGATGAATCTATGGCACAAGCCTCAATGGATACTACAAATCGATTTTATTTAAGCGGTCAGAGCCTTTCTTCTAGCACTGAAAAAAACTCATACAATACTTCTTTCGTTTCGCAGGCTTCATTATCCGGGTATAAACCTTACTTAAAAAGCTCATCGTATCCCGATGCACCTGATATCGTTTGGTCTGAAGGGACATGGGGAGTCATTGCATTGGGTTTGAGATTGAATCAAGATGTAAGTCCTTTGACTCAATCGATGCTGAATATGCAAGCGGCTAATCCTAGCGGAGCCATGGTTTATTCGAATAAAGGCTATGCTCCTTATCCTTATGAATTTCATGTCTGGTCTTCGGTCGCTGGTACAGCTTGGGGATACATGACACTTAAAAATTTCCGAGGATTCTGGGAAGAAGATTCAGGAACTTTTAAACAAGAGATCGAAGAACGCGAAGCAGAAGAGTTTGCTGAAGAAGTATTTCGGTTCTACTATCCTCCTTCTAGAGGTGATTCACCTTCATCATCTGCAAACACCAAAGTGACACCTGAAGTCGCCCTAGAGGTTTTGAAAAATCTGTCCAAAGGCGAACCCGCGTGGAAGCCGGAACTTTCAAACAATGGAGGTTCGGCATTTTTTGTACTGGAAGGCAACCCCTATACTGGTATTGATAAAACGAAAGATTTTCAAATTGATGTTAAAATCAATATGCCGAAAGATGTGCTTGTTTTTGATGAGACTGCGTTACTTGAGATATATAATAAATATAAAGATGCTTCTAGGACTGAAGCCGAAACAAAAATTAAATCCTATAGATTACAACAAACAGGTAAAGCTATTGATGCAAAATTAAACTCAAAAGAAATGAATTTAGTAGCAAAAACTCAGCATAAAATTGCGGAAAGATTAATGTGGAATGAAGTGGGAGAAAAAGTTAGACTCTCTACATCTAAAGTTGGAGAAGTTATACTAAATGGTAGCCTATTTTCGAAAACAGGAAATGGTAAGTTTGCAATAGTCGCAGATGCTTCGAAAATTCAAGTTGACGGTGGAATTACAAACTTAACCAGACTTATCAAGGAACGCGGAATTGTAGCAGAACCTGCATTGATTGAATCTGCTGAAGCTTTAGCTAAATCGAATCAATGGACGGGAATCGTGAACAATGTTTTTCGTTATGGAGGTAAAGTATTAATTGTAGTAGGCGTAGGAGCTGATATTTACAAGGTTTATGTGGCAGAGGATAAAGTAAAAGCTATCGTTGAATCCACCGGAGGCTGGACAGGAGCAACTGCCTCAGCAACTGCTTTTGCGGCTTGGTGGGCACCTGCGGATGTAGCGGGACCTTGGGCATGGGCGGCACATGGAGTAGGAACGCTTGCAGCAGGAGGCGTGGGCTATTGGGTCGGATCTGAAACTTCGAGAACGATTTATGAACTTGTAGTAGAAGAATAATATGTTGAAAGGAGATTATGTATGCTAAGAAACGATAGAGATACAATTGTAGAGGTTCTTAAATATTTATGCGACGGACTTAGCCCATTCCAAAAAATGGATTCTGTTGAGGATTTTATTAAAATGCATACGGATGTCTACGATACTTTTGGAGACGATTCGTTCGATATTTTAATTGATATTTTATTACATCCTCCCGAGCTAGGACGTATTGATCCGAATGATTTTGAATACGAATTACAAGAAGCTCTTAGCGCGGTTGGACGTAGAAACCCTCGCTATGCTCTAGATACAATCGAGGATCTGCTCGGTATCAAAAGTATACGGCTTGTCCTGATCAATGTGATTGGTGGACTGAAAAATGAAAACGGTTTGTTTCTATTGGAGTCTTTATTGCAGCCGTCGGCAGAATCGGATCTCTTGGCGGAAGATGAACTCATAGGTGTGGCTTGTGCAGTCGATGAGATTAGAGGCGAGAAAGCTGTTGAACTTTTAGCAAAAATGAAAATAAGATATCGCAATCATTCATCTGATCTATTGGAATATATTGAAGATGGGTTAAACGGATATTAGAAGCTTGTTTTAAGTGATGAGGAAAAGCCTAATAGTTCTTCTCTTGAACTATCAACTTAGAGATGATGTCCTTGCTGGGCTTATCTGGATCTGAGAAGCGATTATGCTCATGAATTCCTCTTTTTAGCCTCTGAGCTTCTATGCACGAGCCTTTCCGCTTCCTCAACGTAAAAAAAGCCCTGCCAGTTTGTCAGGCATACGCGGTATCAGCCCGTACAATCGAACGCCCAGACCGAAATAGCTTGGAATCTCAAGTTATTTCGGTCTGGGTGTTTCTATCATTCGTACAATCTCGCAAACAACTTTTTGGGATCGATTCCATGAGGCATCGACCAGTAATTTATGCTGACATTTCGATAATAGAATATTTTCCATTTTGTCATCGATCATCACATCCCTACTAATAAATGTTTAGATGTGATTAGAATAATATTGCCCTTCTTCCACTTAATAACCTATTCATTCAACATTTGGCAAAATAATATATCTTCTACCTACTCATCGACCTGAAGTCTAAAGCAAAAAGCCGCTTTGCTTTTCTACACATATAGAATCAGCAAAACGGCAATTAAATTATATTGTTTATCTCTATTGAATTAGTTCGTAAATGTATGTTGACCTAAAGAAATCACTTTAGGACGGGCAATACTCCAGCTAGACGTTGCAATCTTAGGATTGTAATAGTAAAGTGATCCGTTCGTTGGATCGACACCATTCAATGCTTGTCTTGCTGCATCATAAGCTCTCTGATTCGGTCTCATTCCGTATTGTCCATCTTGCACTGCTGTAAATTGTCCGGGTTGTAAAATAACAGCAGAGATCGAATTAGGGAATTGATTTGATTGCACACGATTCAACACGACTGCACCTACCGCCACTTGTCCACGGAATGATTCTCCACGAGCTTCAGCATAGATAATTTTAGCTAACATATTCAATGAGTGATTGTTGACTTTGCCTGACGGGTTAAGCCTTTTCATGGTTGCAGGGCCTACAACTCCGTCTGCTGTTAATCCATGATCTCTTTGAAAATTTTTAACGGCTTTGCTGGTAATTTGACCGTAATAACCGGTAACGCCAACATGAAAATATCCGCGTGAAGCCAGTTGCTCCTGTACCTGACTTACTTGTTCATTTTGCATACCTTGTGTCAGCATCAATGCATGGGCTGGCGTAGCCACCGTAGCTGTACCGAACAAACATGCACAAGATATAAGAAGAGCGGGTAATTTTTTCATCTTTTGAGATAACCTCCACTTTGATTTTCTGACCGGTTCCATATGCCGGGCTGTCCATCCGAGAGACGTTGATCCGCCTGAATCGAATATACACGCTCCAAACGGAGAATGTAACGCACTAAAGGAGTGGGACTAAGCTGTATTAAAGCATCGGTAGGATTCTAGCATATATTTTTGTGAATAGCAATTTAATTGCTAAAAAGATGAACGCAAACAATATAAAATACATTATTCTAAACTTCTGCTATTACCTTATTACAGTCAAAATCTTTTCTTGAATCACTTTTTACTCATGATATACTTTCGTATATTGAGAAAGGGGATTGAGAATGGATATTGAAGTGTATACTTTAAATGCTTTTTCCTATCAAGAACAAGGCGGTAATCCTGCGGGTGTTGTACTGGATGCCAGTCATTTATCGACCGCACAAATGCAGCATATTGCGCACCAGTTAGGCTTTTCAGAGACTGCTTTTATCCTGCCTTCTACAGTCGCTGATTATTACATTCGTTATTTTACACCGAATCATGAAGTGGATCTATGTGGTCATGCTACGATTGCTAGTTTTTATTTGATGGTGAATCAGCAACATATTCGCCCTGGCAAATATCAGATTGAGACGTTAGCAGGACGATTGGACGTACATATTCAAGATGATCATTATGTATTTTTAACACAGACATTACCTCAATTTGATATCGAAATCGACCCTCATGAGATTGCAGATTCGTTAGGGATTTCTGTATCTGAATTAAGTGTAGATTTACCTGTTCAGATCGTATCTACAGGATTGCGAGATCTGATGATCCCTATTCGTTCGTTAGCTACGTTACAACGCATAGAGCCTAATTTAGAGCAGATCAAAAACATTTCACAAAAGTATGATGTTGTCGGTTATCACTTATTTACACTGGATACAACGGGTGATGCTATTGCACAATGTCGTAACTTTGCTCCACTGTACGATATTCCAGAAGAAAGTGCTACAGGTACTTCTACAGGAGCATTAATATGCTATCTCCATCAGCATAACTCTATTCCAGTCACAGCTACTGCACCTTTTATTTTTGAACAAGGGTATACGATGAATTTACCTTCCCGCCTGCTAACCACACTACAACTGAATACTCAAGGATCGATCGAAAGCGTACAAGTAGGTGGTCTAGCAGCAAACATTCAGAAGTGTTCTATTCATCTACCTGAGGAATAGAGTAAGTGTTGATCCAATTGTGAATAGCTGTAAAACCTAGATGTTTATGTGCTGCATAACAGACCAAATGTCCACTATCTGGTACAATCACCAATTGCGTATCAGAGGTGCCTAGATGTTGGGCTAGATAAGCAGCACTTTTGGGTTTGACTAAATGATCAGCATCCCCCTGTACAATTAGTGCAGGGATTTTGATCTGAGGATAAATAGCGAATGATTCATGAACAATCCGGTAAAATTCGCGTGTCGCTTTGGAAGGCACAACAAAGAAATTGCGAATATAAGCTTTCACCATAGGCCAGCGATATAGTGTACGAATAATCTGCTGTGGATTGAGCGGGAAAACAGGGGTAGACAGCATCGTCAAAGAGCAGATACGATCTGGATATGTAACAGCTAAATGAGCTGCTATTAATGCCCCCGTTGAAAAGCCAATAAGATGTATTTTAGAATATGTAGTTAGCAATAGGTTTAATTGTATTTCAGCACTCTCGATCCAATCATAACGATCAGTGTTACGAAGATCGGTTTTACTGCCACCATGCCCTTTTAACGTAAACATTTTCACTAGATAACCTTGTTGTGCTAAATATTCAGCTAATGGAGATACTTCATGTTCTCCTCCGGTAAATCCGTGGATTAATAAGCATACTTTCATAATGAGCTCCTTTGGTGTTGGTAATGCTAGATTCTTATCATAACTGGTTGTGGTACACTATGAAAAGTCTGACAAAGGAGAATAGCTTACTTATGAAATTAATATCTTGGAATGTAAATGGACTGCGTGCAGCAGTTAAAAAAGGATTTAACGAGTATTTCGACCTTATGAATGCTGATATTTTCTGTATTCAAGAGTCCAAATTACAAGCGGGACAGATTGAAATGGATCACGGAGATCGTTATCATCAATACTGGAATTATGCGGTCAAAAAAGGATACTCCGGTACAGCTATTTTTACTAAAGTGAAGCCTCTATCTGTATATTACGGTATAGAAGAAAATGCTGAAGAAGAAGGTCGTATGATCACACTGGAATTTCAGAATTTTTATCTGGTTAATGTGTATACGCCCAATGCCAAGCGTGATCTGACACGCCTACCGTATCGCTTAGAATGGGAAAATCGGTTCCGACACTATGTTCAGCAATTGGATCAGCTTAAGCCGGTTATTATCTGTGGTGATCTGAATGTCGCTCATCTCGATATTGATGTCAAAAATGCCAAGTCCAATCATGGCAATTCAGGCTTTACGACCGAAGAACGCGGTAAAATGACCGAATTATTGAATGCAGGCTTTATGGATACATTCCGTTATTTCTATCCGGATACGACCGATGTGTATAGCTGGTGGTCGTACATGTCCAAAGTACGTGAACGTAATATCGGCTGGCGTATCGATTATTTTCTAGCTTCTGAACGTCTTGCTCCTTATCTTATCGATGCTTCAATTGATCATCAGATTATGGGTAGTGATCATTGCCCGATTGTGTTAGAGATCAATGATTTTCCAGAGTTGCCCGCACATCATGCTGTACAATCCTAGATTGTAGAATAGAAAAGCAAGCTACGTTAAAGGAGGTTTTGTGTTGAAAGAAGACAAAGCAGATCATTTATTTGCAAGCTTTGGAGCGATTCTGGCGATTTTATTTTTAGCTTTTGTAGGATTGATTGTTGTTGCTTTATTCAGCAATTCACAGCCTTTTTATATTCCGTTTATTTTTGTATTGGCAGGTGCAATGATCATTGCAGTGATTTTGAGTAATATTCAGTCGATTGCTCGTCAGCGATTTTTTCCATTAGCTATCAAAATCAGTCTTGGTTTATTTGTACTAACAGCTGTCGGTTATCATATTCATCGTGCGTATGATCAACATTTAATTGTGAGTGAACAAGATGTCAATGTCGATGATTATCTTCCTTTTGCTGATCATACTAAAGTGGTCACATTAGATAAACCTTCAACCTATACACTATCTGCTCAGGATCAATTACCTGTATTAGATGGTGCAACCGCTCTGTATCCACTTTATTCTGCTTTTGTCAGAGCCGTCTATCCAGCTAACGATTATAAGCCTAATGATAAAAAAAGTAGTGTTCGAATGACAGGAACAGGTCAAGCGTACAAACAGTTAATTCATCATCGTGTAGATATGATCTTTGCCGCAGCTCCATCAAAAGAACAAGAAAAATTAGCTCAAGCTAAAGGATTAAAATTAAATATGCAACCGATCGGACGCGAAGCTTTTGTATTTTTTGTACATAAAAATAATCCGGTACATAACCTAACTTCTGCACAGATCAAGCAAATCTATACAGGTGAAATCACCAATTGGCAACAAGTTGGAGGCAATAATGATCCGATTCGTGCTTTTCAACGTCCTGAAGATAGTGGTAGTCAAGCGATGTTACGGCGCTGGATGGGTGATCAATCACCGATGACTCCAATTGTAGACGATGTAGCATCAGGTATGGGTGGAATTATGGAACAGACTGCTGATTATCGAAATTACAAAAATGCGATTGGATATTCTTTTCACTATTTCGCCACCCAAATGCATGCTAATGCTGATATCCGTCTGCTCGCTGTAGATGGCGTATATCCAGATGAAGCATCGATTCGTAATGAAAGTTATCCTATTATTACTCCTTTTTATGCGATTACAGCTTCGGATCGTACAGCAAAAGATTCAACGGATACAGCGAATCCTAATATTCAACCTTTTTTAAATTGGATCTTGTCCAAGCAAGGTCAACAATTAGTAAGAAAAACAGGATATTTTCCGATCTGATCCTAGGTTAACGTTATATTTCTAAGAAAATGTTGCAAATCTCTTTATTTTTCGTTGTGATGGTATACATTTAAAGCTATACTAGCGATGAGGATGATAATCATTTTCAACAACTTGGTGGAGGGAATATACACATGAACCGTAAGCATACTTACTCGGCAACCCTTATTTTATTATTAAGCGTGGGACTTTTATTAAGTGCTTGTTCTTCAGGCACATCTACACCAGCACCCGCAACAAGTACTGAAAATACAGCAACCACAGAATCGATTCCTACAGAGCGTACATTAACCGATGCAGTAGGAAATGTAGTCAAAGTACCTGCAAATCCACAGCGTGTCTTGGCTTCGTATTTGGAAGATCCTTTAGTGGCTTTGGGAGTAACACCTGTTGCACAATGGGCAATCGGTGAAGGAAATACACAAGGTTATTTGCAAAAACAATTAGCTAACGTTCCTCCTATCGATTCTACTCTTCCTTATGAAGCGGTACTGAATACTAATCCTGATCTGATCTTGATGGATAGCGCCGAAATGGTAGCTGGCGACAAATATGCTCAATACAATCAGATTGCACCGACTTATGTAGTCGGCAAAAAGCAAAATAACGATTGGCGAGAAGAATTGCTCACTATAGGTGATGTACTTGGCAAAAGCAATGAAGCCAAGAAAGTGTTAGTGGATTATGAAGCCAAAGCCAAAAAAGCAAAAGACCAACTGCAACAACAGATTGGTAACGAATCAGCGGCTGCGTTATGGGTGACAGGTAAAAATATCTATGTGGTAAGTCGTAACTTATCCAGTGGAGATGTACTTTATAACGATCTGGGCTTAAAAGCCCCTGTGGTTGTAGAGGAAATTTCCAAATCAGGTGAAGCAAACTGGCAAGCCATTTCGTTAGAAAAATTAACTGATCTGGATGCTGATTATTTATTTTTGATTAACAGTACCGAACAATCTAAAGAAGAAATCACTAGCCCTGCGGTATGGCAAAACATTCCGGCAGTCAAAAAAGGTCATGTCTATGATTTCAGTGCAGATTCAAGCTGGTTGTACACCGGTGCGATCGCTAACGGTCAAATCATCGACGATGTACTGGCAAGTGTACTTCAAAAATAATAAAAAAGAGGAAGCAGAATGATTCTGTTTCCTCTTTTTTTGTCTATCTAGATAGAGTCAAATCGATGTTACTAGCTACCGAGTTAGCAACTACATATTAAATTCATTTCTCATGCTTACATTCTGGTGTAATATAGATAGTCTGAACGAACGATATATATAGAGTGTGTGTATTTATGGAGGAGGATTGGAACGTTGAACGTCAAAGAAGAAGCATCATTACAGAAAAAATTACGTCCACGTCATATTACATTTATGGCTATGGGTGGCGTAATCGGAACAGGGATTTTTAAAGGGAGTTCTGAAACAATAGGGTTAGCAGGACCGGGCGTTATTTTCACCTATATTTTTGCAGGAATATTACTATTAGTGGTCATGGGTGCGATCGCAGAGATGGCTACTGTTTATCCTAATATGAATATGAAAGACTTTATTCGTCAGGCTTTTGGCGAACGATTATCTTTTATTGTAGGCTGGTTGTACTGCTTTATGTGGTTATCGGTCTGCGTAATCGAAGTCATTGCTGCGGGTAGCTTTCTTCAGTACTGGATGCCGGATGTCCCTCTATGGATACTTAGTCTAGCAAGTGCTGTATTTATTTTATTAATTAATACGATGAGTGTCGGCAATCTAGGTGAAGTCGAATTCTGGCTTGCTGGTATCAAAATAGGCATGATTATTGTATTTATCGCTCTAGGAGGTCTACTGTTATTCGGTATTATTCCTAGCGATCCTACACCTTACTTGAGCAATTTTACTGCTCATGGCGGATTTTTCCCTAATGGTTGGACAGCGATTATATCTGCTCTTCTGGTCGTCATGTTCTCGTATGGTGGATCTGAACTGATCGGACTTACGTTAACAGAAACAGAAAATGCTGATAAAATATTGCCTAAAGTGGTGAAAAGCTTTATTTTGCGTGTTGTTTTATTTTATACCTTACCGATTCTAATCATCTGTGGACTGATTCCATGGAATCAACTTAGTGATCAGACCAGTCCATTTGTACAAGTATTATCTTCGACAGGACTGCAAGGTGCAGCTCATATTATGAACTTTATTCTAATTACTGCTGTATTGTCTGCTGCGAACTCCGGAATCTATGGAGCAACTCGGATGTTACATTCACTAGCTACAAATAATGAAGCACCCAAAGCACTTGCCAAAACATCATCCAAAGGAGTACCGATCAACAGTTTGATTTTATGTGCGGTTGTTCTTTTGGGTGGAGCCATGCTTGCTTATGTCGCTCAAGATCAAGTATTTGGTATTTTACTTGCTGTTCCTGGATTTGTGGTGTTGTTAGTCTGGATTAGTATCTGTCTTGCTCAGTTAAAATTAAGAAAAGTCTATCCGATTGAGCCAACATTCCGTATCTGGGGATATCCTTATATCACAGGAATCACTACTCTGTGTCTGGCAGTCATTGCAATATTGTTTATATTTGATGCGAACAATCGAATCAGTATTGGTGCTTGCTTGATCTTCTTAGCTTTTCTGATTGTATGGTCTATCTTTAAGTTCCGCAAATCTGCTCACTAAACAGAATGGAATATGAAAAAAAGATACATTAGACTAAAAATACAATTTACTTGCTGGCAGGTGTCCAACCAATGTATCAATCTTATCTATTCCCTATCGCCTATGCTTTTATTGCTTTTCCATTTGTAGCGGCTTTGTTCACTTTGCCTTTTCTAATCGTGCAGTATCGCAAATATGGTTATATTCACAAAGTACGTGCGATCACGCTATATTTGCTGTTACTATATCTGATGAATGCTTTTTTTCTAGTGATTCTACCGTTACCTTCTTCTCGTCATAATCCAGCTTTAGCGAATGGTGATCTACAATTATTGCCATTGCAATTTGTATATGACTTTTTGAAAGAAACGTCGGTTTCCTTTAGGCATCCATCTACGTACTGGCATATGTTTGTCGAGCGAGCTTTTTTACAAGTGGTATTTAATATTTTACTGACGGTGCCGTTTGGAATGTTTTTACGCTATTATTTTAGAGTTCGCTGGCTAAGTGGATTGATATTATCGTTTATGTTATCGCTCTGGTTTGAAACGACTCAACTCACAGGAATCTATGGTATCTATGATCATGCTTACCGGATATTTGATATTGATGATCTACTTTGTAATACACTTGGTGGTATTCTTGGATTCTTGATTGCCGAATGGATTGCGAAGCGGCTCCCTCGTATTGAACATCTGGATCGCCATATTGATCGTGCCAGTAAACGTGTGTCTTATACGCGTCGTGCTGTGGCTTTTATGATTGACCTAGTTATCTGGTATTTATTGATGATTTTGCTTACTTTGAATGATATTCCTATTCCTTTCTGGATATCGAGTGGTATCTATTACATTCTGATTCCTTATTGGACGCATGGGATTACGGTAGGTAAATGGATTGTTCGTATCTATGTCACTAGCACACGTCCTGATCACTCCAGAGTATCTTTGCTAGCTTTAACGATTCGTTATGGGTTATTGTATTGGGTATTTCTCGGGCTTAACAACATTTTGAGTGATCTAATCGTGTTGCCTGATATTCATACAGTCTGGCGTGCGTTATGTAGCTTATTATTATTTGTGATTGATATTAGCTTTTTGATGCATGTATTAACTCGATTATTTCAAAAAGGTTCGGTTCTATGTTATGAAAAGCTCAGTCATACCAAGCATCATATTCAGTGGCCTGAGCTAGAACTCTCCACTTTTAATGAAGCCGATCAAAAGGTGGATGTATAAACCAATTAAAGACAGCCAAGCATACCCGATCTTTAGGATCAGTATACACTTGAGCTGTCTTTATTTATTACGCTTGTTTTATGATCGATATAACCGTGTTACAATACATCTAATGTTCTAAGTTGATTCCAATGGATTGTGTCTCTGTTGCGCAATAAAGAAGGCGGTTGATCGGTTTTGATTTACATTATCAAATTTTTGTATAGTTTTGTACTCCCTCCCGGACTTTTTATTGTTCTACTATTCGGTATGACGGTCTGGTTGTGGCGAAGTCAATTTAACGTAGCTATGGTTCTGTTAGCAATTACACTATTACTCTACATATCTTCGATTAGCATTGTTAGTAATCTACTGATTGGTAGTCTAGAACGTCAGTATCCACAACCTACGGTAGCTGAACTTCAAGGTGATGTTATTGTAGTGCTTGGTGCTGGAGCTTCTAAAGGTACACCTGATATTGATGGTACAGGTAATATGTATGGTTCAGCAGGTAACCGTCTGATCACAGCCGCACGTCTTCACCGAATTACCGGTTTGCCGATTTTATTTTCGGGTGGACAGGTCTTCTCAGATAGTGGAAATGAAGCTGATATTGCGAAACGCCAGCTTTTGGGCATGGGTGTAGAGGAAAGTAAGCTTATGGTTGAAAATCGCTCGCTTAATACAGCGCAGAATGCTAACAATACGGCTGTGATTTTAAAAGAAAAAGGATTATCTCATCCGATATTGGTCACCTCTGGATTTCATCTTCCACGCTCTGTCATGCAGTTCAAGCGTGTAGGCTTGACCGTTCAACCTTTCCCAACCGATTACTGGGTAAGTCAGCCTTCGTCGATGTATTTCAGCAAATTCTATCCATCAGCAAGCGCTATGTCCTCGACGGCTACAGCGATCAAAGAATATTTAGGTATGTTAGCGGTAAAAATCAAAAACTAACTATCTCTGATTCTAAAACAGTAAAAAACCTCCTAAACACGAATACTGTGCAAGGAGGTTTTTTTGCTGTTTTTGTTATTTATATGATCACATCTACGTTGTAGATGATTATTTCCACTCTGCTACTTTTTCTACAGGAAGACGACCTGAACCGTGACCTTCGCTGTCTGCTTTACCCATAGACAACAACATTACAGGTACATAACGATCTTTTTCCATACCAAATGCTTCAGCAATTTTAGTTTTGTCATATCCACCGATTGCATTCGTGTCATAACCATGAGCACGAGCAACCAACATCAATTGCATTGCTACAAGACCGCTATCGATCAATGCGATATCTTTACGTGCAGCATCAGAAATATTTTCATAATAAGCTTTAGCAAACGGAAGTTGTTGATCTCTTACGTCAGCAGGCATATGACCCGCTTCTACAGCAGCATTAAAGATTTCATCTGCATTTTCTTCATGACGAAGATCACCGAAAATAGCAACAACCGCAGCAGCTGTTTCTACTTGACGTTGGTTAAACATAGCAAGTGGCAACAATGTAGCTTTGGCTTCGTCACTTTCGATAACAAGGAAACGCCAAGGTTGTAAGTTGATTGAAGATGGTGCGCGTGTTGCTTCAGCCAAAATTTCAGTCATTTCTTCACGGCTGATTTTTACAGTTGGATCGTATTTTTTAATTGAACGACGCTCTAAAGCAATTTTGTTAAAATCATTTGTTTTTGTAATTTGGTTTACAGTATTCATTGGGAAAACTCCTTTAAATGTAAGTTGAAATATCAATTTAATCGTTACATCTCACTCATATTTTGATTGAGACGACGCAACATATCCAATAATTGCTCTTGTTCTTTCTCTTCAAAATTCTGTAGCATATCTCCAAGAAATTGTTCTTTTTCTTTGGTGTAGGCTAGAATTTTCTGCCGACCTTCTTCAGTCAATTGCACGAGTGTAAAACGATTGTCTTCAGGACTCATGCGACGTGTCACCATTCCCGATATTTCCAATTGCTTTAAATGTCGAGTGACAGCTGCACTATCAATACCCAGTGTTTTTTGCAAAGAAGTCTGACTGATCTCTTCCACTTGATAAAGCTGATGCAACAATTGTAGGCGCGACGCACTTATGCCAGCACAACGTTCAAATACGCTACTGATCTGACGATGCAGCCCTTGCAACTGGTTAAAAATATCTTCAGACGATGAATGAAGCACAGCGTCCCTCCTTGTCCAAAACCAACCCTTTTATCCAGAACTGCTAGTATATAGCATGTTCTCAATTCAATCACTTCTTATTAATTGACCCGTCAACTATTGAGTACTCAACTAATATAACACATTGTACATATGTTTGCAAATACCATTCTATAAATTAAATTGTGTGAAATAATAAACGGTATTATTTTAATGTGTATAGCAAAAACCGATGTAAGTTTAACACTCACATCGGTTACTTTCAATCTTTGATCCGATTAAGACTTTCCTTTAAGATCAGAAGCTTTCACTTTCAAAATCTTACCTGCCGATTCGGATACAGGCTTGGTGTCTGTTCCCAGTCCGAAATAGAAATCACCGTCTAGTTCTTCAAATGACTTGGCATACGTATCTTGATTGAATTGCAAGATTTGTGTCCATTTGGTTAGATTCTTTGTCATATAAACACGGTTGATATACGAACCGTCTGCTTGCTTTGTATACGTAAGCACATAGGTTTTATTAGGACGTGTGGTAATATCAGTAGGCAATGCATGGGTATCAGGGAATGTCACTGTACGTGCAGGGTCTGCAATATTTTTAGTAACGATTAACGCTTTAGGCGCTAATTGAGCGTCATTGTATACATCGCCTACAATATAAGCAAGTTGCTTTCTAAATACGACTGTTTTGCCCATTTTCATATACGGTGTTTTGCCAGCTGTCTGTACATAGGTCATACCGGGCAACAAATTAGTACCGGATACTTGTTGTTGTGTCACATTAAATTTTTTGTCAATCGCAAGAAGATGGGTCTGATCTCCCCAGATATTGTTATTAGGCATTAAGATAGCAGCTGCATATAATGTTCCTTTAAATTCAAAAAACTTATATGCTCTTGTGCCTAATCCTTTGATCTGAGCGAGTTCTTTCCAATTCTCTCCATTATCGTCTGAAATCAGTACTTTGGGTGCGGTATCTGTACCGATCGCCGCTAGCAATTTCCCATGATAATAAGCCATATCGTATACATGGATACCGTCTGGCAAATTACGATATTTGTTCCATTGACCGCCATCTAGCTTGTAGAAATTACCGAAGCTCCACTGTTCACTTTTGGAATCGTTACCCGGAATATAGAGTTTGCCTTTCAAAATTTTGAAGGTATCGATCTGTTCTTCACTTGTTGCATCTTCTGTGCTTTGTTTGCCTGTTTTTGGATCGGTGTATGTGACTTTTTCCGTTACAAATTGACTGGTTTGAGGATTATAATAGACAATAGGGATCGGCCCTGCATTAGGTGAAGGCTCAGCATTGCTACTATTGCCATGACCCAGATAAATTTTGCCATCAAATACTTGCATATCCCATACATTACGAGCATATGCAGGTGTAGAAAAAGGCTGACCCACTAGCTGTAATTTGGAAGTGACATCTGTACTCTGATCGGCTTTGCTACTGGCGGCACTTACCACTTGTGTAGTAGCAGGTAAAGATAATGGGCTTACACTCACCAGTATCCCAGCACAAGCTGTACAGATAAGAGAGAATTGTATTATTTTCTTTTTGGTAATCATCATTATATTCCTCCACTCAGTTAGTAAACTATATATTTTTAATCGTCCTTATTTAAGGGTATTAAAGCATAGGGTAACGAATATCGACCTCCTTACAGATATGTATCAGGATTCACTATTTTCTAGGAAGGAATCACAGAAATCTTATGAAATTTTTAGTAGGTATGCGTAATCTCAAAACAGCACTGGCTGTTTTTATTTGCATCATTATCTCACAACTTCTGCAATTAGAGTATCCTTTCTACGCAGTGATTGCAACTATCATTGCTATGGAAAATTCGGTAACCAACTCATATACCGTAGGCAAAAACCGAATGATGGGTACACTGGTGGGTGCGGCAATTGGCTTTGTTTTTGCATGGATCGATCCGCATAGTGCCGTCTATTCTGCAATTGGTATCGTGATTGTGATCTATATTTGTAATTTGCTCAAATGGAACAAATCGATCTCGATTGCCAGTATTGTTTTTCTAGCGATTATGCTGAATTTACGCCCCGGGGAAAGCCCTTTTCTGTATGGTATGCACCGTGTCGCAGATACATTGATCGGGATTAGTGTCGCTGTACTGGTTAATTATCTCGTTTTTCCGCCAGATCATGAACGGTCGATGGAGCAGATGCGTAGTGTATTACGTAAACACCTCACCAAGCTCGCTCATGAATTGCTACGTGAAGGTGGAACTATTCATATTAGTCCACTCAAAAAAGATATGGCTAATTTGGAAAAAGCATATGAGACCTATGCTTCTGAATTTCATCTCAAAAAGAATAAGCAGCAAATGTTAGAGCATCTGGAGCAAGAAATCGATGTCTATCACAATACGTACTCTCATATGCGAATGATTCGTCTGCTCACCGATGAATTACCCACTCATCATCATTGGGATCTGCCCGAGCAACATCACAGTCATCTGATGGCTCAACTGCCACTGGATACCTCTTCTCAGCAGATTATTTACAATTACCATGTGAGCTGTATATTGCAAGAAATGAGTACATTGGGGTTATTGATTCCTTCTCATATTGCTCAACCCTTTTCCAGCTCTTCTACATAAATAAGCGATGCCCCTCTGTCTGTAGAGAAAAGGCATCGCTTATTTATTTTATACGACTATAATTATTCTATTATTCTTTGTGCAACAATTGTTCACCAGCAATACCCGGCTCTGTCATTTGATATGGATCTAGAATAATATTCAGTTCTTCTTCGGTCAGTACGTTATACAGCAAGCAAAGCTCACGTACAGGCTTACCTGTCTGAATCGCTTCACGAGCAATACGAGATACCACTTCATAACCTAGATGCGGATTGAGCGCTGTAATCATGCCTACACTGCGTTCTACATACTCACGGCAACGATCCACATTAGCTTGAATCCCATCTATACAATGAAGACGGAAAACGGTAAATCCTTGCTTCATAATTTCTAAAGACTGCAATAAATTATAGACCAATACCGGTTCCATAACATTCAATTCCAATTGCCCTGCTTCTGAAGCTAGACAGATGGTATGATCATTACCAATCACTTGAAAAGCAATCTGGTTAACGACTTCACACATTACTGGATTAACTTTCCCCGGCATAATGGAAGAACCCGGTTGACGAGCAGGTAATACCAATTCGCCTAATCCTGCATAGGGGCCTGAAGCCATTAAGCGAATATCGTTCGCCACTTTAGACATATTCATCATACAGATTTTGAGAGCCGCGGATACTTCTGTATACGCATCGGTATTCTGAGTCGCATCGACGAGATGATCTGATGCAACCACAGGGAATCCACTAATATCAGCCAGTATTTCAGCTACTCGTACGATATAACGTGGATCTGCATTTAGCCCTGTTCCAACAGCGGTTGCGCCCATATTGATATGAAGCAAGTTTTCTTGGGTCGCTTCTACACGGCGAATATCCCGTCCCAATACACGAGCATAAGATTGAAATTCTTGACCCAAGCGAATCGGTACAGCATCTTGCAAATGAGTACGTCCCATTTTGATCACTGTATCGAACTCATCTGCTTTCACTTGAAAAGATTGCTGTAATTCGCGCATCGCTACCAGCAATTTCTCAATCATGGATAATGTAGCAATATGAATCGCTGTTGGAAAAGCATCATTGGTGGATTGCGCCATATTCACATGGTTATTCGGGCTGATATCGACATAGCTTCCTTTGTCTTTTCCCATAATTTCCAGTGCACGGTTAGCAATAACTTCATTCGTATTCATATTAATTGAGGTACCGGCTCCGCCTTGAATCGGATCAACGATAAATTGATCTTGCCATTGTCCAGCAATAATCTCTTCAGCCGCTTGTACCATTGCTTCTCCTTTAGGAGCATATAGACGTGACAATTCCATATTTGCGATTGCTGCGCCTTTTTTGACGATCGCCATCGCACGAATCAATTCAGGATGTAGACGTTGTCCGGTAATAGGGAAATTCTCTACTGCACGCATCGTCTGAATACCATAGTATGCTTCATCGGGAACTTCTTTTGTACCCAAAAAGTCTTTTTCTATTCTCACGCTTCATTCCTCCGACTGTTTGCCTATTGTTAAAAATCTCATAGTTGTTCTACATTGACTATTATATGCTTCTGTTGTTATCTATGCCACCATATACAGTCTTTATTTTGTAAACGTTTACAATATTAATCATAAAAAAAACAGTACCGCTTCTTTGTGAGAAACAGTACTGTTGAAATCGTACGTTTAACCATGCATACAGATGAATGATTATACGACCAATAACCATAAATATAATCCAAGTAACGTAATTAATAATGTCGGAATGGTCAAAATAATTCCGATTTTAAAATAGGTTCCCCATGAGATTTTGATTCCTTTGGTTGCCAGAACATGTAACCATAATAAAGTAGCTAGAGAACCAATCGGCGTTATTTTAGGACCCAGATCGGAACCAATCACATTCGCATACACTAGTGCTTCACGAATCGGTTCTGAGGTTACAGTTGCTTTGATAGCAAGTGCATTGATCAGAACGGTTGGTAAATTATTCATCACTGATGATATAATCGCTGCAATAAAGCCCATACCAATCGTAGCTGCAAACAGTCCTTGGTCGGCTATCTTCTGAATTAAGGTAGCTAACAGATCGGTTAAGCCTGCATTACGTAATCCATAGACTACGACATACATACCGATAGAGAAAAAGACAATCGACCACGGAGCATTTTTAAGTACTTCTTTGACAGGAACAATCGGACTTTTGCGTGCTAGAATTAAGAAAATAATGACAATAACTCCTGCAACAATCGATACCGGAATATTCAAAAATTCACTCACAAAGTAGCCAATTAATAATACAATCAGCACGATCCAGGATAAGCGAAACATCCGTACATCTTTAATAGCATCCATAGGTGGTTTTAAATGAGTACTTTCAAACGTACGAGGAATACTTTTGCGGAAATAAAGATACAATACACCGATACTGGCAATCAGTGCGAATAGATTAGGCACAATCATATGCCCTGCATATTGCATAAATGTAATCCCAAAATAATCAGCAGATACAATATTCACCAGATTACTCACTACTAGCGGTAATGATGTCGTATCTGCGATAAACCCGCCTGCAATAATAAAAGGAAACACTTTACGTTCATCCAGATTGAGTGCACGCACCATCGCCAAAACGATCGGTGTTAAGATCAGTGCTGCTCCATCATTAGCAAATAGTCCAGATACAATAGCGCCCAGAATACCTACATAGATAAACATCCGTACACCGTTACCACGGGAGATATGAGCGACATGCAGTGCTGCCCATTCAAATAACCCTACTCGATCCAAAATCAGCGAGATCAATATAATCCCAACAAAAGCTAGTGTAGCATTCCAGACGATCAGGGTAACATCCCAGACATCATGAAAACTCACTACACCCAATAGAAGCGCAAGTACTGCACCTCCACAAGCAGACCAACCAATCGACAGATTCCGTGGTTGCCAGATCACGAATGTTAATGTGATCACAAAAATAAGACACGACAATATAACCAGAACCACGTAGTTAGCCTCCACTATAAATCATTCTTTATTTACTTATTGAACATTGTATTGATCCAATACTTTCAAAGCTTCTGCGATAATTCGTTTTTCTTTTTTAATTACAGCTTTGTTCATAGCCTGTTCTAATAATACACGCACACTTTCAACTTGTTCAACTCTGTGAAACGTTTGATCTAATTGTACCGATTTGCCCAGTGCTGAAATAGCGATCTGGCGCTGTGCATCATTGCCTTGTAACCACTCTATATAATCTTCACTCTGTGGATTCGAAACGGCAAAGAGCTGATCCCAACCATCGTATGGAAAAGTGACTCGATCTTTGATCCAGTGAATGACTTTGCGACTGTGAAAATTTTTGAGACCGGTATTCGCTTCATACCCATTTAATTTGCGCTCTTTTTCCTTTTCTTTTTCTTCAATCTTTCTCCATATCCGTTCCAAACCTTCATCTTCTGGTAAGCAAATCGCTGTCAGATAGGCAAGAATATATGAATTAATCCGTTGATCTTCAGGTAAATCCCATAATTTGCGCACCCAATCCGCAGCATGATGTCGATTAATTAATCCGGTATATTCGATTAATCCGTCTTTGATAGACTGTGTATGTTCGATCTGAATCCGTTCAAGCCATGCTTGTAATACTTCGTCTGGATGATAATGTGCAAAAGCTTGAACCGTATCATCTTCTATTCCATTTAATTCTGTATAACGAATCAATTGATTTAGATCCTGACTTGCGTCTTCTAACGTAAAATGCAGATAATCATGAATCCATTGTTGCCACTGCTTGGCAGGCTTACTATACAAATTCAATCCACAATTATCGATAAACGGCTGGTACTGCCATTCTTCTGCACCGATACAACTCAGTTCTGTGACTTTATTCAAAAAGTCAGTAAGCGAGACAGCTAGAATATGAAATTCGCCTGTCTCATGTGCCCAGTGGAATACCATTGGACGCTGAGGATTACTATACAGATCCAATACCAGCTCATCGCCATTACCTGCATGGTAAAAGCATAAGTAACGCTTCTGATCAATCTGTTCATCGTCTCCAAAATCGGAAAAATCTATACTTTCTATATCCCAACCCGTATCTCCAGATAACTCAAAAGGAGCCGTTTGAGCATATGAAATATTCCAGTAGACCATGACTCTTTTACCACCATCTTGCAACAGACTTCTTAACTCTTCTGGCAATGTAATCGTTAATTGATGCTCAATATCAGCAATTTCTTGATCTGTAGCTGGTTCCTCCCAGAGCAGTGCAGTGTCTGCTCCTTTTAGCTCCAATTGGTGCAATAATTGCTTCCATTGTTGTTGCCATTCGACTAGATTCTGTTGCAGCATTCCTATATCATCCTTTCTACAGACCCAAATATGTCCTCGTATAACAATGAATATACATAACTTGTAACATATACAGCTTCCTCTTAGTACCCATTTTAATATAGGCTTAACGCAAACAAAAGATCGCAGATATAATTACCTGCGATCTACTGGATCAAAAAGGAGCTTATTTTATATCGTCATCTCCGAATGGATAGACACATCGATCAACTTTTTCTCTTTGAGATAGTGTTCCATCTGACCTTCTGCTTCGAACATCACTCGCTGAATAGCACATTGATCATTGTTATTCAAACAGCCTGTAAATAAAGAATTAACGCCCTCTATAGCATGAATCACTTCCAGAAATGAAATCTCTTCACGCTTTCGTCTTAAGCGATATCCTCCATTTGCTCCTGAAGCCGATTCAATAATGCCTGCTTTGACCAGTTTGGTCAAGATTTTGGATAAATAGGTTGGTGAGACGGAGAAGGTCTCTGCAATTTGTTGCACTCCGATAGGCTTATTCGATTCCTGTTGCACCAGATAGACCATTGTATGCAGTGCATAATTGGTAGCTTTTGAAAATTTCATATTGATCCCTACTTCCTAGCGTTTAGCTCTATCTGTACTCTTTATGATATTGGTCAAAAGCGATTGTATATAATCAAGATGTATGATGTCTTTAATTTTAACGAAGCAAAGAATGATCGTCAATAAAGCTCATTACGTGTACATACCAAAAAACATCCTTTTCTTTATATCTATTCTTCTGGCTGGTGACCTGAACAGAATATAAAGAATACAAGGATGTTTATTCGGTCATATCGTGAGAACTACGCTAATGTGTAAAAGGCTTCTAATTGACGTACAATTTCTGCTGTATCATGTTCAACCACTTCTTGATGTTGCGGTTGGGAGAATAATGCTTTGATTTCGTCAGGGAACTCTTGCTCAATTTCACATAGAATAATGGCTTCATCAAATTTGGCTGGATGAGCAGTAGCTAAAGTAATACAAATCTCATCGTCCCCTTGATATTTCTCATAAGCTGTAATCCCACATGCTGTATGAGGATCAAGTAAATAATCATGATTGCCTTTATATTTCAAAATCGTATCCAGACATTCTTGATTGGAAGCGCCATAAGCCGCAAAGTCACTTTGTACTTTGGCTAGATCTTCGCCTGTCATCACAATTTGTCCTTCGCTTTTGAGAACGTTCATATATTCGGAGACTTTAGTAGCATCTTCACCTACAAAATAATAAAGATAACGTTCAAAGTTACTGGCCACTTGAATATCCATCGAAGGGCTATGTGTACTTCTGAAATCACCCGGTTTGTATTCACCTGTTTGTACAAAACGCTCTAAAATATTATTTTCATTGGTTGCGATAATCAGTTTGTTGATCGGCAATCCCATTTTTTGAGCCAAAAATCCTGAAAAGATATTACCAAAATTACCGGAAGGTACGCTGAAATTAATCTTTTTCAATTGGTGTTGTCCTTGATCAATATGCAAGTAAGCATAGAAGTAATACACCGTCTGCGCTAAAATCCGCAAAAAGTTGATCGAATTAATTGCACGTAGATGATATTCTTTTTTGAAATTGAGATCGCCAAACAACTCTTTAATAATCTTCTGACAATCATCAAAATTACCTTTAACCGATAAGTTGAGTACATTCTGATCATCCACTGTCGTCATTTGTAGCTCTTGGACACGACTTACTTTCTCATGTGGATGTAAGATACAGATTTTGATTCCTTCTTTACCACGCACCCCTTGAATAGCCGCAGCGCCAGTATCCCCAGATGTTGCTCCCAAAATATGAATAATCTCGTTTTGCTTTTTGGATACATAGGAATAGAATTCACCCATAAATTGTAAAGCTACATCTTTGAATGCAAATGTAGGTCCGTGGAACAATTCCATAATATAAAGAGATTCATCAATCTTAGTCACAGGTGTCACTTCAGGATGACGGAAATTAGCATAACTGCGAGACGCTAAATCTTTCAAATCCTCTGCTGGAATCTCATCATTCGTATAGTAAGAAAATATAGTGAGGAATAAATCTACATAACTTAGACTTTTCCATTCATTTAACGTTTCAGGAGCAATCACCGGAATATGCTCGGGTACCATTAAGCCGCCATCATCAGCAAGCCCCATTAATACAGTGTCAATAAATCCTTTTGGTTCTACTTGTCCTCTAGTACTGATATACTTCATGCTTCTCCTCCAGTAATAACGAATTCGTATTTTTATTGTCTATCATACCCTGTCACAGTGTCGCATCCAAGCATTAATTTCAAAAAAACTATTTTGTGCTTAAATAATTATTTTAAATTTAAAGTATTAGGTCGATGGCTATAAAATTTTATAAACGAACTTCTCTCATCAACCGATATAAGAAAGGAAGTTATTTATTTTGGGATTAGAGGGGAATAGGAGAAGTATGATGAGAAAAAAAACGTTTCTATCTGGATTGACTGCTTTAATCGCAATCATGTTATTACTAAGTGCTTGCTCTTCTCAGCAAACAAAAACAGAAGCTGCCACAGGGGCAAACAAAATCAAAGTAGGGATTGTATTATCGGATATTGGCTTAGGTGATCAATCTTATAGTGATGCTGCTTTTCGCGGATTAATAAAGGCACGAAATGAAGAAAGTATTACCTTTGATTATAAAGAAATTTCTCAGACCAAAACGTATGATGAAGCGTTTAACCAGTTAACAAAAGAAAACAGCGATATCATTATTGGACTTGGTTATATCATGAAAGAAAGTCTAGAAAAAGCGGCTAAAGCTAATCCTACCAAACAATTTATTATTGTAGATGAGACTTCAGAGCTACCTAACGTTGCTTCGATCACGTTCAAAGAAGAAGAAGGTAGTTTTTTGGCAGGTGCTGTAGCTGCTATGGCAAGTACATCTGATCGTATTGGATTTTTGGGTGGTGTAGAATCCCCATTATTGCATAAATTCCAATCTGGATTTGAACAAGGGGCTCGCTCTGTAAATTCTAATATTTCTTTTGTAACCAACTACACAGGTGACTTTGGTAATTCAGAACTAGGTGCCAAAACAGCGAAAGAAATGATTGAAAATGAAAATGTAGATGTGATTTATACTGTAGCAGGTTTGACGGGCGTAGGTGCTTTACAAGAAGCACAGACTCAAGGTAAATATGCGATTGGTGTAGATAGCGATCAATTTTTCGTAGCTGAAAAAGCAGTGTTGACTTCGATGATCAAAAATGTCGATGTCGCTTTGTATAGCGCATTACAATCTTTTGCCAAAAACAATAAAACGTTTAAAGAAAAAGACATGGTGTTTGGTCTAACTGGTGATGGTGTAGGCTTAACCGATATTCATGTTATTCAATTAACCGAAGAACAACAAAAACAATTAGAAGATTTAAAGAAAAAATTGATTTCAGGCGAGATCAAAATTGATCTAAATTCTTAATCAATCTAATATAGCTCCTGAATTTAAAAGTAACTACGTGGAGGATCTTATGAAAATACAAGGTAAATTAGTATTAAATGCGATGATTTCGCTGATCGCTTCTTTAATTCTTGTCGCATACATTATTTTTCAACTACTTAATATCAACTCACAAAACAATAATCTCGTTCCAGCTATGCTAAATGTCAAACAGCTAGATGGTAATATGGTACAGACAGGGCAAGCTTTAGCTAACTTCTCTTTTACCATGTCAGCTAGTAATAAATCGAGTGTAAATACTCAATTGACTCAGACGCAAGCAACGATTGATACCCTTTCGAATGGCATGTTACAGACGCCTGAAGAACAAGCACGTCTAGCTTTAATAGTGACTAAATTCAAAGACTTGAGTGACACATCACAACAAGCATTAACAAACGATGATAGCTCAGAAGCCAAGCGTCAAAGTATTCGTATCGAAGGCGTTCAGAACGATATTTATATTTTGAATGAACTTACTCAGACACGGTATGCCGAATATACTAAAGACTTAACACACAGTATTGATCTCACTTGGCAAATCGCTTTATTCGGTGCTATCTTCTTACTGATTGCTGTCGGCGTATTTAACACATGGACAGCACGTAAATTTGCACGTCGTACTCAACAAATGAATATTGCCGCTCAACGAATTGCTGATGGCGATCTAACGATCAAGTTAGCAGAGACTAAAGGTAAAGACGAACTCGATGATCTTAATCGTTCATTCCATATTATGATTGATAACTTGCGTAGTATCGTAACTTCAATTGATCAGGCAGGCGTTCGTGTCGATAATATGGCACAAGATATTGATCGTAGCAATGATGTGATGCAAGAGATTGTGAATCAAGTCGCTACTTCGACAGAAGAATTAGCGATCGGTAGTCAGAAGATTGCGGAAGACTTGAGCACAACAGTTATGGTTGTTGATGATATGCAACAGAAATTTTCATCCAATCTAGAGACGACCACAGAATCTGCGGCGTATAGTGAAGAAGCGATTCAAGCGATTGAACAAGGTAGTCTTGTGATGAAGCAACAATTGCAACTGGTAGCTAACAATCGTTCTGCGATGGCTGAAGTCGAGAAAACCGTCTCTGAACTTGAAAAAAATGCAGAACAAATCACAGATATGACCAAGTTAGTGTCTGAAATTGCTTCACAAACGAATTTACTTTCTCTGAATGCTTCCATCGAAGCGGCTCGCGCGGGCGAAGCAGGTAAAGGATTTGCTGTCGTTGCAGATGAAGTGAAAAAGCTAGCTTCTCAATCTGTGACCGCGGTACAACAAATTTTTGCAGCAGTTGAAGGCATTACTGTAGCGATGAATAAAGTAAAATCTTCTGTTGCTCAAAGTATTGATCTGTTTCAGGAACAAGAGCAAGCGACAAGTTCTACAGATGCTTCCTTTGCGGCAATTAGCAGTAAAGTCGGACAGATTGCTGAACATGTAAGTAAGCTCGCAACAGATATGAAAGTTTCTCAAGATATGAGTAGCCAGGTTCATCAAGCGATCGAAAATATCAGTGCAATCACTGAACAATCAGCGGCTGGTAGCGAAGAAATTACAGCTTCTACAGTAGAACAACAACGTTCATTCTTAGAATCTAGCGAAAAAGTGAAAATGCTTCGTCAGATTCGCGAAGAAATGCAACACGAACTGAACCGCTTCCAGATCGATATGAATGAAGTAGCTGATTCAGCAGACACTAATAATGTTGAACCGATCGTCAGACCATCTACTCCTACTTCAACACCACATGACGAGAAAACTTCGGCTTAATAGCGACATGATGGATTTGTATATTTAGCTTTATTTCTATAAAAAAGAAGCATTGCCGTATCGATTCGGTCATGCTTCTTTTTTTATAGATAGATATGTGTATACGGCTGTTAGTGTTTGACTTTGACCACTGAGCTACTTAATCCTTGCTCATGATAATGGTTAGAATCACTTACTGCTTCTGTCGTCATAGCAAGCTCTGTCGTATAGCGATAAGCTGCAAAATAAGCAAGAGCAACAAAGATAGCCCCTCCAACTAAATTCCCTAACAAGACAGGCACAAAATTCTCTACATATTGCGTCCATGTAATATCAGACCCTGCAAAAATAGCCGCTGGAATCACAAACATATTAGCGATCACGTGCTGAAATCCAATTGCAACAAATGCCATAATCGGGAACCAGATTCCTATAAATTTACCGACTGAATCTTTACTGCCATAAGCTAACCAGACTGCCAGACAGACTAACCAGTTACAACCAATCGCAGATACAAAAGCTTCACCAAAACCTTCGCCCACTTTGGCATGTGCAATTGCGAGTGTTTTAGCTAAAAAATCACCTTCTGTAAGTCCAACCACATGTCCAAAAAAGTAAGCAACTGCAATCGCACCTATAAAATTAGATAGCAATACCAATACCCAATTGCTGATTACTTGAGATAGTGTAATTTTTTTGGCAAACCACGACATAGCCATCACCATCATATTGCCTGTTAATAACTCTGCTCCTGCAAGAATCGTCAACATCAGACCTACTGGAAAAACAGCGGCTCCAAAAAAGCCTGCGATTGAACCTAATTCTTTGGGTGCTGTACCAATCACACGAATATCAGCTAAAAATCCTAATGAGATAAAAGCTCCTCCTAGAAAGCCCAAAATCAATACCGTCCAGAATGGTAATCTTGATTTTTTCAGACCATTTTCAGCGGTGATATTCATAATTTCTTGCGGGGTGTAAAAAGACATTGTAAACCCTCCATGTTCATCATCGTTGTAACAGATCGTCGTTATCATAAACTATAAAAAAACGCCAAAAAACCACCATTAACAATGCTCCAATAGACCTCTTAGATCTAGCTCAAAAAGAGGATAGAGAATAATTAATGCTGGTTAATGCCCTTACAGACGCCTATAAGGATACCAATCAACTTGATCGTTAGATTTAAAGCAAAAACATTCTATGAGTCTGCTTCAAATAATAATCGCTAACTGCTCATTAAGATTAATCTGGTGCTTAAAGTTTGTCAATACTGTGACAAATAAAATTTTGGAATACCCAATTCTGCTACATTTGCAAATAAAAAAATAGAAGGGTTGCCCCTTCTATCCTCCAATATGCGACATTTCTACTTTGTGACCATTGGGATCATTTTTGTCAGAAGCTAATCCTCGCTCTAACGAATACTGGTCTTTACGATTGGTCCATACAGCTTGTATATAATCTGCAATCTGTTCATCGCTACGGTCTGAACGCAACCAATCTCTAAGATCATGACCTTTAGTGGCGAATAAACAAGTATATAATTTCCCTTCGGCAGACAATCTTGCTCGTGTACATGATGAACAAAAAGCTTCGGTTACTGAGGAAATAAACCCAATCTCTCCGATACCATCTGCAAATTGATAACGTGTTGCTACTTCACCATCATAATTCGGTGCAACCGGTTGAAGTGGAAAGTGTTCGCCGATCCGATCTAGTAATTCTTGCTTACTGACCACATGCTCACGATTCCAACCATTGCTATTTCCTACATCCATATATTCAACCATACGTAAAATATGACCTCTTTGGCGGAAATAATCGACCATCGGTACAACTGCATCTTCGTTGAATCCTTTTTGTACGACCATATTTACTTTGACCTGTAATCCTGCTTCAGCTGCCGCATCAATCCCATCAAGTACAGGTTGAACACGACTGCGTCCTCCATTCATCTGCAAAAACATATCGTCTTCCAGACTATCCAGACTCACGGTAACACGATGAAGTCCAGCTTGACGCAAGCTTACAGCCATACGAGATAACAGACTACCATTGGTCGTTAACGATATATCTTCTGCATCCAAAGTGGATAGACGCTCTATAATATTAGGCAAGTCTTTACGCAGTAAAGGTTCTCCGCCGGTAATTCGTAATTTTTTGGCTCCTAGAGATACAAATATTTTGGCAATTCGACCGATCTCTTCCTCTGTCAGTACGCTTTCTTTAGGTAAAAAGGCATAATCCTTACCAAAAATTTCTTCTGGCATACAATATCGACAACGGAAGTTACAGCGATCTGTGACAGAGATGCGCAAGTCTCTTAATATACGATTATGTTGATCTTTTGAAGTCATAGACACCTCTCCATTCCTCGCTAGTACCGTCTTACATCGACTTCGAAACGTGTTCATCTTACCTTGTTGCAAGATAGTTTAGAATCTTATCTTCTTCTGGTATTTATTTTTTGGTTTCATACTAGAGTATCATAGAATCTGGTGATATGTCCTGACATTCCAGAATTCTTTGTGAATGTGTATATACATTGCATGAATCTTCACGAATAAATCCAACAGTTGTAATGCCTAGATGATCGGCTAGCTCAAGAGCTAACCCTGTAGGCGCAGATTTGGATAAGATCACTTCACAGCCAATTTTGGATACTTTCGTCAAAATTTCGGAAGAAATTCTACCGCTAAATACGATAATTTTACCTTCTAAACTAAGATTCTGTTTGAGGCACCAACCGTAAATTTTATCCAATGCATTATGGCGACCAATATCGCTTCGTGCCACAATAATTCCACTCGGATCACATAAAGCGGCTGTATGCACACCACCTGTATGACGAAATAATTCCCCGCTTTGTTGGACTTCTTCCATTAGCCGAAAACAATCTTCAAAAGACAAAGTAACGTTAACTGTATCTATAACTTTAGCTGTACGTGCATCATTAAAAAAAACAAATCCCTGACGGCTGGTACCACAACAAGAAGTAATATAACGTTTGGTAAATAACTGACGATGCTGTGGCTTCCAGCGATCTGTACGCACATGGACAAAACCTTCTTCAGGCTGTACCCACAGTTCTTGAATATCGCTATACTGCTTGATCACGCCTTCTGAAGCCAAAAATCCTACTGTCATATCTTCGATATATTCAGGTGTGCAGACTAATGTTACAAATTCTTCGCCGTTTACTTTTACAGTAATCGGTTGTTCGCTAACGACCTGATCGGTGATCGTGGTGACTTGTCCGCGCCGGTAACGCACAATCGTACGCTCTTGTTGCAATTCTAGATCCATCTGCCTCATCCTTGCTCAATATTTTTTTCGAAAACAAATACAGAAATGGCAAAATCATCTTCCACCTTAATATCGGTAAACAAATGCTGTAATTTAGAACCGCATAATTCTTCCATACCATCAGGTACGTGCTGATCATACAGTCCTTGAACCATCTGTGTTCGCGCACGGTGTACCATTTCTTTGCCTTCAGAAGTTAAAGCAATAAATTTTTCGGTAGGTGTAAAATTGCCCCACATTTTAGTAATCGCCATATTATCTACAAAGGTCGTATGAATCCGTTCCGGTCCTTTGCCAAATGTATCTTTACGCACTTTACGTACGATTTCATTGAAAGTAGTTTCCTTTTTCATTGATAATCCTCCTTGCTGTAATGTTTTGATCATACACCTCATTTTGTAGATTTCAAATACAGATAGCTAGCATGGTGTGTTAAATGTGTCTTGAAATTTCACAAAAGAAGAGTATAATTTAGAGTATTCACATTTTTGTCATAATATAATCGGATTGGTCAGTTAGTATGTCATTGCTAAACGATTACTCCACTTTAAAAGTGCTACCTGCAAAGGGGTAGTGATTTTAAGGTGGAGTTTTTTTATGCTCTTTTTATTTTATCCTTAATCTGCATCTATTAGTTAATAATACATATTAAGGATAATAAAGTATAAATATGATACTACACAAATCCGAAAATCTTTATATTATGCTCTATTTGATGTGCCACATTTTGCAAAACCTGAGAAGGAAGATATTTTGTTTCACAAAAATCATTTTTGATTTCACTAGAAGAAGTCGCATTTATAGTGCCAAATGCGTACATCTAGAAATACAACTGTTAAATAAAGGGGTATCTGCATGAGCGAACAACAACCAATCAAAATTACGATCAATGGCGAAACCTATGAAGCCGGGCAAGGATTAAGCGTACTGAATGTTATTAATCTAGCTCAAATTCAGCATCCACAAATCTGTTATGTTCCTGAAGTCGATCCGATTCAGACTTGTGATACCTGTATTGTTGAAATTGACGGTCAATTAGCACGTGCTTGTTCAACAACGATCACAGAAGGTATGAATGTGCAGACCAATTCTATTTCTGCCAAAGCGGCTCAAACAGAAGGTATGGATCGTTTACTGGAAAATCATATGTTGTATTGTACTGTTTGTGATAACAATAACGGTAATTGCAAACTTCATAATACAGTTGAAGAAATGGGTATCGAACATCAGAAATATCCTTTCCAACCGAAAGTCCCTGCAACCGAAGTCGATATGTCTCATCCGTTCTATCGCTATGATCCCAATCAGTGTATCGCTTGTGGGCAATGTGTAGAGGTATGTCAGAACTTGCAAGTCAATGAGACGTTATCAATCAATTGGGAAGCCGAACGTCCATACGTGATGTGGGATGAAGGCGTTTCTATTAACGAATCTTCCTGTGTCAGTTGCGGACAATGTGTCACCATCTGTCCATGTAATGCTTTGATGGAGAAATCGATGCTAGGCGAAGCGGGATTTATGTCCGGTATTGGCGAAGAAATGCTTAATCCGATGATTGATCTAATCAAAGATGTAGAACCAGGATACAGCGGTATTTTTGCTATTTCAGAAATCGAAGCAGCTATGCGTGATACACGGACTCGCAAAACCAAAACAGTCTGTACATTCTGCGGAGTCGGTTGTTCATTTGAAGTATGGACGAAAGGTCGTGAGATTCTTAAAGTTCAGCCTTCTCACGATGCACCGGTGAATGCTATCTCTACCTGTGTAAAAGGTAAATTTGGTTGGGACTTTGTCAACAGTGACCAACGCTTAACGACTCCACTGATTCGTCGTAATGGTGAATTTGTAGAAGCGAGCTGGGATGAAGCATTAACGCTTGTTGCTGAAAAAATGACAGCGATTCGCAAAGAACATGGCAGTGATAAATTAGGCTTTATCTCCTCTTCCAAAATCACCAATGAAGAAAACTATGTGATCCAAAAATTAGCTCGTCAAGTATTTGAAACCAACAATGTCGATAACTGTTCTCGTTATTGCCAATCCCCTGCTTCAGATGGTCTGATGTCTACAGTAGGGATTGGTGGCGATGCAGGTACGATCAAAGATATCGCCGCTGCTGGTCTTGTGATTCTGATCGGTTGTTCTCCAGCTGAAGGTCATCCTGTTCTAGCGACTCGTATCAAGCGTGCACACAAATTACATGGTCAACAATTAGTTGTGGCTGATCTACGTAAACATGAAATGGCTGAACGGGCAGACTTATTTATTCGTCCGCAACAAGGAACAGACTTTGTCTGGATTACAGCGATTATGAACTATATGGTAGAGCAAGGCTGGCATGCTGCTGACTTTATCCACCAACATGTGAATCAATTTGATGAATACCTCAAAGCTTCTGAGCCTTATACGCTTGCTTATGCAGAAGAAATTACTGGAATCGCACAAGCTGAATTAATTCGAATTGCTGAAATGATTCGGGATGCGGATGGAACTGTAATCTGTTGGGGTATGGGAGTTACACAAAATATCGCTGGATCTCATACGTCTGCGGCTATTTCCAATCTGTTATTAGCAACAGGTAACTATATGCGTCCAGGTGCAGGTGCTTATCCACTTCGTGGTCATAACAATGTACAAGGTGCTTGTGATATGGGTACTTTACCACCTTGGTTACCAGGATATCAGCACGTTTCTAATGATGAAGCACGTGCTAAATTTGAAAAAGCTTATGGGGTCTCGATCTCTCCAGCGCCGGGTAAAGATAATATCGCAATGGTCGATGATATCGCTCGTGGAGAACTTAAAGCGATGTATCTTGTCGGTGAAGATATGGCATGGGTTGATTCCAATGTGAATCATGTTCATGAAATGTTAGCTCAACTTGAATTTTTCGTTGTTCAAGATGTCTTTTTATCCAAAACCGCTCAGTTTGCAGATGTAGTCTTACCTGCGGCTCCATCTCTGGAAAAAGATGGTACTTTCTCCAATACGGAGCGTCGTGTGCAACGTTTGTATCAAGTCCTTGAACCTTTGGGCGATTCTAAGCCTGACTGGTGGATAACAACTCAACTTGCTAAACACTTGGGATTTGATTGGGGGTACACTCATCCTTCTCAAATTTTTGATGAAATGGCAAGCTTAACGCCTTTCTTCTCCGGTTGTAATTATGAGGTGTTAGAAGGTTGGGGAAGCTTCTTATGGGGTTCGAGTACGGGTGAAAGCACACCTTTACTTTATACAGATGGGTTCCATTTTCCGGATAAAAAAGCTCGTTTCTCTCTAGTGCAATATGTACCTGCTGTAGAGTTCCCTGCTGAGTTCGATCTCGTGTTGAACAATGGACGACTACTTGAACATTTCCATGAAGGCAATATGACGAACAAGTCTAAAGGGATCAATCGCAAATTACCTGAAGTGTTTGTCGAAGTGTCTCCTGAACTAGCCACAGAACGTGGTGTTGAAGACGGTACACTGGTTCGTCTTGAATCTCCGTATGGTGCTATTAAATTAAGAGCTGTTGTCACCGACCGTGTACGTGGCAAAGAAATTTATGTACCTATGCACTCTACCAGTCATGAGACAGCCGTTAATCTTTTAACTGGTTCAGCGGTTGATGTACGTACGCATACACCCGCTTACAAACAGACCAAAGTACGGATGATGATTTTGAATGTCAAAGGTGTTAATCCATTACCTTCATTCAATCCTCGTAACAAAAAACGCCATCCGCAAAATGGTGTTGAAGTACAACGTAAATGGAATCGTGATGATTATGTCTCTTTAGTTGATATGTAGAGGGGGAGGAGTTACCTGCGCTTGTGAGTGAGATTGTTCTTGTCGTCGCTGGTGTAACGGAATCCCTTGATTTACCGCTTGGCGGTAGGGATTTCGTTACAAAGGCGAGCGCTTCGCTCTTTCAGAACAATTTCACTCCCTTCGCTGGTGCAACTTAGGGATTGTGGAGCAGTGGTAAAGAATAGAACCTTTTTAAAGAATTTAATTCTTTAGAGAGTTGAATACATTGTTTTATATGGATTTATTTCTTACTTTTATGTGTTTTTCATTTTTACTTGTTAGGTTTTATTTCCTTTTTTATATGATGTTTTTTGAGTATTGATGATGAATTTATATGTTTGTAAGTTGGTATATCTTACTAGATGGATATGGGCGAAAGGAGAATGTATGTATGGCGACTCCGATTACTACGATTCGTAAGCGGGTGCTTACTGATGAAGAGCAACAGCAGCAGACGATTGATGAATTGAAAAAGGAATTAGCAGAATCTAATGCGGCGTTAGCACGATCGATGTCGATATTACGGGAGTTAAATGATAGTGGGATTTTGGAAGCAGCGGAATCGATGCTCAAAGCGAAAGCGCATATTGCAGAGATTGCTTTGGGACAAGTTTCTCGTAAAGAAATCACTAATCTGATCAATAATGGTATGGCGGCAGCGGGTGCCTTAACTGCGGTTGATCCTGCACAAACAACTCAATTAATGAATAGTGTGACCAAAGGATTAGAAGAAGCAGGTAAAGAAGATAACACCAAACTAGGTGTATTCTCATTAATGAAAGCTTTGAAAGATCCTGATATCAATCGAGCGCTTCGATTTGGAATGCGATTTATGAAAGGGCTAGGTCAAGGATTGAAAGAAAAAGATCCTACAGATCATTCTTAATATACAGCATTATATAAACAGACAGTACAGAGGTATTTTACTTTGGACTGTCTTTTTTGATCTTTTATGATCTACATTATACATATTAAAAAAGACATATCAATACATACCAAACACTTGACAATCAGTTGTTAATCGTTTATTTATAATAGTGTTTATTACTTTATTACTCAGGAGGGATATTTAATGAACAAAAAAGTTGGTTTGGGTATTTTGGCGGCTACGTTAACATTTGGAATAGGGACAGGTGCTCTCGCAGCTACAGGATTAGAACCGATTAAAGCTTATTTGAACAGTACAATTTCTCTTAAAATGAATGGAACTACGGTTACGGCTAAAGATGCAAATGGTCAAGCGGTACTCCCTATTACGTACAACGGAACAACCTACTTACCTGTACGTGCAGTTGGAAATCTAATGGGAACTTCAATCACTTACGACAAATCTTCTTCTTCTGTTATCATTGGCGATTCAGGTAACACAGGATCTTCTACAACCCCTATCGAAAATAAATCTCAATCACTCAGCACGCTAGGAACCAAAGTATTAGGTACCTCTGACTGGCACACCAAAGATCCAAGCAATACTGTTTATAAAGACAAAGATTACAAAGATATTTTTCTATACACTGGTGTAAATAATCAAAGTAAAAGCTTTCAGATCATGACTGATAATAAATATTCTACATTGCATCTAGAACTAGCTTCACTTAGTGGTAATCAAAAAATAGTTATTATGAATCAAGACAATACCACACTCAAAACGATATCTGTTAATCCTGATAATGGTATGGTTAGCGCTGATGTAGATGTTTCTAATACCAAAGCTATTTTTGTTGAAATCACTGATGCTGATAATGACTCTAAATTATTCGTACCTTTAACTACTTCTTCATTAACTAAATAAGCAAGAAATGATTTGATTTATAAATAAACGAGATGATTATGTTAACGATTGACATTCTATTCGTTGATGTATCATCTCGTTCTTTTTGTATATGTATTCTTTATTTAAATTAGTTACATGGCTAATTCTAATGTTTACTCTCACTATATCTATTACTACTTCTGCAACTTCAATATCAATTCATTCCCCATCTCTACCACCATTTCGATAAGTTGGTTAATTTCTTCACGATTGATCTGATCAATATGAATTCCTCCACAGATCGCAAAATTCCCACGCCAATGTTTCCGTAAGTTCATAGCGATTTCCTCTGTGATATAAAATTCTTGATGTTGCTGAAATTGAATCGTTTGCAACGGTTGATCTTTGGTGCCTGTCGTTATTGTGCCCAAATGAGGGCGATCTCCTCCACTGATCAGTATAACCACATCGTCTATACCAATCAAATAAGCATCCATCTGAATCTCTATTCTTCCTCTACTTTTATATATATGAATCATAATATTCCCTCCGCTTTCTTTATTATTAAAAGCGAATAGGTCTCGTAGCACAATGAATAATCTAACAGTTAACGATCATCTTACCTTTTTGAAAACAACAAAAAAAGCCAACGCTCGGGGGAACGTCAGCTTTTTATATATAAACTACGCCATAAGCATTTGGCAGATACTTATGGGTAGATAATATTTTGGCCGATCAGATGGCAGTTGATCGATAATGTCTAAATTCTTATTTTTGAGGAATAGTCAATTGGTATCCAGCAGGTAGAAGGTTGTTGGCAGCAACCAATTCGTCTACAGTTACACCATATTGAGCAGCGATTTCAGTAAGGCTAGCACCTTGTGGAAGAATTACAGTGATTTTGTTGTTTGCTACTGGTTCAGTTGTTTTTGTAGGCTCAGTTGTTGTGTTGTCTGTTGGTGTAGTAGGTTCAGTTGTTTCGTTAGCAGTTCCGAACATAGAGTTAATTTGTGCACTTACAGAATCTACATAAGCTTGGTTGTTAGCACGTTGTTCTGCTTTGTCTTTGTTTTTCTCGTGGTTGCTTTGATCGTTAGAAGCTGCAGATACTTGGTTAGCTCCGATTGGTGCTACAACTGCTACTGCTCCAAGACCTAGTGCTAAAGTAGTTGACAATAAAACTTTTTGAAATTTGGTATTCATGGTTAATTTCTCCTTTGTGATGTTAGCTGTTTTTTGGTAACTAATTTTCTCTTAGTAACCTTATGAATTAATAATAACATTAATTAAAGAATATTGCAATACTATTTAAAAATATTTTATTATATTTTGTGCAATTATTCTTTGATGTTATTTATTAACCAACCTATCTAAATTTTAAACAGCTATTTAGCATTATTTTATGTCCATTTTAGGACGATAATTGAACTTTGTAATTTACTGATTCTATATGCCTCAACTAGCCTTATCGTGTACACTTTCGCAAAAAATGCTACAATACGAAAGATGATGTAAAAAGTGAAAGCGAGGAATCCTTCCTATGATTATTAAACCTAGAACACGTGGCTTTATCTGCACGACAGCTCACCCTGTCGGTTGTGCACGTCAAGTTCAAGAACAAATTGAATATGTACAATCTCAACCTAAAATCAGTGGCCCACGCAATGTACTTGTTATCGGTGCTTCTACGGGTTATGGACTAGCTTCTCGTATCGTAGCGGCATTCGGTGCAGGTGCTAATACAATCGGTGTTTATCGCGATGGAGGTTCAGTTAAAGGGCGTACCGCTTCTGCGGGCTGGTATAATTCGGCGGCTTTTGAACAAGAAGCACAAAAAGCAGGATTGAAATCTTGCAGTGTAATTGGTGATGCTTTTACTAATGAGATCAAAGCTCAGACGATTGAAGCGATCCGTAAAGAATTGGGTCAAGTCGATACTGTGATCTATAGCGTAGCAGCTCCACGTCGTACCGATCCAGAAACAGGTGAAACATTCAGCTCTGTGCTCAAACCTATCGGCGCTGAATATACCAACAAAACAGTTAACTTCCACAATGGTGAAGTCACTCCAATTACGATCGAACCGGCTTCTGAACAAGAAGTACAAGATACGGTAAAAGTAATGGGCGGCGAAGATTGGAAATTATGGATGGATCAATTGAATGAAGCAGGTGTCTTGACTGAAGATGTAACAACAGTTGCTTATTCTTATATTGGTTCAGATATTACGCAAGCGATCTATCGTCAAGGTTCGATCGGACAAGCAAAAGATCATTTGGAACGTACAGCACAAGAAATGAACGATCAATTAAGTGCTACAGGCGGACGTGCTTTTGTATCTGTAAGTAAAGGATTAGTAACTCAATCCAGCTCAGCGATCCCTGTTGTTCCTTTATATATCTCAGCATTGTATAAAGTTATGAAAGAAAAAGGGATTCACGAAGGCTGTATCGAGCAAATGTACCGTCTTTTTGCAGACCGTTTGTATACAGATGGTCCTGCTCCTGTGGATGAGAAAAACCGTATTCGTATCGATGACTGGGAGTTGCGCGAAGATGTGCAAGCTGAAGTTGCTGAAATTTGGGACAACTTAACGTCTGAAAATATTTATGAATTGACTGATCTGGAAGGCTATCGTCGTGAATTCTTCCAACTGTTCGGCTTTGAGACAGATCATGTGGATTACGAAGCAGATCTAGAACCTGACGTGAAAGTGCCTAATATCTTCTCAACATAAAATAATTCTCAATATACCTTTACCAACAAAAAAAAAGCACATCCTACATCATGTAGGAATGTGCTTTTTTCTTTAGGCTATAGATCTTTGCGATATAGATTAGATTTTGAAACGAGTGACTAATGCTTGTAAATCTTCTGCAAGTGACGTTAAAGCTACAGCAGAATGTAGAACTTCTTCGCTCGAAGCTAATTGCTCTTCTGTTGCCGCAGCGATTTCCTGCGTGCTGTCTGATATTTCTTGTGTTCCTTTAGTCATCGTCTGCATTGTATCCGCAGAATCTGCAAAAGAATCATTAACTTGTGAAGCATTATTCGCGATATTTTCCGTTTTGGATGAAATTTCTTCCACTGCATTCAAAATATCATGGAATTGCTGTACTGTTTCTCTGGTCATCTGATTACCTGTTGCAACATCTGTTTGAACCGTTTGAATAGCTGACATTGTCGATTGTGTTTCTAACTGAATATGACTAACCAATTCTTTGATCTGTCTACCTGCATTTGCTGATTGTTCAGCCAGCTTTCTAACCTCTTCTGCTACCACTGCGAATCCACGTCCATGTTCTCCCGAACGAGCAGCTTCTATAGAAGCATTTAATGCTAGAAGATTAGTTTGAGACGAAATTTCATTGATTAATGTAGTTACTGTATCAATCTTAGTCGCATGTCCTGCCAGTACACCTACACTTTGATCTGCGCGAGATACTGAACTTTGAATCGATATCATTTGCTCGCCTACACGTTCAATCGAATCTGCTCCTTTTTCAGATTGTTGCTTCATTAATTGAGAGAAATCTGCCATTTGAGCAGTGTTCGAAGAAATCTCAGATAATTTATGGAATGAATCTTGCAAAGAAGCCGATTGATATCTCAATTGTTTGGCTTGTCCACCTGTCTGATCAGCGATCACTTGCATAGATTCAGCGACTTGCTGAGAAGTAGCCTTGGATTGCTCTGCACTTGCTGAAAATTCTTCTGCTGAAGCTGCAACCATATCAGACGATACACCGATCTGACTGACGATAGAATGTAATGTAGATACAAATAAGTTAAAGTTCGATGCTAATGTTCCAAATTCGTCTTTTTGCTTCAATATAATTTTTTGAGTCAAATCAGCTTCGCCTTGAGCAATTTCTAACATTTGGCGATTTAGCAGACGTAAAGGTTTGAGGATAGCACGTAGTAAAAGAATACCTAAAAGAATACCCACTACCGAAGAAATGATTACTGCTGCCAAAATAATCGTTTTGCTGAGATGCGCTTGTTTTTCATTTTGTGCTTGTAATTGAGCTACTTCTTGATTAAGGTTCGTAATCACTTCACTGACTGCTGGTGTTAAAGCTGTTTTGCGTAGTGTTCGTTCTTCCCCAAAATGATATTGACTAGCAGCTGTTGGATTTTCACCTTGCAATTTGACTACATTTCCATTTAACTCGGTAACTTTGGCAAATGTCGTACTAATCTCTTGTAAAGAAGATTGATAAGGTGCACCGGCTGTTGATTGTTGCAACAATTGTAAAATGCTATTAATTTCGGTGATTTTTTTCTGCATTTCGGGTACGTATTCTTGATCACCTGTAAGTAAATAACCACGTTCATCATTAGAAAGCCCTGCTAATCTAAAATCGATCTGTTTCATATTTTTTTGCATTTCCATTTTGGATTGTAATAATGCACTTTGTTCAATCGTATTAGAAATGGTAACAAAAGATAATATTCCGCTTCCTAAAATAGTAAAAATTAATAAACTAATAGTTACAATTAATCTGGTTCTGACTGTCATGATGTGTCTGCCTCCGCTATATTGTTATATAATCCTCTTAGTTACTAAGACCTATTATTATTATCGAATTTTGTCATATTATGTATTAGCTTTTTTTGAAATTTTTACACTGCGTTAACAAATCAAAAAAACTTTATCTCTTTTAGGATAAAGTTTCGTGTTTATTTCTTATTTTCTCCTGTATTTTGGTTAATCTTCATATAAATACAAATAAATCTGACATGCCATGCGGACATTGAACCATTCATCTCCATGATCAAAAGAGTAACCTAACAATTCTTGTATCCGTCCGAGTCGATAATATAAAGTATTGTGATGAATACGTAACGATTGAGTTGTATTTTTGAGATTGCGGTCATATTTAACAAAGGAGACTAAAGTGATCATTAGATTGGCTTTTTTTTGCTGATCATACTGAATAATTGGTTCTAGTACATCATTCAAATATTCTTCTAATTCTTCACGCGATTGTTGCATAAAAAAGCGAATCACTCCTAGATCACCAAAATAGATTAAGCGCTGTTGATTGCCTTCTTTGAGCAATAACTGCATACATTGTTCAGCATCTTTGTAGGATCGACTTACTTTATCTAATCCTTGATACAATCTACCGATACCTAATGATAATTGACGATCTCGGCGCAGCTCACGTAATAACAATTGAAATTGACTTTGACGTTCTTCTTTGTTCAGATTCCCCGCAATATTCACAATAATAATCGTATGATGATGCCGTTCAACCAATAAATAATGGATATGTAGCTGACTCATAATAGATTCAAATGAATGTCGTGCACTCCCTTGTAGCGGTTGCATCAACATCACTGCATAATGATCTTCCTGTTCAAATCCGAGTACACGCGCTTGTTCTTGTAAAGACATATTCATATCACCGGATAAAATACTTTCGAAAAAAGCATCTTTAGCACGCATTTGTGATTGTTGAACAGCTTCTTTTTTCACCCAATCTAAGGCAAGCACCGTGGCACTGTATTCAAAAATCATTTTGTTCGTACTCATAAATTCTTGATTTCCTGTCCATGCACACAAATAACCAAGCAATCGATCGGTACCTACAATCGGAGTTACAATAATAGATTGAGTAGCGTCTTCTTCGAGTACAATTCGTTGCCACTTTTTACTGCGTTGCACCCACTGCATCGCAGGATGTTGTAGAAATTGATCGGGTAAATGAGGTTTGACTTCAGCAGGTAAATAACCTATAGGTGTGAGTAGCAGATCGAATACAGCAATCGGCATTTTGACATTACGATATAGAGCAGACAGAATTTCAGGGGTTCCGTACCCTTTTGCTGCCAAGTTATTAATCTGATTATGGAAGTCCATTGTCACTTGTAATCGCTCATGCTCTTGGCGTAGCGCATCATGAGTCAAAAACAGCTCATGATTCTGCTCTTGAACCTGTCGAAATAAACGATGATGCTCAATCGCCATCGTTGCAAGATCACAATAGATTTGTAGAGATTCCAGATCATGTTCAGTCAATGCTTGTGCATCGGTAAAATTATCAAGCGTCACTACTCCTATACAACGACCATCAGATAATAAAGGCACTGCAATACAGCAACAAGGTATTTCCCCTTGAGTCGATGATTCTACATAGTATTTGTAATTAAAAGCACTCATATTATCCATAGCACTTTGTAGATCCAGAGGATTGTTGATCCGAATAGGCATACGTTCTGCAAAAACCTTGCCTGATATCCCTTCACCTGAAGACAATCGAGTCATCGTCATCACTGCTGGAAGATAGCCTACTGTAGCTTGAATAATCAACTTATTGATTAATGGATCATACAAAAATAAAAACCCTGCTTCTGCGGCTGGGATACTATCCATCGCTGTCTGCAAAATCAGTTGAAGCATTTGTTCTTCATGAACCGGAGACATAATCGTCTTCATGAAGCGCATAAGAGAATGAATCGGGGGATGCTCCATCGGTTACGCCTCCTTTAAGTTCATTTTTTGCTAACATTTTGTACTATAAGTGATGTGTACTTTTTGTCTATTTATAGTTGCGGTTCAGACTGCTCAAATGTTATTTGTCCGCCTGCCATCGTCAGAGCCACTTCACCTGAATCGGTAAGCGGATGCGTATTCCAGATCACGATGTCTGCATCTTTGCCTACTTTTAGTGAGCCTGTAGAATCGGCTAGATGCAAATGACGAGCCGCTTGAATCGTTAACGCTTCCCATGCGGCATCTAGTGGCAATCCTGCTTGAATAGCCATTTTGGCTGATGTTGGCAAATATTGAATAGGTAATACAGGATGATCGGTTGTGATTGATATCGGCACCCCTGCTTGATACAGAGCAGGATACGTTTCCCAAGAAAGGTTACGCAGTTCCACTTTACTACGTGAAGATAAGGTAGGACCTACACTGCAATATCGACCTGATGACGCTAATTCTTTGGCAATCTTAATCCCATCGGTTGTATGCTCAATGGTAATATCCAAGTCAAATTCATGTCCTAATCGTAGTGCTGTCGCGATATCATCTGCACGATGTGCATGAAAACGAACAGGAATTTTCTTTTCTAAAGCTAGACCCAAAGCTTCCATACGCAAGTTGCGTGGAGGTGATGGTCTCGATTGTTCTACCTCTATAGATTGTTGCTGTGCTACATAATGTTGAGCCTGTACTAATTGTTCACGAATGATACCAGCTATCCCCATGCGAGTCAATGGCGCTCTACCACTAGCTACTCCATGATATTTTTTAGGATTTTCGCCCAATGCCATTTTGAGACCTGACGGATGCAGGACAACCATCTGCTCTACGGTTGATCCTGGAAGAACTTTGAGACAACACATTAAGCCTCCAATCACATTAGCACTACCCGGTAAGACTTGAACCGTAGTCACACCTGTTCTAGCAGCATCTACAAAGCCTTCATCATAAGGATTAATTCCATCTAACGCACGCAAATGAGGAGTTACCGCTTCAGATGTCTCATTGTAATCAGCACCTTCCCACCCGATACCTTCTTCATCTATACCGATATGGGTATGAGGATCGATCAAGCCGGGAGAGACTAGGCGATTCTGTGCATCAATAATTCGAGTATTGGATATATTGCTTAGTTGTGACTTATACGTTTCCCATTCGGTAGTATCGCCTAAGCCTACAATTTTACCATCTACGATATGAATCCAGCCTTGCTCTATCGTTACCCCTTCCATCGTTAACAGGTTTGCATTGGTAATCAGGATAGAAGATGTGTTTAACAGAGATGTTGTCGTTAAAGAAGGATCATTTTCCGGAAAATAACTCATCGACTCAACCTTTCTTTTCGAGTGGAATACCTTTCATCACGGTGTCCACCCAGTCGTAGTATTGTTCAATTAATACAGATCGATTACTATAATAAATTCGTTCTAATTCAAGAATAGGTTCGGGATGATCATCGACACGGAAATCGACATAAGGAAAACCGGGTGTAGCGGCGACTTTGAGTACTGATGCTTGTTTGCCACGACGATCTCCACCTGCATCTGAACCTGCTTTGAGCGCAGCAAGTAGACGTTCTGCTAGTTCCAGATCTGCACTTTGTTCAAAAGCTCGCTCCATAGCAGGCAATACGTCTTCATTTGCAAGTAAATTGCCTGATAGGCAAAATTGATCCCCAATCACATGTCCTTTAACATCATCATTTTCACTACCTGTAAAAGCAGCACAATGACCAAAACGATCGATTACAGCCACCTGTCTCAAATCTCGACCGGGATCTTCCATCAGCAGATCATCTAATACTTTATTAGCAGTAAGTCCTTGTCGTAACAATTCTATACCACGAGGTCCGAGTGCTGGATTCATCCATCCTTGGGTAGCTACCACCCCATATTCAGGATCAACACAAGGAGAGAATGCACCAACACCGGGAAATTTAGAAGCCGCAGCTGCACCAAAACGTTTGGTCTGAGGACAACGGGCAATAATAGCAAAGGTATTGCATTTAAAATCAGCTAAAGGTCGATCTGTTGGATAAAAAATAGGCATCAAACAGCACTCCTTTCTTCTAAGATGATTTAATGTTTATTGGATTTGGGATCAAGCGCATCACGTAGACCATCTCCCAAAATATTAAAACTTAATACAGCAATGGTAATCGCTAGACCCGGGAATACAGCGATCCACCATGCCGATTCCATCCAGTCTTTGCCTTCGTTAAGCATTGTTCCCCATGATGGGGTATCCGGCTCTGCACCAAGCCCTAAAAAGCTAAGTGCTGCTTCTGCTAAAATAGCGAAAGCAAAAGATAAAGTAATCTGTACAATAAGTGGAGCCATAATATTAGGCAATACATGTTTGAGCATAATTCGAATATGCCCTACACCGATCGAACGAGCGGCTTCGATATAAAGCGAACTTTTGATCGACAATACAGCGCTTCGAGCAATACGTGCAAATATCGGTGTGTATACAATACCGATTGCGATCATTAAGTTCGTTGTACTTGCACCTAGAATCGCCATAATTGATAAGGCTAACAAAATATCAGGAATCGAAAATAGAACATCGGTGATACGTGAAATGATCGCATCGACCCATTTGCCAAAATAACCTGCAAGGATTCCCATTGTCGCTCCTATAAGTAATGCAACCCCAACAGCAATAACACCTACTCGCAATGATATCCTTGCTCCATAAATAATGCGAGAAAGAATATCCCGTCCTAACTGATCTGTACCTAACCAATGATGAATACTGGGCTTGCCTAACATTTCGGTTCCCAGTGCATAAGGATCAAATGGAGCTATCCAGCCTGCACCTAATGCGATCAGTACAAAACAACTAATAAATAGGAGACCCGTCATGGCGAGTTTGTTTTTGCTAAAACGATACCAAATCTCTTTCATTCAGAGCTCCTCCTAATAACGAATTTTGGGATTTAAGATCGAATACAGAATATCAACGATCAGATTAATGACTACAAAACAAAAACCTACAAACAGTATTGTCCCTTGCATTAAAGCGTAATCTCGATTGGTAATGGCTTGTAATGCTAAGCGTCCAATTCCGGGTAACGAAAAGATTTGCTCAATCACAACAGATCCACCGATCAAATAACCAATCTGGATACCGAGCACTGTAATAATCGGAATCATTGCATTTTTGAGTGCATGTCTTGTTAACAATCGCAATGGCGACATTCCTTTGGCACGAGCCATTTTCATATAATCTTCGCTTAATACTTCAAGCATCGTGGAACGTGTCATCCGCATGACTACCGCAGATACGGCTACACCAAGCGCAATACCCGGCATCCACATATGATGTAAGTTTTGTAGTGGATTTTCCCAGAAAGAGATATATCCGCTGGAAGGAGCCCAGCCTAACTTCAATGCAAATAATAAGATAAAGATCGTTCCTAACCAGAATCCCGGAATCGAAATTCCCAATAGCCCTACAACCGTTGCCATATAATCAGGTAGTCGATTATGGCGATAAGCTGCCCATATACCGAGTGGAATCCCTACGAGACTGGCAATCAATACACTAATCAATGTCAATTCTAGAGTGACGGGCAAGCGTTCGATAATTGATTGCATCACCGAATCTCCGCTAAATGAAGAACGTCCTAGATCGCCCCGCAGTACATTTCCAATCCAAATCAAATATTGGATATATAAAGGCTTATCCAGCCCGTAATAAGCTTTCAATTGTATAGCTTGCTCTTCGCTATAACGTGTTCCCAATAATGCCGTAACGGTATCTCCGGGTACTAAACGAATCATAAAAAAAGTAACAATAGAAATGCCGAACAATACAGGAATAGACACTAGAATCCGCCGGACAATATAGCTCAACATCTTATCCCTCCTTTAACCAAACAGGAACTGATACGAGCAAGCCCGTCAGTTCCTATGTTCATGTCTAGCAGCTATATTCTACAGTTCAATCTACTCTACTTTGGTTTGTTTTAAGAAAATAGAAGTAACTGTCGGTTCCACGATAAAGCCTGTAACATTATTACGATAAGCGGCTGCACGTTCATTCATATACAGGAATACCATCGGAGCTTCATCAGCTACAGTGGTCTCAATTTGTTTGTAAATGTCTTTACGTGTTGCTTCATCCGCAGTCGTGCGACCTTTTTCGAGTAAAGCATCTACTTCTGGATTAGAGTAGCCTTGTTGGTTATAAGCTTCACCTGTATGGAATAAGTTATAGGTATATTCATCTGGATCTACAAATCCTTGCCAACCAACGACCGCCATCTGGAAGTCACCTTTACCTAGTGCATCGAAAAAGACGCTAGATTCTTGAGATTCCACTTTGACGGTAATACCTACTTCAGCTAATTGTTGCTTAATCACTTGAGCAGCTTGCACCTGATAATCATATTCAGAGCCGACTTTGAGTGTAAGCGAAATAGCCGGGCTTCCTGCTGCTTGTAACAATTGCTTAGCTTTTTCTACATTACGCTCAGCATATGGATGAATATCAGGGTATGCCCAGTGATTCGGAGGAATATTTCCGCCGTCCAATACCGTTGCTTTACCTAACTTCACCAATTGATTGATCTGATTGCGATCTACTGCATTGGCAATCGCTTGACGCACACGAACATCACGTAGTGCAGGGTCTTTGACATTCAGCCCGATATATTCCCAAAAGGTACCCGGTTCTGACTTCAATGTAATCCCTTCAACATTTTCTAATACTTTATTTTCTTTTTCTGTCGTTTCTAGAATCAGATCAATCTCATTATTACGAAGAGCTGTTGTACGAGCGGTTGCATCTGCAATCGGCTTGAAATCCACTTCGTCCAGATAAGGTAACCCTTTTTCATAATAATCAGGATTCTTTTTCAACGTTAGCTGTTGATCTTTATCCCATTTGACCAATTCAAAAGGACCTGTGCCTGCATCTACGTTATCTAGGCTGTTGTTATTGGCTTTGACAATATCGCTATCTACAATGCCATTCATCGGGTTCGCTAGATAGGTAAGGAAAGGAGCCATCGGTTGTTTTAAATGAAATACAACTGTAGATGGATCAGGTGTATCTATACTTTTGACTGCGGTAAATTGATTCGCACGTACTCCTTTATCAATAATTCGTTCAATAGAATATTTCACATCGGCTGAAGTCAGTTCTTTACCAGAACCGTGGAACTTCACCCCTTGATGCAGCTTAAAGGTATAGGTGAGTAGATCATCCGAAACAGTATACGATGCAGCAAGTCCTGGTTCAATTTCACCGTATTTACCATTGTATTGCATCAATGTACTGTACATATTTTCGATATAATGCATAGAACCTGCATCTGTAGCGGTATGAGGATCAAGCGTTTTGCCATCCGATTGTACGGCGACTCTTATCACATTGGATGCTGTAGATTGACCTGTACTTGTTGAAGAGGTTGATGTGCTTGCCGTATTTGGAGCTGAACTAGAGCACGCTGTCAACATAATTAACATTCCAACCAAAATTCCACCTGTTATCTTTCTCAATATACTCACCTCATCTATAATTTCTTGTATTTGATGTTTTTCATGTTAACAATGTTTACTTTTTAAACATACGTTAAATCTACTGAAATCCAACAGTACTATTTGGGACAATTACCAAATAAACTATTGACCATTGCCCAAATAAATGGATTATCATGCTAAAATATATGTATTCTTATCCAATAGGATCTACTTATTCATAGTTAAACAGAAAGAAATCGCTATTTTTTAGATTTAATTATTGTTAGCTAAGTTATCATAAATATTTATTATGTATATAATCTCTTATTAAAGTGTACTTTCAATATTTTGTAACTTTTGATTGTGCTTTTAACAGAACATTTACGTTATATTTGAATTATTAAAATTGGAATAAAGGAGAATATACTTTATGATCAAAAATGCTCTAAGTATGTTACGAGTGATTGGTAACGTGGAAGCGGTATCTTATCTTGCTCTCGTACTGATCGCAATGCCTCTTAAGTATTTTGCTAATATGCCTCTTGCGGTGACTTATGTAGGGATGATTCACGGGGTATTGTTTGTAGCTTATGTAGCGGCGATTGGATTGACTTTGATTTTGCGTAAAATATCGTTTAAACAAGCTATTTTAGGATTGGTCGCTTCTATTCTTCCGTTCGGACCTTTTGTATTTGATCGCTACTTGCACCGTCAACATCAACGTGATGCTGTAGAACAGACTCAAATTTCATAATGCATTAGAAGATCATCATCAATGATCATACATACATGAGATCGTTTATATGGTTTTGGATCAGACAATTCTTTTAGAGAATTGTCTTTTTTGTATAGTATTGTATAGAGAAGAACGAATACACTTGAATACAAAGATAATATGAGCTGAAAAGGAGAAATCGAACATGCCCCTTGAGCAAGAACAGCAAGAATCTGTTATACGACGTTTTCTCTCCCCTGTACGTCAGTCCAAAGCATTTACATATCTGTGGTTAGGTCAATTAATAGCGATGCTGGGTAGTTCAGTTACGATGATTATTTTGCCTATTCTTGTCTACACGTTAACCGGTTCTTCAACCATTATGGGGCTAGCGATGACGATCTATATGTTGCCGATTGTGATTATTTTGCCGATTTCCGGCTGGATTGTAGATCATACCGATCGTGTACGCTTGATTCTATTGACCAATAGCATCCGATTTGTGTTAATGCTGAGTGGTGCAATTTTAATTTTTACAGATCAATTGTCTTTAGCTGTCTTATATGTAGGACTTGCTCTATATGGATTAATGGAAGGTATATTCCAACCTGCCTATTCTGCTTTACGTGCTGAAATATTTACACCTGATATTCGAAATGCGGCGAATGCTCTAACCCAAGTTAGTATTCAGTTCGTCCGTCTACTAGGTCCGACATTAGGCGGGATTCTGGTGACTGTCGCTTCTCCTGGAAGTGGATTTGCTCTGGATTCACTTACATATCTGTTTTCACTGCTTTGTTTTACTTTACTTAGCAAGCACTTTATCTCTAAACGTCAGCAAGAACGTCGTAAACAACAGACGATTGATCAAGCCTCTTCTACCGATTCGCTACATTCTCCAGTGAAAACATCGGTGTGGCAAGAGTTCACCGCAGGATTTGTTATTTTGCAAAAACAGCCGTGGTTGTGGATTACAATTGTGATTTTCTCGCTCTTGAATATTTGCTATGTAGGGATTACCAGTGTTCTTATTCCATGGCTTTTCAAAATTCATCATCATTTAGATCCTGTTGTCTATGGACTGGCTATGACATCTGCTGGTGTCGGCGCTATTATTGGAGCAGTCTTATTTGGAAGTCGAAAACAGTGGCGCAAACGCGGTTGGATTGGATATGGCGGAGCATTGTTAAGCGGAATCGCTCTATTCTTATTATCGGTGATTACATGGCCACCCGGTATGGTGATGATTATGGCTTTGGAAGGATTCGGCTTGATGATGTTTGCGCTAGTCTGGGAAACGAGTCTGCAAGAGTTAGTACCTGTGGAAAGTTTTGGACGTGTGGCTAGTCTGGATATGTTCGGTTCATTCGCTTTTCTACCGATTGGATTTCTACTTATCGGTTGGTTAGCCGATCAGATTGGTGGACTGATTACGATTAGTTTGTTTTCGGGGATTGGGATGTTGCTGGTGATTATCGGGTTATGCGTACCTGCGATCAGGCGATTTGACTAAAAGACACAAAAAAGAAGCATCATCGTGTGTGATATGCTTCTTGTGTTTTACTTTTTGTAATCGTTCTTGTTTGGTAGATGTCATACGGGTATGTTGCGAGATGGCTGCATAATCTTCATTGGCTCTGCGACTGTATTCGGGAATCCAACTGCCACTACGCTTTGCTTTACGAATAGCTTTTTGAGTCTGGGTACGTGCCATAATAAGTTCACTCTCCTGAATATTAAAATAGGTTACTGCAATATTATACCATAATGCTCCAAAATAAATAAGCGAATGATATGTTACTTATTTTAACATATCATTCGCTTATTTTTGTATAAAAATCATAATTTGAACGTTTGAATTGTGAAATATACAAAAAAGATCGAAATCTATAGTAACCACTTTGACCAAATGTTATAAAATGCTACATAACTTAAAGATAGAACATATAACCAACATAGACTAAATGATTCTTTTCCAAATCCATGAGGATGTAGTGTCACTAAGTATTTGAATATCAAGGAGGTTTATTATGAATTTTGTTAAATCATTATTTTTTCAAATCATTGTAGCTGTTGTGATCGGTATTGGTGTAGGAATAGCCTTTCCTAACTTTGGAGAGCAGTTACAACCGCTTGGAACCGGATTTATCAAATTAATTAAAATGTTAATTGCACCCTTGATCTTCTTCGTCGTTGTCGCAGGTATTGCCAAAGCAGGCGATCTCAAAGCAGTCGGTCGGATCGGTCTCAAAGCTATCCTGTGGTTCGAGCTTGCTACGACGGTGGCACTCATGTTAGGTCTTGTCGCTGCTCGTGTATTCCGTCCGGGAGAGGGAATGAATATCAATGCCAGTACTCTTGATCCCAATGCTGTAGCCGCCAAAACAGGAGGCGCAGAACTTCCCCATACTGTCGACTTTATCCTCAATATTATTCCAACCAGTGCAGTAGATGCTTTTGCGCAAAATGCGCTGTTACAAGTGTTACTGCTTGCTTGTCTATTCGGTACTGCTCTTGCCGCTAGTGAAAGTCAATTAAAACATAATGTACTGACGCTGGTCGATCAGATCATGGAGCTGATTTTTAAAGTGGTCGGTTATATTATGAAATTAGCACCCATTGGTGCATTCGGTGCGATTGCTTATACGGTCGGTGCCTATGGAGTAGCGACATTGACTTCTTATGGAATGTTGATCCTTGCTTGTTACTTAGCTGCGATCTTATTCTTAATCTGTCTGGGATTAGCAGCATGGTGGATCACAGGCATGAATCTATTGCAATTTATCAAATACACTCGTTCTGAAATTATGCTTGCGATTGGTACAGCTTCGTCTGAAGTCGTTATGCCACGTATGATGGAAAAGCTAAACAAAGCGGGCTGTGATAAAGCAGTGGTCGGATTGGTTGTACCGACAGGATATTCTTTTAATCTAGATGGTGCTTCGATCTATTTATCTCTAGCTACCGTGTTTCTTGCACAGGCAGTAGGCATCGATCTGACCTTAGGACAAGAGATTACTATCTTAGCTGTGTTGATGCTAAGTTCAAAAGGAATGGCTGGTGTACCGGGTTCCGCTTTTCTAGCATTATCGGCTACAGCCGCAGCACTTAATGCGTTTCCTGTAGCTGTTGTAGCACTGTTGCTCGGTGCTGACCGATTTATGGATACCATGCGTGTATTCACCAATCTTATGGGCAATTGTGTAGCTGCTTTTGTCGTAGCCAAATGGGAAGGTATGTTGGACACGAAGAAAATGAAAGCTGTACTTGCAGGAGAATGGACAGAAGAAGAAAACGAGTCGATTGCAACATCCCAACCTGCTAGACCTACAGAAACGATCCACTCTCCACTTGGTCATCCGTTAGCTCAATCTTATACCGTATACGATAAAACATAATCAATAATCCAGTCTCACATCTATACTAAAAAGCTGCTACCCTCGATACGAAGGTAACAGCTTTTTGGTAATACTATTTTGTTGTTTAGCTACTTGTAGCTTATTTTATAAAGAAATAGTTTTGTTATCCGCTTGAGATTGGAACGCAGATAAGATTACAGATAGTGATTTTTTGCCTTCTTCACCTGAAATAGATGGTGGTGTATTGGTAACGATAGATTCGATAAAGGCATCTACTACACCGCTAACTTCTTGCTTGTCATTGGTAGAAATAGCACCTACACGATATTTCTCGACTGTACCGTCACGAAGTTCGACAATCACTTGATCATCAGGATCGGTACCGATTTTCATAATACCGTTCTCACACCACAAGTATGTGCCGTTATCTTCACCACGATAAGCTGTCCAGCTCGCTACTAATGTACCGATTGCACCGCTCTTCATACGAAGCAAACAAATAGCGTTATCGTCAACATCTGTATCTTTTTTATCCAATGTACCGATAAATGCACTCACATCAACCACTTCGTCATCTAGCAACCAGCGAATCATATCAGACTTATGTACGCCTAGATCACCCATCGCACCCATGATCGCTTCGTTTTTACGGAAGAACCAGCTTTCTTTACCATCAATACTCCAGAATTCTGGACCTCCATGGCTAAAAGCCGTACGGAAAGTCAGTATGCGACCTAATTTGCCTGTTTGCAATACTTCTTTGGCTTTGACATGTGGTGGCATCAAACGTTGATTATGACCAACCATCAAATACACATTGTTCTTTTTAGCTGCATCAATCATTGCTTGTGCTTCTTCTTCAGACACAGCCATCGGTTTCTCAACCAGTACATGTGCACCTGCATTGGCAGCAGCAATCGACATTTCAGCATGGAAAATATTCGGGGTGCACACGCTTACAGCATCAAACCCACCAGCTGCTAATAATTCTTTATAATCACTATATGCTTTGGCATCGAAACGTTTCGCATAACCTTCAGCACGTTCTATAATTGGATCAGCAAACGCTACCAATTCTACATTCGGATGTTCTGCATACTCTGGAATATGGCGACGTTCCGCAATACTTCCACAACCTATAACTGCTACTCTGACTTTAGTCATCGTTACATTCCTCCTGAAATATGAAGTTAAGTGTTCCACAGCTATCTTATAGTAATCTGCTCAAATTATCCACCTTTGCGATCTATCATATTACCCTTTTTAGAAGTTTTAGCTCATTATTTATAGAAAAAATATACATTATGAATACAACATGTAGAAATATTTTTATTAATCGTTCTAAATGTAGGTCGAATATTAATAGAATTTCGACAAAAAAATCTCGAAATTTATTTTAAAAGAATATTCTTTTTGAGTCCAAATCACAAAAAAGTAGTTCAACATCATCTCTACCGAGGCTGTGTTGAACTACTTTTTGGATAACGATAAATGGCTCTATTTTAAGATGAAGTAACTGGTACTTTGATAGAAAGGGTCTGGAATGTTTTAAGATACGTAGACACTTGCGGTTGAATCTTTTTGAAATATTTCAAGTTGGCTTGATTGGCTAATTGCTTAGTAGCATCTTCTTCTGGAAAGATAGAGTACTCTTTATCAATCTTTCCTTTCCGGTATTGAATCTGCGTGAATTTACCAGTTGCCCAATATTGTGAGATATTTTGGTTATCTCCATAAATCTGTAACCATAGATCACTATCTTTGTAATTAAAGCTAAAGGCAGGATCTGCTAATGCTTGAGTCACAGTATATCCTTTTTTAAACACATCATTTTCAAACTGACCTTGCTGAATCAAATTCGCTTCTATTTTACCTGCTTTATTTTTGATCGTTTGTCTGACTTCGCCCAGACCATTGCGCTGATCTTTGCTCCATTCGCCTTTGTATGTCACAACAAATGTACGTCCTTTGACCGTATATTGATTTACATATTTCCCTGTACCTTGCCGTATCCCATCGACCCACTGTCCTGCATATGATTTGGAATCTCCCCAGCGAATCGTACCTGTTCCGTTAGGCTTTCCATTTTCCACTTGTCCGTAATACGAAGCACGTGCTGAAAGTTTAAGTGACTCTTTCTCGGTAGCCGCATGAGTCATCGGTGCATATATCCCAATAGACGTAGCGATCAATACTGTACTTAATATGACGGTTTTGCATGTATGTAATATTCTTCTCATTCCTTCATCCCCTTATATGTCTCTAAATATAGAAAAAAAGAAAACCATACATATTCGTCTGTACGATTTTCTTCTTTCTCAAGCTAGTTACCTTTATGCTATTTTATACCCTGAATAGAGCATTTATAATCTAATCTGTTAGATGTCTTCACCTGTTAAGCGATTAAGGAACTGCTTTGCACGATCACTTTGTGGGTTATTGAGTACATCTTTGGGATGTCCTTGTTCTATAATGTATCCACCGTCCATCAGAAGCACATGGTCAGCGACATCAGCTGCAAATTTCATTTCATGCGTTACGATTACCATTGTTCTACCTTCAATCGCTAATTGCTTAATAACTTTAAGCACTTCACTAACCAATTCGGGATCAAGTGCAGAAGTAGGCTCATCAAAAAGGAGTACATCCGGTTCAACTGCCATTGCACGTGCAATACCAACACGTTGTTGCTGTCCACCGGATAATTGGTGTGGATAAGAATTACCACGGTCGCCTAATCCTACTTTGGCAAGTAATTCTTGGCTGGATTTGCGAGCGTCTTCTTTACTTTTTTTCTGTACCGTAATCTGAGCTTCCATAACGTTCTCAATAACGGTTTTATGAGGAAACAAGTTATACGATTGAAAAACCATACCTGTCCGTTTGCGAAGTTCGGTCACTTCTTTGCTAGACACTTTACGACCTTTTTGAAAATCTAACGAACGATCACTTAACTTGATCGTTCCTTGATCAGGAGTCTCCAGTAGATTCATGCAGCGAAGTAGCGTAGTTTTACCTGAACCAGACGGCCCGATAATAACGAGCACTTTTCCTTTGTCTAAGCTTACGTCAATCCCTTTAAGTACTTCCAATGCACCGAATGACTTGTGCAAATTACGAATCTCGATCATCATCGGCTAATCTCTCCTTTACTTCTTCAATAGCGATTCTTATATATGAGTTAGTCCGCTGACGAGCGACCTAGTCGTTTTTCTAATTTGTTTTGGAAAAAGGATAAAATTGAAGTGAATATTAAATAAATGACTGCTGCTTCCGAATACACTAATAAGTATTCATACGTGGTAGCTACAATTTCTTGAGACTTCCGAAATAATTCTACATACGTTACTGTTCCAGCCAAAGAAGTGTCTTTCACTAGACTAATAAATGAATTCGATAATGGTGGTAATGATACACGAGCAGCTTGAGGAAGAATAATTCGGCGTAATGCTTGTCCACGTGTCATTCCAAGTGAATAGGCAGCTTCCCATTGCCCTTTATGAATCGATTGAATCGCTGCACGTACAATTTCAGAACCGTATGCCCCTACGCTCAAAGAGAAACCAATTAATGCCGCTGGAAAAGGATCTAATTCGATTCCAATCGTAGGCAATCCGTAGAAGATAATCGCTAACTGCACAATTAAAGGAGTTCCTCGGATAATCCAAATATAAAATCGTGCAATAAAATCTAAAATTTTCACGCCAGATAATCGGGCTAATGCTGTTAATACAGCCAAAATCAAACCAATAATAAATGAAAAAATAGCTAACGGAATAGTAAAACGTATTCCGGCTTCAAGCATAGGCCAAAAAGAATTAACAAGTATCTCGATTTGACGATCGTCCATATTCTAACATCCTTTATTTCGACAATTTGGGTTCATATCTCTTGTACATGCAATGCTAAGTAAATATCTTAGAAAGGCTTACAACGTACAAATATCTTGACGAGTGTTTATTCGTCAAGATATCGTTATCATCGCATATATACAAAGTGAGACTCAGTGTATTATTTAGATACATCTTCTCCGAAATATTTCTCAGAGATTTTCAAGTATGTTCCATCATCTACCATATCTTTTAACGCTTTATTCACAGCTTGAACCAAATCTTCGCCGCCTTTGTTGAAAATAGCACCACTTTGAGAAGCATTTGCTTCTTCAGCTACAACTTTAATAGGTGCATCTGGTTGTTGCTTTTTCAAATCAAGGTAAGACAAGTTATCATTGATTGTAGCTTGAGCACGATTAGAAGTTAACAATCCTACTGCTTGTGTAAATCCATCAACAGAAACGATTTCTGCACCGTTATCTTTAGCGATTTGAGCTAGATTACTTGTTAAAGATTGAGCAGATTTTTTACCATTTAGATCAGCAAACGATTTAATATCTGTATTGTCATCACGTACGATAAGTACTGCTTTGGAAGCGATGTACGGATCAGAGAATAAGAATGTTTTTTGACGTTCTTCTGTAATACCTACTTCATTAAATACTGTATCAAAACGCTTCGACTCTAATCCACCTAGTAAGCTATCCCAAGCAGCTTCAGTAAATACAGGTTCTACACCCAGACGTTTACTGACTTCTGTTGCAATATCTACGTCAAAACCAGTTAATTTACCACTTTCATCATGAAACGTAAATGGTGCATATGTTCCTTCTGTACCAATACGTAATTTACCACTAGCTTTTACAGATTCCAATGTGGCTACTTTGCTAGAAGAAGCTGTGTCTGTATTCGTTGCTCCAGATGTATCGGTATTGCCTGTCGTTGCTGTATTAGAACTGTTACCACATGCTGCAAGAACAAGCATGGTCAGTATCATAACCAGTGTAAAAGAACCCCATTTTTTCATTTGAAAATACCCCTCTCAGATGTTGGTGATCACACTTATCGTTGGTGATTCACTACTTATTAATAACGTACTGCAAATTGTATAGTACACTGTCTTTCGTCACACGTCAACTCTTTTTCCGATAAAATTACTTGGTTTTATTGTAATAGACATAATTCCATCATTATTCTTACCCTTTATCACTTTATTTGAACATGGTATATACGCTGTGAAGCAACATATTTCTCTGCAATTGGGGTATATACTTTTTAGGACAACGATCTTGCGAAGGAGGAAATTATAGGAATGATATGGATAACAATAGAACATATTTTGCGAGTATTAATTGCAGGATTGGCTGGAGCTATTATCGGATATGAACGGAGTAGTCGCCAAAAAGAAGCCGGGATTCGCACTCATTTTATCGTAGCGGTGGGTTCTTCTCTAATGATGATTATATCCAAATATGGATTTACCGATATGGGAAGTTGGAGCAATGTATCCCTTGATCCTTCGAGGGTAGCTTCGCAGATTGTAAGTGGAGTGGGCTTTCTAGGAGCAGGCACTATTTTTATGAATAAGCAAAAAGTGAAAGGATTAACGACAGCTGCCGGTATATGGGCAACAGCTGGAGTAGGGATGGGCATAGGAGCCGGTATGTACACGCTAGGGATCGGAGTCACCCTGTTGATTGTAGTTGTACAATTTGCAATGCATCGTCATCGTAAGCCGCTTGTAGCGACTCGTGTGCCCCATCGTCTAACTGTCCAGATCGTAAATCATAAGCAAGCTATCCCATCGATCCTGGATGCGTTGGATCAGCACCAAATTCATGTGTTTAGTTTACATTCTGAAATCGAAAAATCGATGCCTGACACTAAGGAGTCTGTTCCTTCCTATTTACTGTTACAAGCTTCCATTCAATTGAATACCACTATCAAACCAAAAGACCTTGTTCCTCTATTACAATCCCTACCAGATGTACAAATGGTCAAAATAGATGAATAAACTAGCTTTTTCTTTTATAAAGAACACATACCAAAAAGCATCTTGCTACAATAAGAGATTGAACCATTGACTCGTTCAGTTCTTCTAGCAAGATGCTTTTGTTGTATTCTGTATTGAAGTCGCCAGCTTATCAAAAGTTCTGCTTTAATTGTTCAAATTGAGAACGAATGCGATCCCGTACATCGTCTGATCCATTTTTGAAATATTCATGACGCTGATTATTCATACGTTGATGAGCTTCACGTTGTAATTCACGCTCTACTTCATAGGCTTGATCTATTTCTGCTTCGACATCGATCACATCGTGCCGACAGACAAATTGAGAACCCAATTGACTCAACACATAATTGAATACGCTTACATTATTTTCTTGCACAATACTGATTAAAGCCATTTGTCCCTCATCTAACGTATACAACGTAGATTGGATCAATCCCATTTCTTGTTCTGCTACTTCATGAGTAAATGGCATACTAATCATCGAATCGATACTGCGTTCTAACAATACACCTAACGGACCTGCAAAAATTCCAATCATTGATCCCAAAAGTCCACCTGTTGTCCATTCACCTGCCAGTGATCCATGTGTACCAAATCCATCCCAAAATACCACTTTGCCTTTTTCTCGTGCTACAATAGCGGCTTCCAAGACAGCATATCCTTCGGTAATACGACTATGTCGAAGAGTAGATAAAGCTCGGTATGCCTTACATTCATCTGTAAAAATAACGGTCACTACATTTTCCATAGGACACCCACTTTCTTTTGTTTAACCAGTTGTAAGCGTTCTCAGATATCGTTTCTTTTATCTTATGCTATTTTCCAATTAAATCAACTTATTTTATCGCAAAATAGTATAAATACTGCGAAATTTAAATATATTTCATTTTTAGTATATTATTTAATATAAAGGAGGGAATGTTATGTTACAAGGTGTAGGTGTATATGGGCTTATTTTATCTGTGATTGTATTGATTGCTTTTGTAATCGCTATACGTTGGTTGGTTGCGAAGTTATTTGCCAAAAGATCTTAATTCCTAAAGTAGAAGTCAGCTAAGATGTTTATTGTACATAAATCTAAATCAATTTGATTAACATGGAGGACAAGGCTATGACACAACCTCATCATTCGTCTACAGAAGAACAGCCTATTATCGAAGTACCTAGAGATGCTTCTTTTAATAGTGTAACCGAGCATAATCATACGATTTTAGGCGTGCCACGTACTGGAAATATCGAAAATATCTCGGATATGCCTGCTCCAATACGTTGGTTTGGCTATATTGCTTTTGGAGCTATTGTTGTAGGTGGTGTAGCTATCTTAGCAATTGGACTATTGATGTAGTGTTATAACATATTCATATGTGTTCGTTTATAGAGGGTAGCATATTGATTATATTCGTTGAGGGTCTCATCCAATTGTTGGGATTTATCCAAAACACGGTTATCTGAGAATCCGTACATTTCAGCCAATTGGTGCATTTCTTGACGTTGTTGCTCGATTTTCTGTAGGCATTGGTGTAAATTCAATGTACCTCTCTACTCCTTTCTTTTTATGTCTAGTAAATGTATTACGATTTATATTTATTGCATACAGAATATTCAATTTGGATAGATAGTCTATACTATATATCGATCCATTTTAGCCATTTTTTGAATAGTTCCCAAGTCTAATTTATTCGACATTATAATCGAATTTTCTATTAACTCTATATCCTTAAAACAGAAAAACCCCCGACCAGAGTGAACGTAATGTTCAATCGTCGAGGGTTTTGTCTATTTTAATCTATTGGAAAAGGATCTCTATTACTCCGTTACTGTTCCGTATACTAATGTTGGAGCGTCAGCATGATCTGCGATACGAATACTCTCGTATAGTTTTTTCAATACATCGTCTACATTTTCACGGTTAGCATGAATTGTTACTAAAGAGTCGCCCACTTTAACAGCGTCGCCTACTTTTTTGTTCAACATCAAGCCTACAGCAAGATCGATTTCGGATTCTTTCGTTGCACGACCAGCACCTAACAACATTGCTGCTGTACCGATTTCATCCGCTACCAATTCAGCTACAAATCCATCTTCTTTCGCAGGAACTTCGATCAAGAATTTCGCTTGTGGCAAACGCTCTGGTTGATCGACAACCGAAGCATCTCCACCTTGGCTTGCAAGGAATAATTTGAATTTCTCCAACGCTTTACCGTTAGCAATAACTTCTTTCAATTTTTCTCTTGCTTCTTCAAGTGAACTTGCTTTACCTGCAAGATATACCATTTGGCTTCCAAGTGCCAAGCACAATTCTTCCAAATCAGCAGGACCTTCACCTTTTAGTGTATCGATTGCTTCTTTTACTTCAAGAGAGTTACCGATTGCTAGACCTAGCGGTTGACTCATATCTGAGATAACAGCCATTGTTTTGCGTCCTACGTTGTTACCGATACTTACCATTGCATGAGCCAATTCTTTAGCATCTTCTGCTGTTTTCATAAATGCGCCAGCACCTGTTTTAACATCCAATACGATAGCGTCTGATCCAGCAGCGATTTTTTTACTCATGATTGAACTTGCGATTAATGGAATCGAGTTTACTGTTGCTGTTACATCACGCAAGCCGTATAACTTTTTGTCAGCAGGTGTTAAGTTACCACTTTGTCCGATAACAGCGATTTTGTTTTCATTCACTAATTTGATAAATTCTTCGTTTGTGATTTCTACGTGGAAACCTTCTACTGCTTCTAATTTATCGACTGTACCGCCTGTGTGACCTAGACCACGACCGGACATTTTAGCCACTGGAATATCCAATGCTGCTACAAGAGGAGCCAATACTAATGTTGTGGTATCACCTACACCGCCTGTGGAGTGCTTGTCGACTTTAACTCCTTCGATAGCGGATAGATCGATTGTATCTCCAGAGTTCACCATAGCCATCGTTAGGTCTGCACGTTCGCGCTCTGTCATGTCTTTGAAGAAGACCGCCATTGCGAATGCGCTCATTTGATAGTCAGGAATTTCGTCGTGTGTGTAACCATTAATAATAAAGTTGATTTCCTCGGTTGTTAGTTCTTTACCATCACGTTTTTTTTCAATAAGGTCTACCATTCTCATAATTATTCTAGCTCCTTGTACGTTTTATTTTTGGAAAGAGATTGCTGCATCTAAAGCAACTTCCATCATTTCGTTAAATGTAGATTGTCTTTCTTCAGATGTTGTTTCTTCACCTGTTAGCAAGTGATCACTTACTGTTAAAATGGTTAATGCGTTTACGCCAAACTTCGCTGCTAATGTGTACAATGCACTTGTTTCCATTTCAACGCCTAGTACGCCGTATTGCATTAATAATCCTGTAACGGTTTTGTCGTCACGGTAGAATGAATCTGAACTGAATACGTTACCGACATGCAAATTCAGACCTTTTTCTACGCCACGATCATAAGCAGCTTTGAGTAAAGGGAAACTTGCTACAGGTGAGAAATCGTATCCGCCGAAAATATGACGGTTCATACTGGAATCTGTACAACATGCTTGTGCCAAAATCACGTCACGAACACGTACATTTTCTTGCATACCACCACATGTACCCACACGGATCAAGTTTTTGACGCCGTATTCGCTGATCAATTCATTCACGTAAATGCTGATCGAAGGCAATCCCATACCTGTACCTTGTACAGAGATACGGTTACCTTTGTATGTTCCTGTAAATCCAAGCATACCGCGTACTTGGTTGTAGCAGACTACATCTTCAAGATACGTATCTGCAATGTATTTAGCACGTAATGGATCGCCTGGTAAAAGAATCGTTTCAGCGATTTCGCCAGCTTTTGCTTCAATATGAACGCTCATTTTATAAAAACCTCCAAAGTATGTGTTTAGGTTTGATTTGCTTGGTTGTACCGCTACGGCTAACAGATTGGGTTCCGCTCTCTGGTAAGGATAGATATCTTGAAAGACTGCTGATGCAGTCGATATCTATCCTTACCAGGAGAGGCTACACTCCAATCCGTTAGCCTTCGCTCTGTGCGGATGCAACAATATCACAAAAACATAAAGATGGGTGGTCGGCGCTGGGGACTCGCTTGACCGGGGAAACAACAAATTAGAATATTTAACATTGAGCTTATTTACAACTCTGATCCGTGTTTTGAATATTACTTAAGATCAGACAGGAAGCTTGTGCCGTATTCTGGGCTTGTTACGCCAAAGTTTTCGGCTACAGTTGCAGCGATGTCTGAGAATGTTGTGCGTAATGGCAATTCTTTACCACCATTTGCAAAACGTTTGGAATAGACAAGTAATGGGACATATTCACGAGTATGATCTGTACCTGTGTAGGTTGGATCGTTACCGTGATCGGCTGTAATGATTAGTAGGTCATCTTCTTCCATACCTGCAAATACTTCTGGTAAGCGAGCATCGTATTCTTCCAGTGCGTCAGCATATCCTTTAGGATCGCGGCGGTGTCCGAATAGAGCATCAAAGTCAACCAGATTCAAGAAGCTTAGACCGTGGAAAGGCTTCGCTAGTACGTTAACCAGTTGATCCATACCGTCCATATTAGACTTGGTACGAATCGATTCTGTTACGCCTTCGCCATCGTAGATATCAGCAATTTTGCCGATAGCAATCACGTCTAGACCTGCATCTTGCAAAGCGTTCATTGTCGTCGGTTTGAACGGTTTGAGTGCATAATCATGACGGTTGGATGTACGTTGGAAATTACCGACTTCCCCGATAAATGGACGAGCGATAATGCGTCCTAACATGTACGGATCTTCCAGTGTAATCTCACGACAGAATTCACAGATTTCATACAATTCTTTCAAAGGAACGACATCCTCATGTGCTGCAATCTGCAATACGGAATCTGCAGAAGTGTAGATGATAAGTGCGCCTGTTTTCACATGCTCTTCGCCTAGCTCATCCATAATTTCTGTTCCACTTGCCGGTTTGTTACCAATGACTTTACGTCCTGTTTTTTCTTCGATCCGCCCAATCAATTCATCAGGGAATCCATCTGGAAATACACGGAACGGTGTATCAATATATAATCCCATGATCTCCCAGTGTCCTGTCATTGTATCTTTACCACGGGATGCTTCTTGCATTTTAGTGTAATAAGCAAGTGGTTGATCTGCTACAGGTACGCCTTGAATCTCACTGATATTCGATAATCCTAGACTTGCCATATGTGGCATGTTAAGTCCACCATTTTCGCGTGCAATATGTCCGAATGTATCTACATCAACATCTCCAAATTCAGCTGCATCTGGTGCTTCACCAATACCTACTGAATCCATAACTACTAGATGAATACGTTTAAATTCGCTCATTTGTATTACCCCTTTCAACTTTTCAAAATGTCTACAGTGCTCATATACCCTACTCTGTCCAAAATGCGCAGTAGAGCATTTGGTTGCTATCATGCTTATGCAACAATAGTGTACCAAATGCTCTATGTTATACCTATATCTGCTTTTTGAAAAGTAGGTAAGGAATTCTGCGGTCATTTATGAATTCTAAATCTGCGATCACGATTCATATTCATAGGTTGTCATATACTGAAGTGATCTTTTATTTTAAGAACAGACCTGTAATTGTAGCAGAAAGCACACTTACTAGTGTAGCACCATATAATAGTTTCAGTCCAAAACGAGCTACAACATTACCTTGTTTCTCGTGTAGACCTTTAACCGCACCAGCAATAATACCGATTGAAGAGAAGTTAGCGAATGATACTAAGAATACAGATACGATACCTAGTGTACGTGAGCTAAGTTCTGTGTGTTTCACTAGATCTAGCATCGCTACAAACTCATTGGATACCAGTTTCGTTGCCATAATACTACCAGCTGTTACAGCTTCACTCCAAGGTACACCCATCATGAATGCAAATGGTGAGAAGATATAACCTAAGATTTGTTGGAACGTAATACCGAAGATTAATCCGAATAGACCGTTGATCATACCGATCAATGCTACGAAACCAATCAACATTGCTGCTACAATAATAGCAACTTTGAATCCGTCTAAAATATATTCGCCCAGCATTTCGAAGAATGACTGTTTCTCTTCTTCTTGTACTTCTAGAATATCTTCTTCTTTTGTAACAACATAAGGATTGATAATGGAAGCGATAATAAAGCCACCGAATAAGTTAAGCACTAATGCAGTCACAACATATTCAGGTTTCAACATCGTCATATATGCACCTACGATAGACATCGATACCGTAGACATGGCTGATGCACAAAGCGTATACAGACGGTGTTTAGGAAGCGCACCGATTTGTTTTTTAACAGAGATAAATACTTCTGATTGACCTAGGATCGCAGATGCTACAGCATTATACGACTCTAGTCTACCCATACCATTTACTTTACTGAGCACAAGACCAATGTACTTAATAATAAACGGTAGAATTTTGAAGTATTGCAGAATACCGATCAATGCTGAAATAAATACGATAGGCATAAGAACACTTAAGAAAAATGGTGTAGAACCTTCTGCAAAGACAAATCCACCAAATACAAAACTAATACCTTCACCAGCATATGCTAATAAATGTGTAAAGACAGTTGCAAATCCTCCGATTACCCATGTACCAACGACTGTATTAAGGAGCACGAATGCTAAAATCGCTTGCAGTACAACCATGACAAATAATGGACGATAACGAATACCTTTTCTATTATTACTTCCCAAATAAGCTAATCCAAACACCAAAAGAATACCCAAAATTGCGATAATATAACTCATAAATAATTAGCTCCCATTCTGCACTCTGCTTCATAATCATAACCACGTATTTAAAATCTTTTGAAACAAATTGAAATAATCAGAAATTATACATTAAGCGCTTACATTATTCGTAAAAAAGAACAAATCCTTGCGGATACATTCTTTTTTTGGATTATTCTGCTGGCTGACTATGATCCATGTCATGCGCTTGGAAAAATCCTGGTAACATTTGAGCTATTGTCCACTCGGTAACATCACCTTTAAGGTTAGTCAGGTATACTTTCGTATTCTCATCACTAAATTCAGCAATGACTTGACGACAAGCACCACAAGGAGAGACCGGACCTTCAGTATCCGCAACGATCGCAATCGCTTCGATCTTGCGTTGACCTTCAGATGCAGCTTTGAAAATAGCTGTACGTTCTGCACAATTGGTAAGACCATAAGAAGCATTTTCCACGTTACATCCCCCGTAGACTTTACCGTCTGCGAGCAGTGCAGCGCCTACTTGAAACTTGGAATAAGGTACATATGCATTTTTACGTGCTTCTATTGCTGCTTGAATCAATTGATCTTTCATGGATAGGTCTCTCCTCTAACGGATAAGATATTTTGCTTTGCAAAAATCATTTTTAATTCTAATAGAAGAAGTCGCATTTATGATGCCAAATGCTTAGGTAAGATATTTTGCTTTGCAAAAATCACTTTTGATCTTACTAAAGAAGTCGCATTTATGATGCCAAATGCTAGTAAGAAGAAGTTCCTTCTTCGCCTTCAACGATTTTGACGCCAGAGCTTGCACCGATGCGTGTTGCACCTGCTTCAACCATGTTGTTTAAATCTTGAAGATTACGTACGCCACCAGATGCTTTAACACCAACATCAGGTCCTACCGTTTTGCGCATCAAAGCTACGTCTGCTGGTGTTGCTCCACCTGTAGAGAAACCAGTTGATGTTTTAACAAAATCTGCTCCAGCTTTGACAGACAATTCAGAAGCACGAACTTTTTCTTCGTCTGTAAGTAGGCAAGTTTCGATAATAACTTTAACTAAAGCTTTACCTTTAGCAGCATCAACTACGGCTTGGATATCACGTTGCACTAGCTCGTTATTACCATCTTTCAAAGCACCGATGTTGATAACCATGTCTACTTCTGTAGCACCGTTTGCAATCGCATTGCTTGCTTCAAAAGCTTTAACTTCTGGAGTTGTTGCTCCTAAAGGGAATCCAATAACCGTACATACTTTGACAGGGCTACCTTTTAATTGTTCTGCACAATAAGCTACCCATGTTGGGTTAACGCATACAGATGCGAACTCATATTTTCTAGCTTCTTCTGTCAATTTAGTCACTTCTGCTTGTGTAGCATCCGCTTTCAATAACGTATGGTCGATCAATTTAGCTAAATTCATATTGTTAATCTCCTTTGAGTGAATGGTTTGTTTGACAAATAACTGTTCAGCTCTTACATCCACATCATAACACCATGTTGAACATATGTAAAACAGTTTTTGAAATTATGTTCACGACAAATCAAAGGCTTACAGCACAGCTTTATTTTTTGCGCAGGCTGTTCCTATTTTAACACTATGTTACTTGAGATGTCATGTACTAAAATAACTTTCATTTTCAAAAGCTATTTATAAGTAACCGATTGCATAGCCGAATAAAAAAAGACTTCAGGTCATTGATCTCCTGAAGTCTCGTTACATTATGCTTTGCGTGGTAGTGAAGAGGATTTGCCTGTCATTTTCGATTGAGCATAATAAAGTACGATAATCACAATCGCTAACAAGGCTTGTACCGAAAAGATATTGCTAAATACATATCCATCTGCATACACTGCTACTGGATTGAAATGAACTGAACCATGATTCGCTTCAATCATTTTACCAATAATACTGGTTGCCATCGCTCCAGCTATAAAGTTAAGCAAAGAGAATAACCCCATGCCTACCCCTACTTGATCTTTGGTCAATGTACGTGAAATCGTGTTAGACATCGCAATCTGCATAAACGTCTGACCCACATTACCAAAAATAAGAATAAACATCACCACATAAGGGGACACCCCAACCAAAGTCGATAACGTAATAAAACAAATAAAGATTAATGTCGTTGCAATATAGACTAATAATGGGTTGCCTTTGCGATCAGCTAACTTACCGCCCTGACGACCTAGAAAAGCAGAACAAATCGCAGCCGGGAACATAATTAGTCCAATCAGTGCTGGAGATAGTCCATTCAATCCACTTAAAAATTGTGGAGTGACATAAGGTAGTCCAAAGCTAAGTCCTGTTGCCAAAAATGCAATCAACAATCCAAAAGAATACTGTTTATTGCTGAATAATTTGGGCTGAATAAAAGGTTCTGCCGCTGTACGTATCCGAACAATAAATAAAATCAATAAGATGGCACCAATTATAGCGTACATCCACTGCCCTTGTGAGATCGCTAATAGTAACATCGCTACAGTTCCACCTAGCAAGATGCCACCGATCCAGTCGATCTTCTGCGCTTCTCCTCGATAATCATCTAGATATTTACGGAAAAATGGTAAAGCGATTAAAGGAAATAACGATAGTAAAAATAAAAATCTCCAGCTTCCAAAGCTCGTAATCAGACCTGCAACGATGGGTGCAATAGCGGTTCCTAATGATAATCCAATCGCTGTTGTACCAAGAGCACGTCCCCTTTTTTCAGGTGAAAAATAACGAACAGGGACAATCATAGCGGTTGCTGGGATAACCGCAGCTCCGGCGGCTTGTAGAACACGCCCTACAACCATCATCCAAAATTCAGTCGCTGCTAAGCCAACGACAGAACCTAAAGCAAAAAAGATCAGACCGAACGTCAATAAATCTTTGAGTCGGTATTTATCGGCAAGCTTGCCGTATACGACAGAACCTACTGCATAAACAATCATATAACCGGTTAATAACCATGTCACATCGGCGGCTCCAATATTGAACTCTTTACTAATCGTAGGCATCACTACATTGAACATCGAAGCATTCATTACCGAGAATACTAATGTAAATGCAAGTACACGCATTAATTTCTCACCATTGGGATAGACTCTTTCTGTTTCTGTTGCCACTTATGCTGTCATCCTCTCTACGTATACCGTTACTATTTTATTGATAAACATGAATTAATTTGTTTAACAGCTGTTTGAGATGCTCTAATTCTTCAGCTGTAAATGTGTGTGTCGAACGGCTTTTGACTTCATTAACGGCTTGCTGAGCTTGAATATACTTTTGCTCGCCTGCTGTAGTTAATGTATTTTGCTTCATACGAGCATCATCAGGATGAGCATTACGTATAATCCAACCTCTTTTTTCTATACCATTCATTAAGCTAGTCACGCTTGATTTCTCAATAAGCAGTTGATGTTCTAACTCATGATTGGTAATCCCGGGTTGAATCGCTATTTCGTGCAATGCCTGACTTTGCTGAGAAGTTATATTTAAAGATCGTAACGACTGCTCGATCTGACGCTTGATCGTTAAATATGTTTTTTTGATTAAAGGAGTCGGACTAGATAAAGCATCTTTTGCCTGTTGCTTGTATCTATCTATATCACTCTGACTCAATACATTCCCCTCTTTCTTTAGTTCGAATTCGAACTAATTTTATTTCAAAACAAAACTATTGTCAATACAAGCTTATGAATTAGATATACAAAAAAACAACCTTCTACTGGATCATGTAGAGGGCTGTTTTATAAGGCAAATCACTTTTTGATATTTATGTTAATAAAGCTTGAGCTGTAAATTGATCGGTCACCAAAATATTAGCGTATTTGCCAACTAGAGCAGCTTCAATCGCTTCGATTTTACGTTGTCCACCAGCGACCAAAATCGATTTTTCTTTTTTCCGTAAATCAACCAGATCGATGCCTACCGTGCGATCATTGATAGCCGGGCTACAAATATTACCCTGTTTATCAAAAAAGCGTGAGCAGATATCGCCAGCTCCTGTTTGCTGTAACAATCGCTGTTCTTCTTCGTTAAAATAACCCAGTCTGAACAAAAGAGCATCTTCTTTTACAGTTCCTACGGTGAAAACAGCAATATTAGCTTGTCTACCCAGTTCAATAATACGCTGAATATGACGATCTTCATCTACCATTTTTTTAAGTTCAATACTGTCGAAAATAACAGGTAACGGCAAATAGCGAGCAATCGTGTGATACGCTTCTGCAAAAAGGTTAACCGTTTCAGCCGCATAGGTGTTCACATGCGAGTGACTTACTCCGCCTTTGAGTTGTACAACTTCAACTCCGCGTACTTGCTTCTGCTCTAAATGTTCTGCAACAGCATACATCGTAGTTCCCCAGGTGACTCCAATAATATCACTATCTTTAACCGTCTCATGCAAATAATCGGCGGCACGCTTGCTGATATGCTTTTGGATTTCTTTATACTCATTGATCGGTGAATAACAAACATGTACCGTATCTAATCCATAACGTTTTTTTAATTGTTCTCCAAGTGCATCCAGATCTTCGAGAGGATCTACAATATCTATCCGCACATACCCTTTTTCTTTGGCATACTGTAGCAAGCGAGATACAGTCGGTCTAGAAACGCCTAGCTTGGTCGCTATTTCTTGTTGGCTATGATCAGAAAGGTAGTACAATCTTGCTGTCTCTATACTCAAACGTTGTTTGTCATTATCCACGGCTTTTATCATCCCACATCTCTATCAGAATCTAGCTGAACAGTTCAAACCATCTCATTTCACATATTATACATTTTTTATACATTTTTTAAAAATATATTTCAAGGATCACTATTCATGTGAAATCATATCGTTTTACAGTTGTTAACAGATTTGTATCTACCTTTTCGAAAAAAGTGACTTTCTAGTAACAGATTATATCTCCTTTTTGCAGATAAAATAGCCGTTTGTTTTCAATAATATAGGGTATGGAATAAGAGAGCCTTTGTTTTGGCAATATGGGTTAAACACCAATATTGACTAGTTTTGATAAGGGCTTCAAGAATACAAAAATACTGGAGGTATGATAATGTTCACACGTCTTGACCAAATCATGATTGAAATTCCGGATGTCAAAAAGCCTGATCCTAATGCAGCAGCAGCTGTGCAAGAATTACTTGGTGGTAAATTCGGAGAAATGTCGACTTTGAACAACTACCTCTATCAATCTTTTAACTTCCGTGGAAAATCTAAATTAAAACCTTTCTACGATCTAGTTACTAGTATTACAGCTGAAGAATTAGGTCACGTGGAATTGGTTGCACACGGTATCAATAAAATTCTTGCAGGTTCTAGCTTGCCAGGTGAACCTGATTCGACTCCACTTGATCCGCTTAAAGATGTTCGCTTGAGTTATCATCATCTAGCAGGTGCACAAGGTGCTATGCCTCGTGACTCTATGGGTCGTCCTTGGACAGGTGATAATGTATTTAATAGCGGTAATCTTGTAGAAGATTTGTTGCATAACTTCTTCTTAGAGTGCGGCGCAAGAACACATAAAATGAAAGTCTATGAAACAACAGATCACCCAGCTGCACGTGAAGTGGTTGGTTTCCTTCTTGTTCGTGGTGGCGTACACGTTGTCGCTTATGCAAAAGCATTAGAAATTGCTACAGGCGTAAATGTAACCAAACTTGTACCGGTTCCTTCACTCAGCAACAAAGCATTTAACGAATCACGCAAATACGAGGAAAAAGGTGTTCATACTCGTCTTTATACTCATAGTACAGATGATTTCAAAGCGATCGACCAAATCTGGAAAGGTACTCATCCAGAGGATGGATTGCCACTTGAAGTGATTCACGGATTCCCTCAAGGTGTCCCTGTTCCTGAGTATCCTGAGTTAGATGAAGAGTTCGCTCCAGGAATTTCACAAGAAGATTTCAAAGAAATTGCTAAGCGTCTCAAAATGGCTGGTAATATTACAGACTAAAGCAAAAAGGCTGGTTTCCAGCCTTTTTTTACATAATTTCAAATCCATATTTACCCTATTTAACTCCTTATTTTTAGTTATTTATTTATTAAATTTTAAACATATGGTTTCGATTGCTAAACAATGGTTAATAAATAGACGAGAAGAGATTGCTGAATAAATCTTCTAAGTGCTTGTTGTAACACAAATGTTATAAATCAAGTGATTTAGTGTAGTTATTCAACTATCTTAAAAAAGACATTTAATTATTAGGAGGCGACAACAATGGGTTGGTTATGGGCATTAATCGTAGGTGGTATTATTGGTTGGATCGCAGGTATGATCGTAGGACGTGACGTTCCAGGTGGTATTATTGGTAACATCATCGCAGGTTTCATCGGTGGTTGGTTAGGTAACATGTTGCTTGGTACTTGGGGTCCAGAAATCGGTGGATTCTTCATTATTCAAGCGATTATCGGTGCTGTGATTGTTATTGCTATCGTGAGTGCTATCATGCGTTCTTCTAGAAGATCACGCGGTTAACACACATCATTATGTATCATAAGATATTCAATATCTTATGATCTCAAAAAGTCTGTTCCTTCGGGAGCAGGCTTTTTTTATGCTTTTATGTCTTAATTCTTTTCTTATAAACCTTATCCTTTTCACGATGTTAGAAGCTGTTTGCTTCGTCATTCTATCGAACAGGTGCAAATCGGTTAATAATAGATAACAACATAGAAGATGAAGCAAAGGATGGTGGATATGTATTTTTATTCGTTGTGGGACAATCTAGTTGCGTGGTATTACAATATCCGCTGGATTGATCTACTTGTATCAATTGCAATACTGATTGTTTTTTTAGCTTTCCGCAAATTATTTACACGCTATTTATTTACTTTTGTTTTACGCCGATTTGATAGTCATCTAGCTGTTCTTCGCTGGTTGCAAGCTTTTGAACGACCACTACAAGCCTTTTTTACTTTAATCGGTACTTACTTGGCTTTGCGATACTTTATGCATGAACAATGGACATTTATTATTGGGATTGACCGTATTTATCGCAGTATTGGCATTATCCTTTTGGGATGGGGAATCTATAATGTGTCTGCTTCCTCTTCGCTTATGTTAGAAAGTATGAGTAAGCGATTTGGATTGGATGCTACAAGCATGATTATTCCTTTTCTATCCAAAGTATTACGCGTGATCGTTGTTGTACTTGTTATAACAATTGTCGGTGGAGAATGGGGATTCAGTATTAACGGTCTAGTCGCAGGTATGGGGCTTGGCAGTCTTGCGGTGGCTCTAGCTGCTCAAGAAACACTAAGTAATGTAATCGCAGGGATTATTATTATTTTGGAAAGACCGTTCTCGAAAGGTGATTGGATCTCTACACCGGATATCGAAGGGATTGTCGAAGATATTACGTTCCGTAGTTCCAAAATCCGTACTTTTACTGATGCACTGGTGATTGTACCCAATTCCAAATTAGCCGCACAACCGATTACTAACGGTAGTCAAATGGGAAAACGCAAAATTTCGTTCCCTCTTCGGGTAGCTTTAGATTCTAATCGAGATGCCTTAGCACGAGTGGTCTCTCGTATTCAATCAGAGTTAGATACAGATGATAATGTCGTAGCAGATTCCGCTATGGTCAAATTCAATGAATTTAACGAAAGTAGTCTGGGTATTCTGGTGCAATGTTTCACTAAAACCGCTGCTTGGGGCGAAAATCTGGAATACCGTCAACATCTTAATCTGATGATTTTAGATATATTAGAAGAAGAAAAAGTGAAATTAGCTTATCCAACACAGCGTATCGTCATGCAAGAAGTGGAAGCTTCTTCTTGATCATCATGTATAACATTCTATAGCCAACAATGACTTATATAAAAATATTAAAAACCACCTATTGGGAGCCTTAAGACCAAACAGGTGGTTTTTGTTATGTGTATAAAATTGATACGATAAGTAAAGTGGTCTATTTACGAAGAGGCAACCATTCCAGTACACGTTGGATTTTGGTATCCCAATATCCCCATTCATGCTCGCCTGGCTCTTCTTCATACGTTAATGCTAATCCCAATTGCTTCACATGATCACGGAACCGAATATTATGCTCATACAAGAAGTCTTCTGTTCCACAGCATTGATATAATTGCGGAACTTCGGTGCTATTAGATTGAGCAAGTTGTTCTGTCAGATAAAATAAATCATTTTCTGAACCACGTAATTCTTCAACTGTTCCGAAAATGCGTTCTAGCTCTTGAGTGTAGGCAACATCGCCACGTTCATACAATGCGCTTGCATCAGTTGCTCCAGATAGGCTGGCTGCGGCTGCATAACGATCAGGTCGACGTAAGCCTAGCTTGAGTGCGCCATAACCGCCCATTGACAAACCAGCTACAAAACGGTCTTCACGACGATTAGACAGCGGGAAAAACGATTCAGCGAGTTGTGGTAATTCTTCACTCACGAACTTGAAGTAATCTCCGCCTTGCTTCATATCTGTATAAAAACTACGATGTGCCGCAGGCATTACAACTGCAATACCATATTCTGCTGCATAGCGTTCTATCGATGTCCGTCTTAACCAGATCGAATGATCATCAGATAGACCATGTAGTAAATACAATGTAGGATGCTTACCTCCGGTTACTTTACCTTCCATTCCGATTTGAGAATGAGTTTCCTGTGGTAAAATCACATTCATTGTAGATGAAAGCCCTAGTACTTCTGAATAGAAATCACATTGAATTAAAGCCATATTATCTCCTCCTCTTTTAATATCATACCCTTTTTCGAAAATGAAAGCGATTTTATAATAACAAATATAGGTAAACAAAATAAAAAAAGCAACCTTCAGCGAATCAATTCACTGGGTTACTTTTGCAGGTATTCTATGATATGCATAACGGTAAGCATGTATTCATAAAGAAACATGCTTAATATGTATTCTATGTTTTTTTATCGTTTTAATTAAGCGCGAGTTTTAACAGGGATTCGTGTAGAACTCAATTGTGCGTTCAAAATATCTTGAAAACTTTTAGGTGTTTCTTTATCCGCTGCTTTTTGAACGGTTGCGTTTGATTGCTGTCTGAAGTGGTTGTAGTTGTATGGTGTCATGTGGTGAATACTCATATTCATTTGCTCCACGCTTCCTTTCGTCCGTCAAATTTGTTTGTTTTTGTTTTGTATCTTGTAATGTGTATATACCCCTGCTTTTTGAGAATGAAAACATAAATTAAACATATTTTGAACTATTTTCGTTAATTGATTCTATAGACCCTGATCCGTCAAAAATCTCATTATGTTAACTAGGACTTCATTTGTCGAATGCTGTATAAAACAAATTCTAAAGTCCTATAATCGACAATATGAATTTAGTTACATATAATTCCAAAAGTAAATATTCCTAAAATCAATTTATAAAAATTTGACTATCCTTTTGCAACTTATTTTAAATCCTTTGCGTCTGTAAGGATAAGCAAGCCAAGTAAGGCTAATAATTAACCGAGGTGATTGGTAATGAGAAACAAACAAAAATGGATGACATTCGTTACGGCTTCAGTATTGACACTATCTTTAAGTGGCCAAGCTTTTGCAGCGAGTGGGGATTTTACAGATATCAGTAAAGTACCAGGTCATGAAAAAATTGAATCTCTAAAAGATCGTGGATTTATTAACGGCGTTACAGCAGATCAATTCAAACCTAATCAAACGATCAATACAGCGCAAGGTGTGCAAATGATCGTCAATAGTTTCCAATTAAGTCTAGCGGCTTTTACTTTTATTAAAGCTCCAGAAGCGAAAGACTTTTATAATAATGTTAAAGATAAAGTATGGTATTCAGACGCATTTATTATCGCTAATCTAAATGGTGTGGATATTCCAAAAGATGTGAAGCCTGCTGCTAAAATGACAAAAGAAGAATTTACAACTTTTGTGATGCAAGCGATGGAAAAAGCCGGTAATATGCCGATGATCAATATTAAACCTGTTGAGATTGCAGATGATAGCAAAATCACTCCTTCTTATCAGGGTGCTATTCAGCGTTCATTAGCACTAGATATCAACAAGTTAGATAGTAAAGGTAACTTTGATCCAAAAGGCGAGGTAACTCGTGCTGAAGCAGCAGTCATGATCTATAATGCTTTAGAGTATATGAGTCATCTCAAAACACCTACTGTTGATCCTATGCCTGAACCTTCTCCATCTCCATCCGACGATAGTTTAGATAAATAAAAATCACTTTTACTTTCACGTTTACCTTGGAGTGAATATTCTATTATTCTAAACAGCGAATACAATAGTTAGTGTTCACTTTATAAGCTGTATAAACAAAAAGAGTCTATCCCTAGGTAATATAGGAATAGACTCTTTTTTTACTGTAATGCATCACCATACATTATCAATCAATATGATTTATACTCTAGACCTCACTTTGCATCTGATGATGATTCCATTCTTCACGCAAAATACCCATACGAATCGAATCGTAATAAACACCGTTATATAATCTACATTTACGTAAACGTGCTTCCATCATCATGCCTAATTTGTAACCGACTGCAATCATCCGTTCATTGCCTGACCATGTGGTGAATCCTACTCGTACCAGTGGCATTGCTGTAAATAGATGATCGATCCATAATATCAGCGCTCTGGTACCGTATCCCCCGCTCCAATAAGCAGGATCATAAATCACAATCCCTACTTCTAACCATAATGAAGGTTCATGCTCCCAGTAATAACTGACAATTCCGATGATATGCTGATTCACTTCAATCACCCAAAAGCTCGGACTTTCTATAATACGCAGTCGATCTTGCCAGTATTGCTCATAAGGAACGTGAACATGATCATAATAAGGAGCATCCCACTTTTTCCATTCTGGAGATTCGTCTTTATATATTAAATCCCATAATATTGGAATATCGGCTTCAGTTATCGGACGAATCTGTAATTCTTGATCGGTATGCACGATACTCCTTCAGCTCCTTTGATCTGACTTTTTGGATCTTACAGTGATATCTATAAATACTGATTAAACCAATCGGCAATATGATTCAGTCGTTGTATTCGTAATTGAGGATGACCGCTACGAGATAACTCATGATTGGCATCCGGGAAACGGACAAACTTGGTCACTGCATTTAACCGTTTTAACGCTATAAACCATTGTTCAGCTTGCTCAATCGGGCAACGCAGATCTTTTTCACCATGCAGTATCAAAATAGGTGTTTTGACATTCTGCACATATGCTAGCGGGGAATGATCCCATAGGGTATTGAAATGTTCCCACGGATTGCCTGCAATCTGATCTTCTACAAAATAAAAACCAATATCGCTTACCCCATACATCGATATCCAGTTGCTGATCGAACGCTGAGTGACTGCTGCTTTGAATCGATCGGTCTGTCCTACAATCCAGTTGGTCATAAACCCACCATAGCTACCGCCCGTTACACCTAATCGCTCTTGATCAATCCAGTCGTAATGCTCGATGGCATAGTCTGTGATTTCCATCAAGTCTCGATAATCACCACCACCATAATCATGACGGCATGCATTTACAAATAATTGACCATAACCATGACTACCACGCGGATTACCATAGATTACAGCATATCCTTGCGAGACTAATAGCTGAAATTCAAGCATAAAAGTATATCCATACATCGCATGAGGACCACCGTGAATTTCTAGAATAGTCGGCACTTTCTGATTATCTGCTTGATCTCCGGCTGGACGCATAATCCACGCTTGAAGACTTTTGCCATCTACAGAAGTGACACTCATTTCTTCAGGCTTGCTTAAGATCAGTTCAGCAAGCAAAGCATCATTATGGTGAGTCAGACGTGTCTCAACTTCAGTCTCTGGATGCCAGTAAAACAATTCACCGGGTTGCAATGGATCAGCCGCAATAAAGACGATATGTTGCTGTGCTGTACGGGCAAAATAGTGAATATTACGCTCTCCACCCAATACCGTCTGATAACCCGAACCATCTGTAGCAATCGATAGTAAATGACAAGCACCAAACGTAGTACATAATACATCAATCGCTTGACCATCCGAATGATAAACAGGCTTATACGTTGAACTGAGTCCCGTATCTCCTACTACAGTATTCAGCAGCATTATATCATCGTGATCACATAACCCTGTAATCGTTCCACTCGCTAAAGACAATTGATACAGTCGATTCAGCGTCGCATTGTAATAAGATTGATCATCTGCCACCATCGCAATAGATTGTCCATCCGGTGACCAAGTCAGACTGGAAATGACATATTGATGATCTGTCCATTTGCGTTGCTCATGACCTTCCGTTTTGATCGTAAATAGATCATTTTTGCGTGAAAAGTCAGGATTTTCTTCACCTTCTGTAGGAATATGAGCGACATATGCAATCTGCTGTCCATTCGGTGACCAGGCAAAATCTTCAACATCATATTCTCCTGCTGTGATCCAAGTTCCCGATGGATCAGCTAGCTTATGTACATATAGATGTGTTCGTCCTCCATCCCATAATCCACCACTATCCGATTTGTAAATGATTCGATCGATTTCCAAAGCCTTTTTGGATAAAGGAACCGACGAATCTTCTTTAGAATCTGATGATTCGTTAGACGTTTGCTGGGATGATACATTATTTGTCGCTGCAATTAATAAGGACTGACTATCCGGTGACCAGACAAAAGAACCTACTCCTTCAGCCAAATGAGTCACTTGATGTGCTTCTCCACCATAAGCAGACATGATCCAGATCTGGAAATGGGAATCAGACTCCTGTTTACGTAAAAAAGCCAGTTGCTTCCCGTCTGGTGACCAAGCAGGAGCACGATCATGAGTGCCTGCTGTCCATTGAATATCTTCACTACCATCTGCCTGCATCCGTCGCAAATGGGAATCATATCCATCTTGCTTCTTATTTACCTTCTGCATTTCATATACAATTGTACCGTCTAACGGTGAGATCACCGGATTTTTGACCCAATGAAACCGATATAAATCTTCTGTAACAACGCCTCGTCGACTTCCCATATTTCATATCCCCTATCCTCATTAGAGTCACAAAATGTATACGCATTCTTGCTTAAATACTATCTGATTACATTTTCAATCGCAAGAACATACCCCATAACCCACACAAATCAATCCCCCCTAAACATATTAATTTTCAACTCCCTAAAATCTCTAAAGCCCTTAAATTCTTAAATCTTTAAGTTCTTTAAAATCTTTAAATTCTTTAACTCTTTAAATTTTCTAAATCCATAACCCTTCCAAATCTGTAAATCTTCAAAATCCTTAAATCTTCAAAATCCTTAAATCTTTAAAATCTCTCCAACTCCCCCTACCCCTCCCCTTATACTTCAATTTATAACTTGTGTTACCCCCAAATGGCGCTAGCGAAGGGCGGAGGATTGTTCCGTAAGTCGCCTTTAAGACTCGGATATCGACCGCTTAGCGGTTATTCAAGATATCCGATCTTACCAGCGACGGTAGGAACCATCCACCGCCCGTAGCGTCCTCCCATTGAACACCCTACAAATTTCAGTACAAAAACCGCCATAAGTAAAACGTCCCATACGACTCCCACAACGACCAACCTGCGGATAATTCAAGAATATGAGCTTTGGTCGGCTTAGCATCCATTTTCAGCACATGCTTGATCGAATTGTGCAGACCGACATCATCAATAGGAAAAGCAGATGGCATGCGTAGACAACGCATCAATACATAATGAGCCGTCCACGGGCCAATCCCCCGGATTTTCACCAGTAATTTTTCAGCTTGTTTGACATCAGTTGCTTGTAAAAGCTCTTCTTTGGATAATGTACCGTTAACGATTAATTGAGCGGTATCAATCAAATATTCACACTTTTTCACAGTTGTCATGCCTGCCGCAGCTAATGCGTCCACAGTAAGAGTAGCAATCGTCTCAGCGGTAGGAAATAGCCAGTAAGACTCACCATTGTAAGTGAGTGCTTGTCCAAAATGCTCTACAAATCTTCGTTTTAATGTGTAGGCAAATCCTAAATTAATCTGTTGACCAAGAATACCCCAGCAGATTGCTTCATATAGATCAGGAATTCCCATATTACGCAATCCATAAAAGGAAACCACGGCTTGCTGGAGTAGCGGATCTTGCGCAGCCATTTTATAAAAAGGGGCAAGGTCTGTCCCTAAATCAAACCAATCGTATACATACTGAGCAACTCCTGTACGTAACGCAGGTGAAATGGATTGATCTTCTTCGACAAAACGGATCAACATATAATGCTCATCATAATCACTAATCTCAACAATCGTAGCTTCTTGACCGACAGCAATTGCTTTGTAGATCATTCCGTTGCGTAATGTATATAAACTCTCATTGGTAGCTGTTGATAAATGGCTATAATTTTCTGTAAAGCTAAATTCTTCGGGTACACGGATCAATAGATCTTGTCCATGATCTTTGGTAAAATCAGAAATCGACAGATTCGAGTCGGTATGAAGTTCATGTTGCATACGTGTAGTGTGCCTCCATTCGTATCCTTAATGAGTCAGATCACGATTTATCCTCATCAGGATGTATCAACCTATTAACCATCTATTCCTATTCATTAACGGTACTGTTGATAGCAGGAGTAACTTGCTGTAGACATAGCAAAAAGGAACTTGCGCTAACAAGTTCCTTTTCTTCTTATTTGAATGATGTATATATCGTATAGGGAGTACTTAGACAAAGATTTCTTCGATATGCAGTTCTCTGACTTTGGTTAAATCGACAAATTGATCATTTATCTGTATCAAAGGTCTAAAAATATCCAGTGGATTATTTAAAATAATCGTCCCTTGTTCTCCATTGGTCAATTGTACTTTTTTGCCGATCAGATTAGGAGCAAGATGATGAATTAACGCTTGAACCGGCTTTTCATTTAATTTGGAAAATCCTAATTCATAAATGCTTTGCAATACAGCAACAAATCCTTGTTTGTTTTGTTGATTTTTGCTAGCAGTCATATTCACAAATACATCTGCTACTGATACGATCTGCGTAAATGGATGAATTCCCCGTTTGTATAAGCGATTCGGATACCCTGAACCATCCCCACGTTCATGATGCTGTAAAGCAACAGATGCAGTCACTTTATCATTCATCGATTCCATAATAATATCGTATCCATAGGTGGTATGATTTTTGTATTCTTTGAACTCGGAGTCGTTTAATTGCTCAGGCTTGCTACGCAAAATAGAAGGCAGACGGCTTTTACCAATATCATGTAGATAGCCTGCTTTGCTAATGCGATAACAATCATGTTTGGAATAATCCAGCCATTCTGCAATATAGTAACTCAGCAAACCGACTTTGAGTGAGTGACTATAGAGATGATCGTCTTCTTTTTCTAAATTTAACAATAATGCTACTACATCTTTTTGCGCATCTAGATCCAACAATAAGGGTTGCAACAATTCATCGACAATAGCTGGATTGAATTTGCCTTTGGTCAGTGCTTCCAAAAAGATGGACTGATATGCATCTATTGAACGATTGATTTTTTCTTTCAACGCAGGAGATAATCCTGTAATCGCTATCATATCAGCGACTGGTTTGATATCTTCTCTGGCATCAATATCAATGTATTCTACTTTATGGCGCAGTAATAAGGTGATATCTTCTTCTTTGATATCTACTCCTTTTTTTAATAACGGAACACCTGAACTATTAAATGTATCACTGCTTAATCGTTGGCCTTGCTTAAGTTCAGTAATATGTATAATCAATCACGATTCCCCATTTCATTATGTTCTATATTTATATATCAAAAATCAAAATAGCGTATATACGAGTAAATAGAAGCTAAATCAGTAACTATAGTTATAAAGTAATGATCATCTAGAAGTGTGCCAAAATGATGTATACCTTTTTCGATATTTACTCTATTATATCGACAAATTATAGAAATAATGTATAGCTCTTAATCCTCAATTATAGGTAAAATGTACTTCGCTTTTATGCAAAAATAGATTTATAGCTATAATCCGTTCTTTTTACTGAATATCTCTTATTTGCGAATACGAAAGTGAAATGCCAAATAAAAAAGATGAACCGGATAAAGATCGGTTCATCTCATGCTATTTACAACTGCTTAAGAATAAGAAATCAATTGTTGACGTTTTTCACTTTCTGGATCGTGTACCACATTTAACTGGCGATTAAAGACCATGGTAGAACGTTCTTTAAGATCATAATCAGACCACGGCAAATTGCTGGTCACCGGCATACTGTTATGCGCAAAATTAATCCAAGCCGCCTGCATTTGCTCTGCTAGATTATACGTATCTTCATCAATTTCTAATCCAAGATGAGCAAATAAAGGTAGATTGTTAAAAGCAAAAGCAATCTCAGCACCATGTGTAGCTGTTCCTAACAACGGATGCCCTGGTTGACACCAATCAAATCGATACATCCATACTGGAGCATGTCCAATCTGTGCTTCAGCACATTGTAAAGCCGAACGCCAGAAGAACAAGTCAGTCATCAGATCAGCATGACCTCTCACTGTTAGTGGATATTGTTTAGATAATCCATGAGGATCTTCTCCCAACAAAGCTTGGACAATATTTACAATTTGAGTCTCGCTCATCAATTGAGTCGGTTGATTGAAAAATAGCGTACCCTCTTCCAAATTCGTACCGATAATTAATGGAATATGTTTGGCTGAGCCATCTTTGATCGCTTGTATAGGTTCAACAGGTAAAGTATGTGGATGAATCGTTGGTTGGAACAACAATGCCCATGTACCATTATCAAGCATTTGACTCACACGATTACCTGCTTGCAATATTTCTTCCGTTGAAGCAGTATACAGCTTGGACAAGTCTTGTTCACCTACACCCAATGCTTGTACAAATCCGTCTGCAATTTGTCTGCTGACTTCTGTTGGCATTACTTGAGCGGCACCACTTTGCATAATAGCGCTTTGGAACAACCCTTTAGCGGCTGGCATTGCCAAAAGAGATGCAATACTCATCGCGCCTGCGGACTCACCGAATACGGTTACACGTTCAGGATCGCCACCAAATGCTTCGATATTGTTTTTGATCCATTCTAACGCCGCAATCTGATCCAACAAGCCAACATTGGAATGATAATCATCACCATAAGATGATAAATTCAAAAATCCAAATGGCCCTAATCTATAGTTAATCGTTATTACAATCATATCTCCGTTAACTGCAAGCGATGTTCCGTCATATAAAGGAATACTACCTGCACCTGTTACAAAAGAACCTCCGTGAATCCAGACCATAACAGGTCTCTTTTGAGTCGATTTATCCGAAGCCCATATATTCAAATATAAACAATCTTCCGATTGCACAGGAGGTTCGCTTCCAGAACCGAACATACTCGCTCCTTCGTATACCGGTTGAGGAGCAATCGGACCAAAATGCAATGCTTCTTTCACACCTTGCCATGGTTGCGGCGGTCTTGGAGCTTGAAAACGCAGTTCTCCAACAGGTGGTTCTGCAAAAGGAACCCCTTTCCAGATCACTGCTCCATGTTCACGTATACCTTGTAATTCTCCGTATTGTGTATGAATTTGTGTCGTTTCCATCTTTTTCTCATCCTCTCTAATACGCTGCAACAAGATCAATCCAAATGGTCATTTATACATAATGACTATATTTATTATAGTACACTTCTTCTATGTATATAAACATGCGCTCTTCTTTTGAAGATAAGAGCACATGTTTATGCATGTATTTTGCGTATAGCTTAGATTACGTTAGCGGTTACCTTGCTCTTGCTTTGCCAAAATGACTGCATTATCGAGCCGACTGGAAGATAAGGCTTCTGCACGAGCTTCTGGAAAAGCAGCAGAAGCCAGACCACTTAATACTTGTCCGGGAGGCATTTCTAGAAATAACCGAGCACCTAATTCATAAAATAAAGTAGTCACTTCATGCCAGCGTACAGGATGAGCAATATTTAAAGATAAATCTTCTACAATTCCTTCTGCTGTACGAATAGCACGCCCTTTATAATTGCCTGCATACGAGATAAGTGGACGAGACACTTCCATACCATGCAGTGCTGTAGCTAACTGATCGGATACAGAAGATAATAATGGACAATGGGAGGGTACACTGACATTCAATCGTTTGGCAGTATGTGCTCCTTTGCTTTTGCATGTGGTCAACAGTTGGTCGATCGCTTGCCACTGCCCTGCGACAGTAATCTGTGTTGGGGCATTTAGATTAGCGATATATACTGGATGCTCTTCAGAATGAATACTCAGACGAATCTGTTCCACCTGACGCTGAGTCATCCCCGTAATTACACCCATTCCATACCCTTGTGGATAAGCTTCCATCATCAATTGACCACGTAAGCGAGTTAGATGTAGAGCATCTTTGAACGAAAGTGAACCTGAAGCCACTGCCGCGGCAAAAGCACCTGCACTATGACCCGCTACAAGATCAGGAAGAACGCCTTCTGCCGCCAATGCTCTAGACACAGCTACTCCAGCAATACAAAGAGACATCTGCACATGATCGGTTGTCTGTAATGCTTCTTCACTATCCAGTTGATCGATCTTTAATTGTAAAAGGTCTTCTGCTTCTGTCAGTGTCTGCTTAATCACAGAATGATCCGGCAATTCATGCAACATCCCTGCACGCTGTGAACCTTGACCGGGAAAAAGCATGACTACACTCATCTGGCATCTCTCCTTCATCTGATCGTGTTTGTCAGTTATTTTATAACTTTGGATCAATCATAATTATACGAGGCGTGGATTCCACGGATCAGTCACCAGCAAAGGCCCTTGCAAAGTACGCATTAACACCCGATCAGTAGCTGGTCTTGCCCATTCACTTAGAGCTACTGCTCCATAAGGCGTCTCTATTTGTACATCGACACGTACCGGAAGATCCAATGTTTGTTCTAATAATTGCTCTGCTAACACAGGAGCAAGAAATGAAGTACAACGCAGTACAATATCCAGATCGCTAGTCATCGTCAATGTTGGCATACCGGTAGCTAATTCAAATCCAGTGCTTCCTGCTGGCCCCCAATGGAGATCATATGGTTTCCACGATACAGCAAGTTGCTCTAAAGCTTGTAGGGCTGGCATGGTGTGCCAACGTTCTTTCGCTATCGAACGATGATCAGGAGATAGAGAGGACTGTAGTAATTGCTCTGGTGTCACTTGTTGAACAACTAGATGATCTGGAATCGTTAATGCTTGCCTTAGATGACGTTCTTTGCCACGAACACCTACAGCAATCTGACCTTCTAGCGCAGAAGCACGTCTGACGACGACCCATGGTGTCTGTTCTAGTGATCTAAACACCCATTCAGGCAGATCATGATCTGCTTCTACTTCTCTCCAGCGTGAATTGAGTTGAAGTAGATCATGAGGAGCTATACTTAATCCCATTGCTCTGCTAATAACTGTCTTACTTTGATAGAAGAAGCTCTACCTGTCGCCGCAGTTGCACTGGTTAGACGTACACTTAGATCACGAGGTCCTTGACGAGTCTCTGCAATAGCTGTAATCAGATACTGCTGAATGCGCTCGATATCTTTGTCTTGTGGTTGATCTGCTTCGATTCCTTCGATCAATTGATCCAAAGCTCCTAATTTGGCAAAAGAACGAATATCGTAAGCCGCACCTGGCACTTTAGTCGCCGCTTCATTTAACTGTTCGATGGAACGACGGGTGATACGAGCCGCAGACTGCTTGGACATGACTTGTACGGTTACTTTTTCATCATCTAAAGAAAGTAATCGATTCGCTTGCATACCATGGGCTAGAAATGCACCAGAGATAGCATTACCTACAATCAAAGCAATCACAGGATGACCGGCAAGACGGGCACTAGCATAAGCATCCACAGCTGATCCGCATGATAAATGAATACCTAATACTTCTTCACGATAACCATAAGCTTGACTAGGAACATCTACGATGGCTACAATTGCGCGCTTTTCTCCGTCTTTGTCTGCTTCAATCGCTTCACGAATAGAACGAGCGATATTCCATCCTTCTTCAAGTCCAATCTCACCTTGGCGAGCTCTCACAAATCGTGCATTTGGATTCGGAACAACCGAGATATAACGTACACGTTGATTCTCTAATTCAGTATCTGCACAAAGTACCGAAGCAATCCCTTGCTGAGCCGAAGCAGATTGACCGGATAATGCTTCAAACCATGTCCGTCCTCTGGTGATAGGTGCTTCAACAACTGAATCATTGGCTTGAGCTTGCTGTGCTCCCAATTGTGACTGTAAATTCTCTTGGTCTACGATACCGGATTTCCAAGATTCACGAATCGAAGAGGGAACAATCAATGTATTCGCATCAACAGCAGCCAACAAAGCAAGGTAACGATCGACTTGCGCTGTACGTGTCACTTCTCGAATCCCTTGGCGGAAAACGTCATGAATCGCTTCGTTAATTTCGTGGATATCATCATTCACCAGTGTATCTGCAAAACCAGCGGCGACCCGTTGCTCTCCGCCTACCATCGACCAGATACGAGAACGATCCGATGCATCCATTTCTTGAATCCCTGCTTCTTGCTCAATCACTTCTGAACCATTCAACTGTAAGCGACCTTGACGGGTCATGATTAAATGACTGGATAATCCTGCCGCACAGATCGACATTCCGCCATAACAGCCAATCATACCCGAGATCACACTTACTACAGGTGTATACGGACGAAGCGCCATAATAGCTGCTCCAATCTCAGCAATCGCCAGTAGACCGTAATTTCCTTCTTGTAGTCGTACTCCACCTGTTTCGAGTAACAAGACAGGACGTGTTTTGATTCCTTTTTCATGATCACGAAGTACTTGTTCGAGCGCACCTGAGATTTTGGCTCCACAGACTTCACCGATCCCGCCACCTTGAAAAGCACCTTCAAGTGCAATCGCTACAGCAGGTTCTCCATCAATCGTTCCTCTGCCTACGATCACTCCATCATCACTTTGTGCCACAATGCCCTGCAATGGTAAATGAGGCGAAGTCATTCGATCAAAAGGTCCGATCAATTCGCGAAAGCTACCAGCATCAAGTACAGCTTGTGCACGTTCCCGTCCTGATAATTCGATAAAACTTTCTGTCGCTATATTTAAAGGTTGAGTATTATTGTCCATCACGAAGCACCTCCATGGCTTGAGTTAATCGCAAGTTGACGACACCCGGTGTAGCGCCAAAATCGTTAATTTCAATCTTTACCGCATACGAATAGATTTTGAAAAAGCGATCAAATACTGCACGCCAAATATCTTCAAATCCATTTGCACTTGTACTGATCTGAATATATGCTTGATTGTCTGTAGAAGGTTCAATTAATAGTTCCAAGTCGCCTGACCCGGCTACACCGATATGTGCACGCTGAGTTAATGTTTGCTTCGCTGGATATTGCAGATGAATAATTTCCATTACATACGACCTCCTGTCGTTTTTGAAAGAGATTCCATGTCAGTCCTATCTGTGATGCCTTTAAGAATCGAATCGATATATAAAGTAGCTGCAAGTAGATCAGCACTACCTCCCGGGGAGAAATGATGCTTCACCATCCACTGATCGAATGCTAATAGAGCTTGCCAGCCTTTAGTTGTAGATGTTCCACCTTGTGACAAAATCACTGTTGCACGTTTCTGTGTCTGCTCAAGCGCCTGCTGACCTCCTCGATATAATAAACAGGTATCCGGTAGAACCGAAATAATAGTCAGCAGACTATCGAGGCGAGCATACAATTCATCAATTCCTTGTGCACGAGCTTGTTGTAGAGCAGGTAGCCCGACATTGATCACATGAGGGAATCCATGTTGTGCTTCGTCTTTGGCTCCACCTGTTCCATACTGATGCTTCACCTGTGTACCATGCGAAGCTGTAACAGGTGCATAACGATCGGGATACTGAGCAATTTCAGATGCGGTACGTGCGATATGTTCAGCAGAGATAGCCTTTAATCTATAGGGTACTTCTGTATTCCTATAAGCTTCTCTAATAAGCATAGAAGCTGAGCCTGTTAACAATCCAAGTGCCCAGATCGCTCCTCGGTGGGTATTGACTCCCTTCGTTACAGTAAGCATCTGCTGTTCACCTGTGCGTCCGATCCATGCCAGTTGTTCACGTAGCGATTGATCGGCACATTTGTCATAAGATACTTGAGCCATTTGTGTAAATGTAGATTGTAAAGAGGCTGCCGATTGGTACATCAACTCAATATTCATATCTTCATGAGAACCGTTATGATGAAGATCAACCAATCCGGGCTTCGGGGTTAAAGAAGCTTCATCTCGAAGTGCAGATACTGCTAACTCCCCTAACCAAGAAGCATAACGATTGACTATAAGGTTCTTGTCTGATTGGATTGCGGATATACTTGATATGCTCATGATTACCAGCTCCGGAATTTGGATGGTGGTTCGTATAATCCATCTGACCATTCTACAAGTTCTTCTATACTTTTCGCAGCTAACAAAGAACGCTTCGCATCTGTCCGTCGAATCTCCAAATCTTCTGGAAAAGCAATCAGTCCATCTTGACGTAATTTCTCATTCAGATCGGTATCATGACGTTGACCTAAAGGGGTCACTCCAGCAATCGCCGCTAATGCAGTACGACGTTCTTCGATATTTTGCGCTTTGTAGAGGTAGGCGATTCCTTCTTCAGTAACGACATGGGTTACATCATCTCCGTAGATCATAACAGGAGCAAGCGGTAGACCTGCATCATGCCCTACTTGAATCGCATCCAGTTGATCGACAAATGTAGGTTGATCCCCTGATTGGAAAGTTTCTACCATTTGGACTACTAATTTGCGTCCACGTACGATAGGATCTTGATCTTTTATCATATTCAGCCATGCTTCTGTATCATGACGACGTCCACGAGCATCACTACCCATATTTGGTGCACCGCCAAAACCACTTAACCGACCCGAGGTCACTGTTGAGGAGTTGCCATCTGGATCAATCTGTAGACTCGCTCCGATAAACATATCTGCCGCATACTGTCCAGCAACTTGCCCCATTGCCCGATTCGATCGAATTGTACCGTCATGTCCGGTGAAAAAGACGTCCGGGCGAGCAGCTGTATATTTTTCCATACCGACTTCACCGCCGAAGCAATGTACACTTTCGACCCATCCACTTTCAATAGCAGGAATTAACGTAGGATGAGGATTGAGCACCCAATTTTTGCAAATCTTACCTCGTAGTCCAAGCGATTCTCCGTAGGTGGGTAATAACAATTCAATCGCAGCTGTATTGAATCCAATCCCATGATTCAGCGATTGAACTTGATGCCGTTCATAGATGCCTCGAATTGCCATCATGCCCATTAAGATATGAGTTTCTTTGATATGACGTGGATCACGGGTAAATAACGCTTCTAATTGATACGGTTGATCGGCTTCAACAATGACATCGATCCAAGAAGCAGGTACGTCTACACGTGGTAATTCATCTACAATTTCATTCACCTGTACAATAACAATTCCATCGCGGAAAGCAGTGGCTTCAATAATGGTTGGTGTTTCTTCTGTGTTTGCACCTGTGTATAGATTACCTTGACGATCTGCTTTGTCAGCGGCAACCAATGCGATATTTGGAGTCAGATCGACAAACATCCGACCATACAGTTCAAGATACGTATGAATCGAGCCGATACTCAGCGTCTGATCTTCCACCATTTGAGCGATACGTAGACTTTGAGGGCCTGCATACGAGAAATCAAGTTTGCTAGCAATATTTTTTTCGAAAATGTCTAAATGTTCTGGGCGAGATACACTGGACATAATCATATGCAGATTGTTAACCACTTGCGGATTCACATTGGATAATGCTTGGGATAAGAAGCTAGCTTGTTTCTGATTATTACCTTCTAGTGCTACTCGATCACCGCTAACTAACAAGACTTCCATTGCATCTACAATATGATCCGTAGGCAAAATCACACCGTTTAACATCGAGCGAACCTTTTCCATACGACGTTTTTTTTCATCACGACGGGTCGTCCAAATACGCGGAGTTCCGGCTTTCAACTTGCTGATGTGGGTTGACATGATACTCCTCCTTGATGTTTGATTAATTGAGATTGGATGGTGTTCTGAATGGAATTACTTCACTTAAAATACTTTTGTAAAGTAGCACGGCTTCAACATATGACTCATGCTGCTGAAGAACTTCATATCGCTCAACCTGCACTGAGTAAATCAATCAAAATGCTCGAAACCGAACTTGGTGTTTCTTTATTTGACCGTACCGGGCGTTATATTACACTCAACGAATACGGAAGAACTTTTCTCAAACATGTTGAAAAGGCGCTTCAATCGCTTGAAGATGCTACCCGTGAAGTTCATGATCTTGCCACCGGGACAGTGGGCTATATCAAGCTTGCTTTTCCTGTTGGTTCTCATATCGTACCGAATTTGATTACTGCTTTTCGTGAACAATATCCTGATATTCATTTTCAATTGCTTCAGCATTACGAAGAAAATGTCAAACCTGAATTCGATCTGTGCATCTCTTCCTTACCGCTCAATTATGAACATATACAAAGCACTCCGCTTGTGACGGAACAGATCTTTCTAGCAGTGCCCAAAGGTCATGCTCTAGCTCATCGAAACAGTATTGCCCTATCTGAAGCGGCACATGAACATTTTATCGGTCTTCGTCATGGACATAGCTTGCGTGAAATGACGGATGATTATTGTCATATGGCTGGCTTTAAGCCTCAGCATATTTTTGAAAGTGATGATCCAGCTACCGTACGCGGATTGATTCGGGCGGGACAAGGTGTTGCTTTTATTCCAGCTGTATCCTGGGAAGGATCAACAGGGCCGGATATTTCGCTTTTACCTATCCATTCACCGATTTGCCAGCGTACGATCGGTATTTCTTGGCGTGGAGATCATTATTTATCACGAGCTGCACTGGTATTCCGTGAATTTACGATTGAATTTTTTGCTAATGCTTCGGATGAAGCACCCTCTCCTTGAGTAGTCGTCTGATGAGATGATGTGCTTGCGGATCGGCGAAATAAAGCCATTATCTTTTTGCAGATCCACTCTACGATATACACAATGGCAAACGAGAGGAAAGCTGTTATTCCAAAAGTCATGATCAAATTCAACCCTAACGGAATATCGCTAAAATAATCACCGATTAATGCCACGGTTAATCGAAGTGCAAAATAACTGGCTAGATACGCACGAAAAGCATATTTAGCGATAAACTTAAAGTACGGTAATGTTTTGGAATCACTTTTGATCAGCGATACGGTACATCCATAAACGATAATGATCAATGCGATATTGAACAGTACCATCGACCATTTCAAATAACTGGCATCGGCTAGATTCAGTGTATCCAATCCAAAAGAGAACAATTCATGGTTTACCAGTATGAATAATAGTCCAGCTACAGGTAACACCCACCAGCGAATACGTTCTACCAGTGCACGCCATTGCTGATTATAGGTCGAGGCAATCACACCAAGCACAGCATAGATACCAAACATAAACAATAAACGATCCCATTGAATAAGTCCGGGATGCTGGATATTGTGAAAAGCATAGATTGAATACCATGCAATTAATGCAGCATAGACGACCACCGTAATAATCATTACTGGTATGATATTCTTTTTATTTTTTAATAAGAATAGAACCAAGCCTGTGAGTAGTGGCAACAATAAGTGAATCTGAAACATCATAATCGTGTACCAGAGTTGCGGTGCAGCACCGCCCAGTACAACACCTTTGAATATATTCCAGATCGTCGAGTAGTTGCCTATATTGAACACAATCATATATACCACTGTCCAGGCAAGATAAGGGCCTATAATCTCTTTTGTCTTGTGCCATACATAATGAGAATAGTGAGTATCTCTTAACTTCGCCAAATCAAACGCTATTGCAAAAATAAACATAGGTGCTGAAAATTTAACCAGATCGTATAATATGCCAATTTCTATCTTTTGTGCTGTCGTCTGATAATGAAGTAACATTACATTCAACATCAATTGCCAGATTACAGCACTTACAGCTAACGTCTTCATGATCTCCGGCTCAGTCGTTTCACTTACACGCATAGCAGGAGATGTGGATGACATACTCAAAATGACACCTCCAGTTACCTAACCATGCACAGTGTGTACACACGGCATAATCGTTCTTATGGAACAGATTCTTTAACCATGAATATGTAACATCAAGCGCTTGAAATCTCATATTCAATCCTGCAATGCCTTACATCTATAATAGTAAAACAGATACAGGAGTATGTATAATACAGAACGAGTTATCAGCTTATAACAGATTTGGTATAGAACGATATTCACAAATAATGATTCAAATGGAGGACTTATGATGAGACCCGCTCAACCTACAGATGCACCTGTTGTCTTAGAACTGATGTATACCGCAATTGGAGATATCGCCCATACCTTAACAGGAACAACTAACAAAGAACAATCGTTACTTGCGCTACGTTCTTTTTTTGAACAAACAGGTAATCGGATCAGTTATGAAAATGTATTTGTCGAAGAACGTGATCACCAAGTGATTGGCTTTGTACTGTCTTATCATGGAAGTCAGATTGCTTCGCTAGATGCTCCTCTCATACAACGTGTGCAAGAACTGGGACAAGATCCAACAGCTATTGTGCCTGAAGCACGGGATGATGAATACTATCTGGATTCACTAGCTGTAGATGCTCGTTATCAAGGACAAGGGATTGGAACTATTTTAATTAAAGCCTTTGAAAAGCGTGCTCAACAATTAGGACATTCTAAAGTGATGTTGATTGTCGATACCGCTAATCCTAAAGCTAAACAGTTATATGAACGATTAGGCTACACAGAAGATGGAAATATTAAGGTCAGTGGACATGATTTTTATCGAATGATAAAGACGGTGTAGTGATTGTTTGAACATGTACTCCGAGGTTTAACCATGTATTAAAGGCTAATTATGTTAAATAATTGAAATTTATATGGGGTTAAACATCTAATAGGAGGATCATCATGGAAAATAAAACAGCTAGAGAATCTGTGATTTATCAGATTTATCCGCCTAGTTTTATGGATAGCAATAACGATGGCTGGGGCGATCTGAATGGGATTGCTACACGAATTCCTTATCTTCACCAACTGGGAATTGATACGATCTGGCTTGGCCCTGTCTACGATTCACCGATGATTGATAATGGCTATGATATCAGAGATTATTACAAAATCGATCCCAAGTATGGAACTATGGAACAATTTGAATCGCTACTTGAACAGTTACACCATATAGATATGAAGCTTATTATGGATCTAGTGATCAACCATACTTCAGATGAGCATCCTTGGTTCGAACAATCGAGAAGTTCGAAAGACAATCCATATCGGGATTATTATATATGGAGACCAGCTAAAAGCGATGGTACAGAACCGAATAACTGGCGTTCGTTCCAAAATGAATCCGCTTGGACATACGATGAGCAGACCGATGAGTATTATCTTCATTTATTTGATCGCAAGCAACCTGATCTGAACTGGGAGCATCCCCCTTTACGTCAAGAAATCTATAAAATGATTCGCTGGTGGTTAGACAAAGGAATTGACGGCTTTCGCTTAGATGCAATTAATATGATCTCTAAGCACCCTGATCTACCTGATGCATCAGAAGATGATCCTCATCCGATCGGGCAAAAATATTATAAAAATGGGCCACGAATTCATGAATTTTTACAAGAGTTGAATCGAGAAACATTTGCTCATTATCCGCATATTTTGACAATTGGTGAAGCTCCTTCTTTAACGATGGAACAGGTATTGGAATATACACTACCTGATCGCAAAGAATTAAATATGGTACTGGCTATGGATATGATGCGTCTGGGCAAAGATCCTCATGATCCGTGGCGCTCTGCTGATTGGTCGGTGTCTCAGTTAAAAGAATCGGTAGCGAAGTGGTATGAACATGTTTTTGCGCGCGGAGAATATGGAGTCTACTTGAGTACGCATGATCATCCACGTATGATTCCAGACGTTGTCGGTCATCATGAACACAATATGACTGCTGCTAAATTAATAGCTACGTTTCTTCATCTGATTCCTGGTGTTCCACTGGTATACCAAGGAGAAGAATTAGGATTACCGAATACCACGTATGATCGAATCGAAGATTATCGAGATCAAGGCACAGTTCATTATTATGAAGAAGCGGTAGCCAATGGGCAATCTGCTGAAGAAGTGTTATCCGGTATTCATAAGCGAAGTCGGGATGGTTCACGTTCGCCGATGCTATGGGATCACCAGCATCACAATTTTGGCTTTAGTCCCGATGAACATGTGGAACCATGGATTCCATTTCCAGAGAAACGTGGATTGAAAGGTTATAGTGTTAGCGAACAAGAAGAACAACGAGGTTCTGTTCTATCGTATTACCGACATCTTATTGCCATGCGCAAGCAGTTCCCGATCATGTCTCATGGTTCATTTACGATGCTACTGAAAGATCATTCTGAAGTGTTTGCTTTTATCCGAGAATGGCAAAGCCAACGCTGGTTAATTCTACTCAATTTTGCTGATATCGAAGCAGAGATTGATTGGACTCAAGAATATCGAGTCTTTCCAACTTCGATGGTCAAAATTCTAGGGAACTATCCTCATACTGCACATCCTCCTCATCTTGAGGAAGAACAATATATCGAAGATTTACAATATTTGCGTCCTTACGAAGTATTGATCTATCGGATGTAATCTTTTTATCGAATCAACATCTCTAATGTAATGGGCATATATCATTATAGAAAAACCTCTTTCTTCTGCGCAGTAAGGCAGATGAGAAAGAGGTTTTTTTGATGAAGATCATATTGTTTATAGCCTTTTTTTAGATTTACTAACTATGTTCTATTTCCTTATGGAGTTAATGTTTTGGACATTTGATAGTCGGTAATCTGATAGCCTGCTTTTTCATAGACATGTAGCGCCTTGAGATTATGACCGAATACATGCAGTCCAATCTTAACGGCACCTTCTTCTATCGCAACTTGATCCAGTGCTTTCATGGTCGCTTGACCATATCCTTTACCCTGATACGGTTCATAGATCAAAATATCATACAGAAAAGCTTGCTTACCTGCTGGCGCATCACTGATCTGAAGCCAGATATAACCGATAATCTGTTGCTTAGCTGTATCTACAATATTATAAATATAAGCGCCCGGTGTGTCTTTGCCCTGTGGTAAATATTTAGCAAAACTTTCGGTTGCTAATCGCTCTGCATCTACAGCATCCCATGTGCCTGCTGCTACTTTTTCAGCGGCATAATCGGCTGCCGATTGATCACGGAAAGCTTCATATTGTTCATGATTCATCAGTACTAATTCGATCATAGAATAGCCTCTTTCTTTTTACGGTTTTTGAACATGAGATTAATAATCAATGTAATTACAAATGAACAAGTCAGACTGCCTAACATAGCGATCGCAAAGCCAGCAATATGATTAGAAGAAAAAGGAGCTGCAAAAGCAGGAACATAAGCGATCCCACGCACATCCAATACACCTACCAATAATCCACCTAACCCGGCTGAGAAAATGGCTCCACCAAACACCCATTTGCTTGCAAACATAAATGGATATGCCGCTTCTACAAATGTACCAAATCCGATATTAATAAGAAACCCTGGCGCGGCTACTGCGGCAGCACCTTTATCTTGTGGAGCAATAATATTAGCTAGAGTAATGCCTGCTGATACCATAACCAGCCCTGTCATATCCACTGCACCGAGGAAACTGTTACCACTTCGTTCCATTTCCAATAATACAATCGGTAAAATAGCCGCATGATATACACCACCAAGAATAGCCGGCCAGATCAACAACCCTGCTATTAAGCCAGCAAGGGCGCTATTGGCTTGTACCAGATTTTCTAAAAGAGTACGTATCCCTTCGCCAGCTTGAGCGGCAATCGGTGCGATAAAGAAATAGACTACTAATCCTGCTACCAGACCTGCGACTCCGCCTGCTACAATATTAACGGTTGTTGCAGGAAATCGCCATTCTACACATTTACGGAATAGATAATTGGCTAACAATCCTGCACCGATACCACCAATCAATCCACCAATAATTCCTCCATTGACAGACAATACACCGGCTACAATCCCTGCTACAATGGATACTTCATCTAATTCAGCCACTTGCTTCGCTGCAACAACTGCAATAATCACAGGTAATGCCGCAATCATAATATCAAATACTTGACTTAAAGCCGTTAATCCGGGAATCTGACTGGCTGCCAGAATCAAAGCCATCGCAATAAACCCGGGTAACGATGCCAGCATAATCCCACGAATATTGATGCGTGAAAAGCCTGTTCCCTGTGGCATTCCTTGTCCACTGGAGACTTTACCAATCACCGGACGATACGATTTGCCCCAATGCTTACTCAGTGAAGTGATAAATGAAACGGCGCGGGTACGATTGGTTGTGCCTGTTGTACCGGAAGTGGAGATCACTTTCAATCCTTTGGTAGCTGCTGCTGCCATCGACGTTCCACCTGTACCCGTCACTGGTAATTGAGCAGTTGCTGCGGCTTCAATCGCTAAGCGATTCGCTCCTCCAGGACTAGCGCTCATCAGAATAACACCATCTACTTCACCATTGGCTATCATAGCTGCTAATCGTTCATCTTGAGCGATAGCTGCTTGGTTTATTTCTTCTAACGTTCCTTTACTCGCAATCAGCGGACGTTGTTCTTCTTCACTCCATATGTATAAAGAAGCAGGGGTAGATTCTTTGATATGATCCATAGATGTTTGAGCAGCAATAAATTGAATACCTGCACAATGAAATTCAGCCGCCTCCATTTGTACCAGTAATTCTTTTAGTAGTCCATCTGGATTTTTCCCACCAAGACTATAGAGATTGCCTCCACTACTGCCTAAGATAATAATATTTTTCATACAATCCTCCCTCAGCCTTTATGAATTCTATTTACTATACCTTTTTAACTCTATCACGGTAAAGCAATAACTAAGTAACTCGATATATTTAACCTGAAATAATACGTTATAAACTAAAAAAAGATTACTGCGAATAGTAGCAGTAATCTTTTTTTAAATCAACCTTATATGATCTTCTAGATTAGTTATTTATTGTATGAAATTTCATTCAACATATTGATTAAAGATCATCACTATCTTTTTTATCAATAGGTGTATACTTATCTAGCATTTTCTGTTGGAAGTCTGCGATATCTTCATAATCTTCTTCAAATTTACGTGAAATTCGAATATAGATTGGCAATAGTTCACGATAGATCGCCACATGTTCTTTGTAAGGCTTATGTTCATACGTGGTACCGATCATTTTGGATACTTCATCCAATGAATCGATCCGTTTGAGAGCATACAATCCGAGCACAGCTGCACCTAGACAAGAACTTTCGATACTTTCAGGAACCACAACCGTCTGGTCAAAAATATCAGCCATCATCTGACGCCATAGCTCCGAACGAGCAAACCCGCCTGTTGCATGGATTTTCTTAGGTACACCAATTTGCTCTTCTACTGCTAACATCACGGTATACAGATTGAACAGTACGCCTTCTAAGGCTGCACGAATCATATGTTCTTTTTTGTGATGCAAAGCCAGTCCGAAGAATGAACCTCTTGCATCTGGGTTCCATAACGGTGCACGCTCACCCGATAAGTAAGGATGGAACAATAATCCATCTGCGCCTGGATGTACTTTTTCAGCAATACGAGTCAGTACATCATACGCACTCAGTCCAAGACGCTTCGCTGTTTCTACTTCTGAAGCAGCGAATTCATCACGAATCCAGCGGAAAATAATACCACCGTTATTCACTGGTCCGCCTACTACCCACTTATCTTCAGTCAACGCGTAACAGAAAAAGCGACCTTTTGGATCGGTGACTGGCTTATCGGTGACTGTACGAATCGCTCCACTGGTTCCGATAGTTACAGCGACTACGCCTGGTTCAATAGCATTCACACCTAGATTCGATAGCACTCCATCACTGGCTCCAAGTACAAATGGCGTACTTTCAATCAGACCCATTTCTGTCGCATATGTCGCATGTAGACCGTGCATAATATGTGTAGTCGGTACTAACTTGGATAGATGATCACGTGTAATGCCTGCTGTTTCTAGAGCTTCTTGATCCCAATCTAATTCTTTCAAGTTCATCAGTCCAGTAGCAGAAGCCATCGAATGATCGGCAACATACTCACCGAATAATTTCAGGAAAATATATTCTTTGATCGAAATGTATTTGTGCGCTGCATTCGCAATCTCTTTCTGATCATGGGTAATCCACATTATTTTGGTTAATGGAGACATTGGATGAATCGGTGTTCCTGTACGCATATAAATCTCATGCCCTTTTTTCTCTTTTTGCAATTGACGAGAATAGGCTGCACTACGATTGTCTGCCCAAGTCATACACTGCGTAAGCGGCTTGCCTTCTTTATCCACAACCAACATACTATGCATCGCTGAACTGAAAGACACAAATAAAACATCCTCCGGTGCAACACTGCTCTTGTCCATCGTTTGTCTTACGGAATCAACCACTGCACGGAACAATTGATCTGGATCTTGTTCAGCAATCGAAGGTACAGGCGTATGCAAAGGATATTCTGCTCCACCTTGTGCTACAATTTTGCCGTTTTCTTCGAACAATACAGCTTTGGTACTTGTTGTTCCAATATCTACACCGATCATATATTTCGCCGTGCTCATGATTTAACCTACTTTCGCTCTAATTTCCTGCACTTCTTTTCTTATTTAGACTACTACATTCAGTAGCAAAATTAAACCAAACGCAACAAGAGACAATAAAGTCTCCATAACTGTCCAAGACTTCAACGTCTGTGGAACGGTCATATTAAAGAATTCTTTGACCATCCAGAATCCTGCATCATTCACATGAGAAAGAATCAATGAACCTGCACCTGTCGCCAGTACGACCAATTCAATATTGGCTCCCGGCGTTAATGCTAGTACCGGTGCAACAATCCCTGCGGCAGTAGTCATTGCAACGGTAGCCGATCCTGTAGACACACGAATCAGAGCAGCCACTAGATAAGCAAATACAATCACATTAACATGAGCAGAAGTAGCTACTGCGGCGATTGCATCACCTACACCACTGTCGATCAATACTTGTTTGAATGCTCCACCACCACCGATAATCAAAATAATCGAAGCGGTTGGCGCAAGACAATCCCCTGCAAATTTGGATACTTGTTCTTTGGTAAATCCTTGTCCGAATCCCAATGTGAAAAAGGCAAACACAGTTGCAATAAACATCGCTACGATTTCATTACCAACAAAGCGTAAAAATACACTAATTCCGTGCGTACTTTGCGGATCTGCAATCTCAGCAATAGAACCTGCTAGCATCAGAATTACAGGCATAAGAATCGTCAACATTGTAATCCCAAAACCTGGCAACGGCTTGTCTGGACGATCCAATTTGTTATTGGTTGTAAATTGTTCAGATAACCCTTCAGGCGGATGCACAATAATGCGTTTGCCAATATAAGCTCCGAATAAAGGCCCTGCTACTATCGCTGTCGGTATACCTACAATCAGCGCATAGATGATCGTTTTACCAATACTTGCACCAAAAGCATCAATCGCTATCATAGGTGCAGGATGCGGTGGCAACAGTCCGTGAACGGTGGATAAACCTGCCAGCATCGGAATCCCTACACGTAATAATGAAATATTCGTTTTGCGAATAACGGTAAATAAAATAGGAATCAACAAAATAATGCCGACTTCAAAAAATACCGGCATCCCTACAATAATCCCTACGATTAGCATCGCCCAGGGAATATTCTTCTCCCCGAATCGATTAACCATCGTGGTGGCAATCTGCTCTGCACCGCCCGATTCAGCCATCATCTTCCCGAGCATTGTACCCAGACCGATAACAATAGCGATCGAACCCAGTGTACCACCTAGACCACTTTGTACGGATTTGACCACATCGAGTGGTGCCATACCGATAACTAATCCCAAAAACAATGATGCCATGAGCAGAACGACAAATGGATTCCATTTGTACTTCGCAATCATGACAATCAAAATAACAATAGCAACAAGAGCCCATACCAATAGTGTGGTTTCATGGCTCAAACCAAAAATGGAATACATTCATTTTCCTCCTTTTTCTGCTTATGTACATCTTTTCCCAAATAAACCCCTTCTATTATTACCCCAAATTAAAGATTTTTCAAACGATAATGTCATTTTAATTATTTCATGCTCATTTGTGACCGTTTACATTTTTTGAGAATTTTCCGGATTTTTATATGCGCAACCATTTGCTTGTAACAACAACTACATAACAAAAAAGCTGTTAACGTCACATCCTAAGATGCGCATTAACAGCTTTTTGATATTTATGAAGTGGGACGTGAAGAAGCTGACTCTGCGGTGAAAAAGTGGTGTGAAAAACCATCACTCAGACCACGCCAACTGGCTAACAATGCTGAACATTTCATATGTTTTAACAATGTGCGTAAGATAAGCGTACCTGCAACAATAATATCGGCACGATCTTTCCCTAGATCAAATCGATTCACCCGTTCTTCTAGACTTAGCGTTGCTAACGCTTCAGCATAAAAGAAAATGGTATCTGGATCGATACGGTAAGGATCACTAGCGGGCTTCGATTGACGCTTACGTTCTCGCTCCATTCTTGCTAGAGCACGAATACCCCCACCTAGACCAATCAAAGGCAAATCAGGATGCATCGCTGTCCACGGATATTCTGCTAATTGTTGCTGAATATTCTGTTCCAACTGTGCTGTCGATTGCTCGCTCCAATGATCGGTACCACCATTTTGCATCGTCATATTGACTGCCCCGCAAGGCAATGATGTACTTTGAATTAATTGGTTATTTTTAAAATAAGATATTTCGGTACTGCCACCACCAATATCAACAATAAAGCCTTCTGTGACATGAGCTGGCATAGAGCGCATTACCCCTAGAAATCCAAAATACGCTTCTTCTTCACCGGATAAGATCTGCACTTTGATATCGGTATTGCTTTCCCAACACTTCATAATCTCTTCCGTATTGGCTGATTGTCTAACTGCTGCTGTAGCTACAGCACGAATCTGATGGGTATGATTCGTTGCGCAAATATGCTTAAACTTCTGGAGGATAGGAATAACCGTTCGGATATCTTCCTCAATCATGTTGCCATTCTCATCCCTGCGCACACCTAGCCGAACAGTTTCTTTCGCTTTGTGTATCATACGACAGGTTCCATCTGCACCTGCTTCATAAATAATCAGACGGATTGAGTTTGAACCAATATCAATGACTCCGAGTCGGTTCCGGTTTTCGCTCATCGTATACTTGCTGTGAACGCGTCCGCTATTCCATAAATCGCCATCAACGAGTTCCTCCTTCTATCTATTTTAGGTGTTCGTTATTCCTTATCCTTTACTTCCATCGCCATATTTTTCGCTATGCCAAACGTTTGTTGGTTATGATTTTATCAGGAACGGTCTCTCATTTCCATAATTACTCGTTATAAACCTAATTTATTATCAAAAATAGCAAAAATAGCTACTCTTTATTTCTAAAGAAGTAGCTATTTTGAATGATTACATCACAGGTTCTACTTCAAATTGTGGATCGCCACTTTTGATTAATACTTTAATCGCATCTTGATGAGTATTAACGAAAATATAGCGATCTGTATCTACATCTTTGGCTTGCCAGTCTTTGAGACGGATAATAAATCCAACACTGGTTTCTTCAGGAGCAACCACAATTTTTGCAACGGCTCTACCGTCTTCAATCCGTTCAAAATCGACTTGTCTGTGACCTAAGATTGGTCCCCATACCCATAGATTCCAACCTTTATAATCTTGATTAGGACGCTCATATTCCACTTCAATACTACGAGGAACATAAGGCAGTACTTCTACTAACCATTGGGCTGTTGCTTTACCACAAGAAGCGGTAATTTTGGCTGTACCCGGGCGAATCCCACGTACCAATCCATCTTTATTCACACGGATAATCCGTTTGTCGCTTGAATCCCATTGCACTTTTGGACGAGCAATGGGGCGACTGTATTGATCCAGAACTTCAGCCTTCAACGGAATACGTTTTCCGCCATAGACTTGATGTTCCCCTTGCAAATGAATCATATGCGGTACTAGCGTTTCTACATGTAATAACAGTGTACTTTTCACGCTACCACAAGAAGCACAGATTGTACTATCTCCTTCGTTTAAAGCAATTATTTGTCCATTTTCACGCACAATAACGTTTTGCTCATTCGAAGAGTGGAACTGTACAGATTCTGCTTCAAAAATACGACCTCGTTGATCGCGTGGAGTAACTTTGATCTGTAACTTTTCGCCGGGTTCCATAATGCTTGGAGTATAATCCCATTCTAGACTAGCTGCTACAGGGATATATTGATCTTCTTCATCGTACAGCACCATCATTGATAATGGTGGAACGATCACTTCTTGACCGACCACACTAGCTAATGGATGTATACCTGCTTGATTCTCGTTAACAACCACTTGCCATGGGCTTGCTGATAATGGCAAAGCCACATTCTGATCATGAGTGCTCGCATTATAGATTACAACGATTCGATTCCATTTATCACCATGAGCATATTCACCAAGTTGGAAAGCAACAATCTGCTTGTCACTACGCAATACTTTTAGATGTTTTTCAACATCTTCTCGTTGATCCATACGGAATGCGGGATGAGAACGTCTTAATTGAATCAGACCTTGATAATAATCAAATACAGGACGGAAATGATGTTTATTTTCCCAGCGTAATCCATTGATCACATCCGGGCTACGATAACTGTTATGATCGCCAAATTTGGTACGTAACATTTCATCGCCAGCATGGATAAATGGAATGCCTTGGCTGGTTAACACAATCCCGTTTGCCAAGATTGAACGACGAACCCATTCATTAGACAACACATATTCAGGATCAATGTATTTATAAGGTTCTGCGGCTTCTACCGCTTGTTCTACGCTACGTCCATCTGCTAACTGTCCATTATCCATGTGTAAGAAAGAAAGAGCATCATCTTGTCCGTAGGTACGTACAAGCTTATCCCACAGATTTAAGTTATCATGAGCAGTTACATAATTGACCGTTTCACTAGGATGATCTGTAAAATCACCAATTGCGCCATAGATTCCTTTGACAACATCGCCTTCAACATCAAATGCTCCTGTTGCAAAACCCTGTGTATCCCCATCGCTATCGCCTTTAATCGCTTCACGGAAATTATCGTTAAATACAGCAAATCCTTTACCACGTTGTGCGCCTTTCAGCGTCTGTTGTGGAAGAAGAGACCATCCACCTGTCCATGGCTCACCATAGATCAATATACAAGGATCGACATCACGACGTAATTCTTGAGTCAATTGAGTCACGGTATCGGTATCAATTAAGCCCATCAAGTCAAATCGGAATCCATCCAAATGATATTCATTAGCCCAGTAGCGCAAAGAATCTTTGATATATTTGCGTACCATTGGACGTTCTGTTGCAATCTCGTTACCTACACCAGAACCGTTAGTCAATTGACCTTTTTCATCTGTACGGTAAAAGTAGCCCGGAACCAAACGATCAAAAGGTCCATCATCTACAGAATACGTATGGTTATACACGACATCCATGACTACACGTAGACCTTCTGCATGTAAAGCTTGTACCAAACGTTTAAATTCACGAATACGTGAAGTCGGATCCGCAGGATCAGTCGCATATGCGCCTTCAGGTACATTATAATGCTGAGGATCGTATCCCCAATTGTATTTCATCTGAGTAGAATCAGGATCATTTACTTTTAATTCATTGACGGTATGGAAATCAGCAATCGGTAATAAATGAACATGGGTTATACCTAGTTCTTTAAGATGATCGATACCGATCTGATTGCCATGCTCGTCTTGTAGACCTTTTTCAGTAAAAGCTAGATATTGACCTTTATGTTTCATTTGCGAAGATTCATCAATGGAGAAGTCACGCACATGCAGTTCGTAGATCACGGCATCAGTCACACTGGACATACGTGGCTTTACATCATTTTCCCAACCTTCTGGATTGGTCGTCTGAAGATCAATAATAGCTGTCCGTTGTCCATTCGGAGAAACAGCCCGAGCATAAGGATCTACTGCATATTGGACAGAACCGTCAGCAAATGTAGCACGGTACATATAATACTGACCTGCAAGATCACCGTGTTGCTCACATTGCCATACGCCGCCTTCTTCGGATTTCATTGGATACGCTTTACCATACGTATGATCATGCACTAGACCTTCGTCATCGTACACACCCATATCTTGATATAACATAAGATCCATCTGGACAGCATCTGGTGCCCAAAGTTTGAATATACTGTACTGAGGCGTATATTGTAGTCCAAGATCATCTATATCGTAAAAGTAGTCAGCAGCTACATCTAAATTTCGTATTAAGGAATGATTCATTTTATCTAACATTATATTCACCACCATATTTTAGGTTAACTATGAGCACGAATGTTCATATTCATTTCCATACCGTCAAGGGTTACTAACAAGTCTAGTATTTATTTACAATTGCTTATAATAATAGTATCGGATATTTTGTCGAATTCTTGAAGGTTTAATGGAACTTTAGTCCTATTTGATGGGGGTTTTTGTAATATTCAAGAGTGCAATCGTTAGCACAAATAGTTAATGAATATCATACCGACTATTATTATTTATCCGATAGCGATTGTATCTTTGGGAAAGCGAAGGTTAATTTGGATATAATATTGCCTATTATTTACCTCAAATGCTTGCTTTTGAATAAAAATCATAACCATATATCAAAATTAAATTATTAATTAGGATTAATGATCAGGTAACAGCTGTTGATGATTCACTTGCTAAGCACTGCTACCTGATCCTTATTCAAAAGAAACTCAGACGAATCTAAAACGATTACTGAGCAGTCAAAATAATCGGTCCATCCGCTGTGATCGCTATTGTATGTTCATACTGAGCAGACCATCCACCATCTGCGGTACGTGCTGTCCAACCATCTGCATCAATCGTCATCCGGTACGTACTTTCATTAATCATCGGTTCGATCGTAAAGACCATACCTTCTTTAAGACGTGTGCCTTTGCCGGGCTTACCTGTATGTGTAAAGTTCGGTTCCTCGTGAAGTTCACGCCCTATTCCGTGCCCTAACAGATCACGTACCACATGGAAGCCATTGCTCTCTGCATGATGTTGAAGAGGTGCCATTGCATCTCCTAGACGATTGCCTACGATAGCATGTTCTATCCCGATATACAGACATTCTTTAGTGACTCGCATTAATTTTTCAGCTTCTGGTGAGATGTTACCTACGGCATAACACCATGCGGAATCACCAAGCCAACCATCATATTCAGCAACGATATCGATTTTGGCAATATCGCCTTCTTTTAAAGGAATACGACTCGGAAATCCATGAGCAATAACGTCATTCACAGATGCACAGGTCTCATATTCAAAACCATTATATCCATTGGTAAACTGCTTACCACCTAGTTTGGTGATATGTTTTTTGACAAATTCATTAATTTCCATCGTGGTAATGCCGGGTTGAATAAGCTTGGCAAGCTCACGATGACAATCAGCTACGATTTGACTAGCTGTTCTCATTGCTTCTATTTCTTGAGGCGATTTTAATATAATCATTGATTGGCTTCCTTTCACAAGCTATTTCCTGTTGGCATATGCTGGAATAGCCATTTCTCTATAGTTATGGTTCCTCATACATATTAACGTCAACTTTATCTTTGAGCAACCTACCGATCTTATCAGATGCATACTCTATCCCAGTGTAATCGACACCATAATGAAAAAACACCTGATAATCTTTAGACGGATTATCAGGTGTGAGGTTGCAAGTATGAAGTTAAATATGTAGCTTATTTTACTTGGATTCTATGCGTTTGCCCACAATCGCTAAATGACGTTCTACATCATCCAAAATAGCTACACGTGGCAAATGTCCCCAATCTTCAAATCCAAACTTACGCAATAATTTTAGACTTGGATCATTATGAGCAAAAACAAATCCAAGCAATGTATGGATATGCAATGATGGGGCTTGCTCAATCGCATAAGATACTAATTTGCTCCCTATCCCTTTGCCTTGATAATCATTATGCACATATACACTTAGCTCCACTGTTCCATTATAAGCAGGTCGTCCATAAAAGGTCTGTAAACTTGCCCAGCCTGCAATCTGACCTTCTTGCCACAAGACCCACAGGGGACGACGATCTGGAACATGCTCATCGAACCACGCTTGACGGCTTTCTACAGTCACAGGTTCTGTGTCTGCGGTAGCTAGCCTTGCAGGGATTGAAGAATTATAGATATCGACAATAGCAGGTAAATCTTCTTGTCTGGCTATTTCTATAGTGTACGGTAAATGCGGATCACTCATAAAGTCTGCCTCCTTGTAAAAACGCAAAAATTAAGATTAGATGTATTAATTAAAGAAGATTAACGCACAAATGTGTTTTTAACACGTACAGAACGCATAAAGTAGAAAATCCAAGCTACAGCAAGAGCGACTCCCAAAATCGTACTAAATGTAGTAAATACACCTACATCAGGTATGATAAGCATAGTAACGACTGTACCTGCTAACTCAAAAATGAAATAAGCAATCATCAAACGTGGCAAGAATTTTTTACGTTGGTAAAAGAAAATTAAATTAACAAGCATCCAGACCAAAGAGATCGAAGCAAGTATAATTCCTATGATCATCACCAATGTAAAACGTTCACCATAAATCGCAAACAACTGATTAGTCATTCCGGGCATTGCTGATTCAAACTCTTCTGGATTATTGTGCATCCACATTAAAAATATGTAACTAGGAATCGTGAAAAAGAAAGCAATAAGTACATAATACATATACACCTGAAAACAAGCTAACCAGCCACCTAACCCTTGTAAAGGCGGTTGCATATAAGGTGGATAGGGTGGCATTCCTCCCTGTTGCTCTTGAGGCGGAGCTTGATACGGATTCTGCTGAACTCCATTCGGATTTGGCGGATATTCATTACTCATTCTATATCATCATCCTTTCTATGTTTATTCTGATCCTACTGGATACCAGATGCTTCTATTGTAACAGTAGATCCATCATGATGTAAGATAGATTGCACAACAAATGACATCATTTTAAAATGATCATTCTTATTAATCTTGCCAGCCTATCTGCTCTTTACTCCATTCCCAAAAACGAAGCGCTTCTGCTTCATCAAGGGCTTTGGACTTCAGCTTATGATTCTGTTTACGATAATAATAAGCACCCGAATGTTGAGCGACAGTCTCATCATCCACTAGAAAAATAGCAGTCTCGGCACCTTGCTCTGGCGTCTGGAAAAAAGGAAGATGCGCTACTCCTGCCAAAATACGCTTGCCGAATCCAGTATCTCGATCGACTCCAATATTCGTAGCCACTGCACCAGGATGCAGGCAATTGATCGTTACATTTGTGCCTTTTAACTTTTCAGCCATAACACGTGTAAAAAAGATATTCGCAAGCTTGGATTGAGCATACGATTTGATAACAGTATATCCATGATGTAAATGTGGATCATCCCAATGAATTTTACCGATTTTGTAAGCGCCTGAACTAACCACAACAATTCGTCCTTGCGGAGAAGCTTGAAGTGCATCCAACAGTAAATGAGTCAGCAAAAAATGCCCTAGATGATTCACACCAATACTCATTTCAAATCCATCTTCAGTCTCCTGACGCTTTAAATTCACCACCCCTGCATTGTTAAGCAGTACATCCAAACGATCATATTTTTGGTTGAATTCTTCGGCAAACTCTCGAATATGTTTAAGAGAACCTAGATCACATTTCATGAGACTAATTCGATCAGAACCACTCTGTTCACGTGCTTCTTGTAGCGCTTGTTGTCCGCGTTCTTCGTTACGACAGCCCATAATCACTTCATAACCACGCTTCGCTAATTCGATAGTAGAAGCAAGTCCCATACCGGAATTGGCGCCTGTAATCAATACACGTTTTGTACTCATGATGTTCCTCCTGTAAGTCATTCTTTTCTTGTTAATAAACCAGTCCATCTATTTCTACGCATGTATTGATCGGTAAAAGCGTCGAAACATGGAGATGACATATCAAAAAAACTGTAATCACACCTCATTGCCTACTCTGTAGTATCAGAATAGAACAAGAAGTAATTACAGTTTTTTGGTATCTATCCTATTGCATAGTTTCGATAAATATTTCGTTATCGCTAACTATTCATTGATTTAATCATTTACTTGTTCAACTTGGCATATGCTTCTTCATACTCTTTGATCAGTTGATCTCCTCCTGCTGTACGCCAACTTGTAATCGCTTGTTGCCAGCCAGCATCATCTAATTCACCCATAATGTACTTGGTCTGTGCATCACTGATCATCTGATCTAATTCTTGCCCACGTTCGGTATAGATATCAGATACCAGATTATACGCCGGGTTGGAGACTGCATATTTGCGATCATCTTTCGATAATTTCACACCTTTAGTTCCCAGTTCAGTGTCGATTAATTCAGGCACATTATACCCTTCGATATTCAGTAAATTATCACGGTATGGCTTCACATCCCGTTGGTATCCGTCAAAATCGATAAATTCGGTTTTACCATCTGCTGTTTTTTTATAATGTTTATTTTCGATTCCACGTAATTGTAATGTACTTGTCGGTTCGTCCATTAATTTATTGAGTGTACTTAACAGATCTTTCAATTGAGCTTCATCTTGTACAGTCGCTTTGGGAAAAGCCAGAAATCCAAAGTTACCGGGTTCACCGGCTATCCGAATACCTTCGGGTCCTATAAATGGAGAAATATCCACTACGCCATCCGGTACAGCAGCTGTCAGCAACTGTTGTGTACTTTTGCCGTTAGTAGCTACGCCGTTCAATTTCATCCCTATTCTACCGGATGCCATCATTTTATCAGCTTCTGTTGAATCCAGTGATGGGAAATCGGCATTGATTAATTTTTCTGCATATAGACGATGCATCATTTGTAATACCTCGGTATATTGCGGTGTGATAAATTCAGGCGTAAATTTACCACTTTTATCTACTCCCCAGCGATTGACTCCGCCTAGACTGACTGCAATACGGGTCAATGGAGCTTGAGAACCTTCGGTATACGTTTTGAATAATGGAAAAGCATAGGTATCGTTTTTACCGTTGCCATCAGGATCTTGAGTCGCTATCGCTTTGGCGGCATTGTACCAATCGTCTACACTTTTTGGGACACCTAATTTCAATGTATCAAACCAGTCTTTTCGATACACGATTGCAGCCCGTCCAATATCGCGGAAATTAGGGATTCCATACAATTTGCCATCTACTGTGATGTTGCTATAATACTCAGGATCTTGAGCGCTTAGATTCGGATAGTCTTTAAGATACGGTCCTATCTCCCAAAATTGATCTGAACGAATCGCACCCACTGTTGTCGGAATATAATTCAATCTCATAATATGAGGTAAATTGCCTGAAGCGATCATCACGTTGACTTTATCGTTAAAAGCAGAGCTTGGAATCCATTGAATATCCAAATCTTTGCCGATATGTTTTTCCAATCCTGTCTCGATATCATTTCCAGTTTTGGGAATATCACCGACTTGCATAAGCGAAATACGTACTGTTGAAGAGTCTGCTGTGGCAGCGCCTTGATCGCTATTGCCACAACCTGTTAATCCGAAAGCCAATATTGCTGTCAGTGTCCAGCATGCACTTTGTTTGACCACAAATTTCATTTTGGTATCCTCCTGAATATAGTGGGATAAAAATCATGATTGGCTTTACTTTTGTTGTTGCTGTTCTTTGTAAGAGCTTGCGTATTCTTGCATCACTTTAGCGCCACCTGATGTTTTCCATAGTTCCACTTGTTGTTGCCAACCGTTCTCATCGATTTTGCCCATAATATATTTGGTCTGTGCATCATTAATCAATTGATCTAGATCACCACCACGTTCTTCATATGTCGGTGAATACAATGTCAATGCTGGATTAGGAACAGCATACTGCGTGATTTCTTTCGCCATCGCTACTCCTTTTTCACCAATCTTGGTATCTTTTTGCGCGGGTACGTTATAGCCTTCTACCAATGGCAGATTATCACGATAAGGCTTCACTTCACGCTGAAAAGCAGCAAAGTCTGTCATCTCTACACGTCCATCGTCCAACTTTTTATAATGCTTGCCATCGACTCCACGTAATAACAATGTAGACATTTCAGGGTCCATTAATTTATCCAAAAAAGAAAGAAGTGCTTTGAGGTCTTCTTCTGTAGGTACAGACACTTTGGGGAATACAAGAATGCCTGCATTACCCGACTGTGCAGGTACACGATAACCGTCTGGCCCTTCTAACTTGGCAAGATCAATCTCTGCATCAGGTACATTTTCTTGTAATCGTTCAAGCTGACTTTTAGCCGTTTGTGCTACAGCGATCTTCATACCGGTTAGACCGGAATCGAATTTCTTGTCTGCTTCAGTCGAATCAAATACAGCAAAATCTTGATTGATCAATTGCTCATCATACAGACGCTTCAGTAGATCCATTACACCTTTATATTCTGTTGTCATAAATTCTGGCGTAAATGAACCATCTTCTTCGACTTTCCACTTATTCGGTGCACCCAGACTAACAGCAAGACGCGTGGTAAATGAATATTCGCCTTCATTATATTTTTTGAACAACATCATGCCATACGTATCTTTTTTGCCATTATCATCTGGATCATCTAATGTTAACGCTTTCACATTGTTGTACCAGTCTTCTGTGCTTTTCGGTACATCTAGCTTCAGCTTTTTGAACCAATCCGAGCGATAGATCAATGTCGCACGGGCAATATCGGAAAAGCGAGGTACCCCGTAAATTTTGCCATCTACTTTGACGTTATCGTAAAACACATCGGCTTGTGCAGCCAAGTTAGGATAATCTTTGAGATAAGGGCCAACTTCCCAGAACACATCATTACGCATCGCATTGGTGACCGCAGGTGTGTAGTTTACTTTCAAAATATCAGGCATATCTCCTGAAGCGATCATGACATTGATTTTGTCATCATAAGCGGAGTTCGGTATCCACTGTACATCTATTTTTTTGCCGGTGTACTTTTCGATTTCTTGTTGCACTTGATTGCCTGCGGAAGGAATATCCCCGATTTGTGAAATTGCCATAGTGATTGTATCATCGACAGAAGCTCCTTGAGAGCCTTTGCTTCCACATGCACTGAGTACGGTTGATGTGGCTAGTATGAGGCACATTAATGTTGCTGTTTGTTTTTTCATGTGTTGATAACTCCTTTCATTGATGGGGTGGGGTGAAGGGCTTCGGGGGAGATGGTTCTTGCCGTCGCTGGTAAGATCGGATATCTTGATTGACCGCTAAACGGTCGATATCCGAGTCTTAAATGCGACTTTCAGAATCCATCTCCCCCTTCGCCCAGCACCATTGGGTGGGGGTAGCAGGAAAGATTTAGAGATTTAGACATTTAGACATTTAGAGATTTAAGGATTTGGATATTGGTTTTGGATATGAGTGAGATTGTTTGTTTTGAGCATTTGGAGTTCAGATATTATTGGAGTTAATCATTTTCTAGATAAAGTATTGATTGTAATGGTTTATACAAATAATAGTGGATCGAAATGCATTGAATGTGGTTTTTGATTATGGATGTGTTGGGATAGTTGTAACTTGGGATTTCTATTCACAAACTTATTTAAGTTATTTTTAAATACGCAATTAAGATGTATTGGATCATTAATATATTAGCCTTTGACTGAGCCTAGGAGTGCGCCTTTGGCAAAGTGTTTTTGTAGGAATGGGTAGACCATTAAGATCGGTAGTGTGGAGAAGACGATTACTGCCATTCGGATCGTGAGTGGTTGGATATCGGCTTCTTCGATACTGGTGTCTCCGATTCGACTTTGGGCGAGAATAACGATTTCGCGTAGCCACACTTGGACAGGCCATTTGTCGCTGTCGTTGATATATAGAATAGCGCTGAAGAAGCTATTCCAGTGAGCTACAGAGTAGAACAGTGCAAAGGTTGCCATTGCTGGTAAAGATAGTGGTAAGACGATACGGAAAAGGATCGATACGTCGTTACATCCATCAATCTTGGCGGCATCTTCCAGTCCGTCCGGAATCTGTTGGAAAAAGTTTTTGAGTACAATTAAGTTGAAAGCGCTAATCGCTCCGGGAATCATCAGCGACCATAATGTATCTGTTAAATGTAGTGAATTGACTACAAAGTACGTAGGAATCATTCCGCCACTGAATAACATGGTGAACAGTACACCGAGCATGATGTATTTTCTGCCTCGCAAATAAGGACGAGATAACGGGTATGCCATCAATGTCGTCAGTAGCAAGTTAATCAGTGTACCGAGTACCGTAATATAGATTGATACCCATAGACTGTTCAGCAGTGTAGACGTTGAGAAGATATAGCGATAAGCGGCAAGAGAGAATTCTTTGGGAAAAAGAATAAATCCTCCTTTAGCAACTTCGGCTGGGCTGGTAAACGATACAGCAGTGATATAGATAAAAGGTAATACCGTTACAATACCTAACAATAACAACAAGGTATGATTGGTATAATCAAATAACCGATTTCCTAATGTACGATCTTGTTTCATCATGTGGTCTCCTTTCGGACGATAGATACATTAATAAATGCCTTCTTCTCCGCATTTTTTGGCTAATTGATTAGCACCGACAACCAGTAGCAAACCGATCACAGATTTGAATAGTCCCACAGCGGCACTGTAACTGTATTGGGCTTGAGTCATCCCTTTGACGTACACATAAGTATCGAACACTTCCCCTACATCACGGTTTGTAGAAGTCAGCATTAAGAAAATCTGTTCGAATCCGGTATCCAAAAACGTTCCCAGACGCAAAATAAGTAAAATAATAATCGTACTGCGAATCGCCGGTAATGTGATATGCCATAACTGTCTCCAACGACTTGCTCCATCCATCCGGGCAGCTTCATATAACTGAGTATCTACACCTGACAAAGCCGCTAGAAAAATAATCGTTCCCCAACCGACTTCTTTCCATATTGATTGTGAAATAATCATCGTGCGGAACCAACCGGGTTCTAATAAAAATGCTATTTTTTGTCCGGTAATCGCAAAGATCAATTCGTTTAAAATACCGCCTTCTGTGGTAAAGATCATATAAAATACACCAACAACGACAACCCATGAGACAAAATGCGGTACATAGATTAACGTTTGGACGAACCGTTTAAATCGTTCCGTCACCACTTCATTAAGCATCAACGATACAATAATGGGTAAAGGAAAAAAGAAGATAATATTGTACAGTGCCAAGATCAGCGTATTGCGAAATAACATCCAAAATTGCGGTTCACTAAAAAAGCGTTCAAAATGCTTGAATCCTACCCAATTGCTTTCCCAGATTCCTCGGTAAGGAACATAATCTTGAAACGCCATCACAATTCCGTACATTGGTACATATTTAAAGACGACAAAATAAATAATTCCCGGCAACAACATAATGTACAACCAACGATTTTTGTAAAATTCTTTCCATGACATGTTCGCCTGACGTTCCTTTGTACGTATCCGTGTAGATGATTTGACCGATTTGGCTTCCATCCTTCACCCTCCTTGAAAGCGTTAACATTTGTATAGACTTATTGTCGCTTCCAGAAGAATAACAGGCTATCATCCAATTTTAGCTTTATATGTAAAAAAAGAAGCTAATCCTTACTGTATCAGGGTTTTAGCTTCTTTTTTGGGGAACACAGTAACCTTTTTTCAACCTCTATATATGCTGAATTCAACTCGTATTTACTCAAATCAACTTCCGACTGCGATGTTCTTCACGATATTTACCAGGAGTCGTTCCCACTATTTTACGAAAAATACGGATAAAGGCTGTCGTGTTACTGTAGCTTAATTTTTCTGCGATATCTGCAATTCGCCAATCGGTTGTTTCTAACCATTTTTTCGCTTGATTCATTCGATATTCAGCTACATAATCACTAAACTTAATACCTGTTTCTTTTTTAAAAACACGACTTAAATACACCGGATGAAAGTTAAGTTGTTCTGCACACATTTCCAATGACAAATCTTGTTCATATCGCTGTTGGATAATCTGAATCATCTGATCGGCAATATTGATATACTGTGACTCCGATTGGCTTTGTAAAAATTGCTGTAACGGCTCAAATAGTGCATGAGTGAACCAGTACCTGATTTCTTCTACCGTCTGTAGTTCAAGCAAGCGATGCAGCGATGCTTTTTTACCTAAGACTCCATTAACAGTTCCACCTTTTTGCTGTACCATCTCATATACACGAGCAGCCAATTGGGTTAGCAATACTGGATAATCGCGGAAATGTATTTCTTTGTCCATCACATGACGAATATATTCATCGAAATACAGTGGAGTCTGCTCATAATCTCCATTTTGCAGCGATTGGATAATACGATCTTCTAACTGTTTGAGCTGAGTATAGACTGCTACTTCCATAGGCGTACTATGATCAATATCTTCAAAATGAATAATCAATTTGTTGCCCAGACTCATTCGTTGCTTGAGTGCTTCTAGTCCTTCTCCATAGGCATCAGGTGCTCCTTGATAATGTTCGAATGGACGGCTGATCCCGATACTGACTGACAACGATAAATAGTCTTGAATTTGAGTACGTACACGCTCTGCTTGACTGTGATACCACGAAGTAGCATCTTCATTATCTGCGGGTTCGACCAGAATACTAACTTGAGATTGTTCGATCAATACCGGACTAAAGCGATGTTCTACCGAAATCAATTCAGACACCATATTATTAATAGCAAACAGTAACAGTTCTCGATCGGTTTCTTCATACCGTGTTCCTTGTACCGTATCGATCTGTAATACCAATACCGCCATAGAACGAACCGATTCAGGAAATCCATAGATCAGACGGCGACGTTCAAATTCATTAGCAGGAATCTGCCCGCTGATCAACTTAATCACTGATAATTCTCGCAATTGCGGAACCTGTTCCCGAATCTGCTCTTCCAACTCACGCCCTGTTAAGCGCATCCGCTCCACTTGTTCTCCAATATAAGCAAATTCATCTCGTCTTTTCACTGGCTTATGTTGATCTCCGGCTAATCCTTTTCGGTGACCTAACCATAATCGTCTATACCCTGTATCTGTGGATGGCTCTTCTGCCTTGAGCCGTCCAGTATAATCTACAGAGTCACTGGCACCTAATAACTGCATTAATTTAGACACAGGAGAATACATACGACGACTGCTGAGAAAAGCCAATAGTGCAGTTAACAATAACATCGCTACACAGACACTAATCGTTAATACTGCTATTTTTCTTGTCTGGGACGTAATCTGTCCTATAGATACGACAGACACATATACCCATCCGTTCAGTGTCGATGAAGAATAAGTCACTCCCACTTCTTCACCTTCACTTTTCCAATTAAAAAATCCTTGACGTTCCCCTTGATGAACATGAGCAAACACTTCATTTTGTAATCCAGGATATTGTGTACTCTGACCGTTATCTAGAAATTCTTGTTGGTATTGATCAAACACATATATTTGTCCCAAACGTGTACTGCTGGTGACCCAATTATCAATTTCATCATTGGCAATATCCAAGACTAACAATCCGCGTGGTTCACCGGTCGAAGGTAATAGTGGAATTTTGAACACCATACTGGTTACTTTTGTTTCCTTTTCAGGCGATCCTGAGTCCAATTCGTCTTCTGAGATCATATCTATATTTGACGTATATCCGTTATTCGCTATTGAAGTATCGGTTACCCAGAACATGCTATTTCGATTGTGTCGGTATGATCGAAGCACACTTTGATCTTCTGCATCAGATACTTGACTGAATGATGTTCCTGAGACTACCCAGTTATGCTCAAAGTTAATTAAACGTATTTGATCTAGCGATGTAATCGTTTGCAAATTATTAAATCCGGTCGTCAAATTACGTATTTTTTCAAAGTCTCCCGATTGCAAAGGTTGCTTCATCGTTTCCGTAACAAACGGCGAATTGACATATTGTACAGCAGACAACTGCAATGTTTTGAGTACTTGATCTACACGTAATTGAGTTTCATTTAATAATTGTGCATTACCGTCTTGCACTTTCTGCTCGACATCACCTGCCGCCAACGTATAAGAAAATATCCCGATTACCAGTACAGGTAACGATCCCAATATCACCATAATCAGAAATAAACGATATAGATATTTAGACAACAATCTCCCCTCCAGAGGTAATCATCAATAAAATAGGTATGTTGTACATGTCGCAGTGTACATTCATTATTAGATCTATGTAAAAAAATTCTATTTTTGCTTTATTTAATCATTCTATCGTATTATGCAGATTCCTCCAACCTAAAATAAAAAAGAATGTCGTTATTGTGCACTTTAATTACCTGTATCAAAAATATACATAACAAAAAAAGACTGATCCCCATCTAGGTTTTCAGTCTTGTTCTTGTTACAATACATATAAATAGATTTTATATCCTTCTTTTGTATAGATTTACAGTGTATGAGTTAGTCTTGGGCGTGTTCAGCATAAGCTTCTGCACTCAAAAGGCTTGATAATGCACTATCTAGGTCACCACTGACTTTAACTTCAACCATCCAGCCACGTCCGTAAGGATCAGAGTTCACCAGTTCAGGTTCTGTTTCCAATTCAGGATTAAAATTAGTGATCGTACCTGTCACCGGGCTAAAAAGATCAGATACTGTTTTGACCGATTCAATCGTGCCGATCACAGCTTCAGAAGCAACTTCTGCACCTGCTTGTGGCAATTCAACAAATACGATATCTCCTAGCTGATGTTGAGCAAAATCAGTAATACCGATACGAACCGTATCATCACTAATACGCTCTACCCATTCATGTTCTGCACTATACAGCAATTGATCTTTAATCTCACTCATTTTTCATTCCTCCGGTTCATGGTTGTAATGTCTTCATGCACACAAGCGTATAGCAAGGCAGATTATACTGTCAATACTCTTGACATTGCTTTTTGAATCAAGTATTAATATAATATACATACATTCATCACTGTTTCAATACTTAATGTTCGGAAATACATAACATCATATGTAGCGAATGAAAGTACAGGGAGAGACTGTTCAGAACCATGACAGCGCCGAAGGAGTAAGCCAGTAATGGTGAATCTCTCAGGTAAAAGGGACCTGTACCGGACGCAGCTCTGGAGAGAATTGGCATCATTCGGTCACCGACGAATATCCGAATGATAACAACCAATCACCCAAGGGGAAACTTGTTGCTTATAAGCTATTGAGCACAAGGTAACTCTCAGGTATCAAGGACAGGGAGAAAAAGAAATATTTCAGGTATAGTACCTGCTTATTTCCTTTTCTCTCTGTCTTTTTTGTTGAGCTTTTTCGGATGATTTTATTCTTTTTTCACAAAAAATGATATATGCGATTTTTCGCTACAAACTAATTCGATGAGGTGACGATCATGACAACAGAACTGAAGCGTACGCCGATTTTTCCTCTTTATGCTCAATCCGGTTCCCCACGCTGTATCGATTTTGGCGGTTGGGAATTGCCTGTTCAATTTACAGGAATTCAAAAAGAACATGAAGCGGTTCGTGAACAAGCTGGATTATTTGATGTTTCTCATATGGGTGAAGTGATCATTTCAGGTGAAGGTTCCCTTGCCTATTTGCAACAATTATTAACTAACGATGCTTCTCGCTTGCAAGATGGACAAGCCCAATATACATTAATGTGCTATCCAACAGGTGGTGTAGTCGATGATCTACTGGTATATCGTCTGGGCGAAGAACATTATATGCTCGTGATCAATGCCTCGAATATTGATAAAGATATCGATTGGATGAAGCAGTCTTTGCCTGCCAATGTCACTCTTGAGAACATTTCAGAACAAACCGCTTTAATTGCTTTACAAGGTCCTCAAGCGGTTGCTATTTTACAAGCGGCTACACAAAGCGATCGTTATGCTGAACTGGCAGGATTTTCTTTTATCGAAAAAGCTGAGATTTTTGGTGTTCATGCGCTCATCTCTCGTACAGGTTACACCGGTGAAGATGGTTATGAACTATATGTATCTGCAACAGATGCTCCTCTCATCTGGGAAAAGCTATTGCAAGCAGGTGAACCGCTTGGCTTGATTCCTTGTGGACTGGGTGCACGGGATACGCTTCGCTTTGAAGCTCGTCTTCCTCTGTATGGTCAAGAGCTGTCAGCAGATATTTCTCCACTCGAAGCGGGACTTGGCTATTTTGTAAAGTTAGACAAAGAACATTTCACAGGCAAAGAGGCTCTAGTCGCGCAAAAAGAAAAAGGATTGTCTCGTAAATTAGTGGGTGTAGAAATGATCGACCGTGGTATTCCTCGCCCACACTATCCTGTCTACCAGAACGGTCGACAAATCGGCGAAGTGACGACAGGAACTCAATCTCCTACACTTAAGCGTAATCTTGGACTTGCTTTAATTGAAGCTGACAGTGCTGCTCTAGGAACACCGATAGAACTTGAGATTCGCGGTAAAATGCTCAAAGCTGAAGTGGTGAAGGCACCTTTCTACAAACGAGCATCTTCTGTCACTAAATAAAATTACAAGGCGACTGATATGTTGCCCCAAAGGAGTCTACCTTTATGAAATCGCATCGTTATATTCCAATGACCCCACAGAATGAAGCAGAGATGTTAGAGGTTGTTGGTGCTTCTTCGATAGAGGATTTATTTACAGATATTCCGGCATCCCTTCGTTATCAAGGCACTATGCCTATGTCTGAAATGCTGGATGAATATACACTGACTCGTCATATGTCTAGTCTTGCAGGGCAAAATGCAGATACAGATCGGTACACTAGCTTTCTGGGTGCAGGATTGTATGATCACCATTTGCCATCTGTGATTAATCATGTAATTTCTCGTTCTGAATTTTATACAGCGTATACTCCATATCAACCAGAGATCAGTCAAGGTGAATTACAAGCGATCTTTGAATTTCAGTCCTATATCTGTGAACTGACAGGAATGGCTGTAGCCAATGCAAGTATGTATGATGGCGCAACAGCACTTGCCGAAGCAGCTTCCCTTGCAGCATCAGCTACAGGACGCAAAAAGATTATTGCTCTTTCTACGATCCATCCTGAATCACGCGGAGTCGTTCGTAGTTATGCTCGTGGTCTTAATCTGGATGTAGTTGAAGTGCCTTATGGCGATGGAGTCACAGATATTGGGGTGCTCACTGAAGCGATTGATGAGCAGACCGCTGTTGTACTTGTCCAATCCCCTAACTTTTTCGGTGGTATTGAAGCGATTCAAGCAGTTGCCGATCTTGCTCATGCCAAAGGTGCTTTATTGGTAGTGAGTACGAATCCTATTTCACTGGGACTACTCGAATCTCCTGGTAAACTTGGAGCTGATATCGTTGTTGGTGATGCACAGCCGCTTGGCATTTCGATGTCGCTTGGTGGGCCAACTTGTGGATTCTTCGCTGTGGCTCAACCGCTTATGCGTCGTATGCCCGGACGAATCGTAGGTCAGACCAAAGATATTGATGGTAAACGTGGTTTTGTATTGACGTTGCAGACTCGTGAGCAACATATCCGTCGTGACAAAGCGACATCAAATATTTGTTCCAATCAGGCATTGCTTGCGCTGTGTGCATCGGTATATCTATCTGTCATGGGTAGACAAGGTATGGTGGATGTAGCTGATCTGAATGTGCAAAAAGCTCATTATGCTGCTCAAACTTTATCTTCTATCCCTAATGTCAAATTAGCATTCCAATCTCCTTTTTTCAATGAATTTGTACTGGCTTTACCAGAAGGCACTTCAGTCGCTGATGTTAATACTCAACTGTTAGCTAAAGGCATGATTGGTGGTTATGATCTAAGCCTATCTTATCCTGAATTGTCCGGTCATATCTTGTTCGCAGTCACAGAGAAACGTACCAAAGCAGAGATAGATCTATTGGCAACTGAACTGGAGGCAATCCTATGACAAACGAAACTGTAGTCCATGAGACCGTTACTTCTGTACAAGGCGCTGTTGTTACTGAAAAAGCTTTGATTTTTGAATTGAGTCAACCGGGTCGAATCGGTTATTCTTTACCGGATTGCGATGTTCCTCGTGTCGAAGTCTCTCAATTGATTCCACAAGAAATGCTTCGTAAAGAAGAACCTGCTTTACCTGAAGTGTACGAAGTCGATGTAATTCGTCATTATACAGAATTGTCCCGTCGTAACTTTGGCGTAGATAATGGCTTCTATCCGCTGGGTTCTTGTACGATGAAATACAATCCTAAAGTCAATGAAGATGTAGCTCGTTATGCAGGGTTTGCGAAGATTCATCCTTATCAACCACAACAAAGTATTCAAGGGGCACTGGAACTGATGCATACTTTGCAAAATGACCTTGCTGCTCTAACAGGCATGGATGCCGTCACTCTTCAACCTGCTGCCGGTGCTCATGGAGAATGGACAGGTCTAATGATGATTCGTGCGTATCATGAAAAACGTGGTGAACACCGTACCAAAGTTATCGTACCCGATTCTTCTCACGGTACGAATCCTGCAAGTGCAACAGTAGCTGGTTTCCAAACGATCACGATTCCTTCAACTCCAGAAGGTCTAGTCGATCTGGATGCCCTTCGTGCGGCAGTTGGATCAGATACGGCTGCTCTCATGTTAACGAACCCGAATACACTGGGTCTTTTTGAAAAGCAAATCAGTGAAGTGGCTCAGATTGTTCATGAAGCTGGTGGATTATTGTACTATGATGGTGCTAACTCCAATGCGATTATGGGGATTACACGTCCGGGTGATATGGGCTTTGATGTGGTTCATTTGAACTTACACAAAACAATGAGTACACCGCATGGTGGCGGTGGCCCGGGTGCAGGTCCTGTCGGTGTGAAAAGCAGATTGCTTCCTTTCTTACCTGAACCGGTTGTTGAAAAATTAGAAGACGGTACCTTTACTTTACGTAGTGGTTCTCCTGACTCGATCGGTCGTGTCAAAGCATACTATGGTAACTTTGGTATTCTTGTACGTGCGTATACGTATATTCGTAGCTATGGACCTGAAGGTCTGCGCCGAGTGTCTGAATGTGCTGTTCTGAATGCGAACTATATGATGCACCGTCTTAAAGATCATTATGAAATGCCATATACAAGCGTATGTAAGCATGAATTCGTGATGTCTGGTAAAGGGCTCAAGCAGTATGGTATTCGTACACTGGATGTTGCCAAACGATTGCTTGATTTCGGGTACCATCCGCCTACAGTTTACTTCCCGCTAAATGTAGAAGAATGTATTATGATCGAACCTACAGAAACAGAAAGCAAAGAAACACTGGATGCTTTTATTGATACCATGATTCAGATCGCTGGTGAAGCGAAAGACAATCCAGAATTGTTACTAAATGCTCCTTATGGAACAGCAGTAAGACGCTTGGACGAAACAACAGCTGCTCGTAAGCCAGTATTAAACTGTGCTTGTAATTAAATAGCAACATACCAATCATCCCACCGACTTTTCTATTCTGATCAAGTCGATGGGATGATTTTTTTATAAGATGAATAATCATTGATATACTCATTTTTCTAACTTAATTATCCATATAAGTCTCTATCCATCTACTATTTTGAGTCCATTAACTAATTATTTATACTTTAAAGCGATCAACCATAACGTTTAACTCTTTAATATTTTCAGTTAGTAATCCTATATTGTCTGTTACTTGTTGTGACATTTTGATTTGATTTTCTACACTGGCAAGTACTTCCTGTGAGCCAGCAGCTGTTTCTTCTGTAGTCGTTGAAGCAGATTGAATAAAGTCGATAATATGTTCTTTGCTAATATTCAATTGAGTCGTCATATCCTTCATGCTTACAATAAGACTGTTCATTTCTTGAATGGATTGACCAATTTCTATAAAAGCACCGCTTGTATTATCAACACTTTGTGATTGATCATTTAAAGCAATCTGCGAAGCATTCATCACTTCTTTGGTTAGCGTAGTAGAAGAAATAATACGATTCAAAATATCTTGTATTTGAGTAGTTGCTTCTTTGGACTGATCTGACAATTTGCCAATTTCAGAAGCTACTACAGCAAATCCTTTACCATGTTCTCCTGCGCGAGCAGCCTCTATAGAAGCATTAAGTGCTAATAATCCTGTCTGTTTAGAAATCTCTTGAATAAGAACAGACATGTTAACAATACCATTCACTTCTGTAATCAAATGATTTAAATTGACAGAGACTTGATCAGACAAGCTTGCAAATGATTGCATATGATTTTGCAAATAAATAACTGCTTGTTCACCAGATTGTTGACGTTGACCAATCAATGTACTTAGTTTTTCCAGATGCTGTGCATGTTGATCTGTATTCTCAATTACAGTAGCTATCTTACGAATAGAAATAGTTCCCTGTTCGATTTCATCGTACTGACTTGCTGTAGCTTTGGTAATCGCTTGTATAGCATAATCAATTTCTTTAGAAACTGTCATATTATGAATAGACGTATCATACACATTTTTGGTATGGACAGAAGTTGCTGTTGCTGTCTGTTGAACTTGCGCTATAATAGACTGTATTTTTTCGATAAATTGGTTAAATGAATTCGCTACTCGTCCAATCTCATCTTCACTTTTAACGACTAAACGTTGAGTAAGATCGCCCTGTCCTTCGCTAATAGTAGACATCATTTTTTCTAATGTACGTAATGTCTCAAATTGTCTATATACAATCCAGTAAATACATACTAAAAGCAATACCATACTTATGGTTACTACAACAAGTGTAACATTACGGATGGTATGCAATACATTTTCGGAAGTAATTAAAACTAGAATTTGCCCATTAGATAATGTAGTTGCCAAAAGATTGGCGGCTTCGCTCTTATAGGTTGTATCTTGGAGTACCCATTCTTTACTATCTTGATTTGCTTTTACAAATGTTTGCAATGTCGTTGTGCCCATATAATCATTATCAGTCGTATATACAGGTGATGTGTCTTTATTTAAAATTGCTGAAAACAGAAGTTCATTGCCTAATTGTTGATGAAGTTCTTTTAGATACGCTTCTATTCCCGAATTAGGATTGTTACTTGCTAATTCTGCTCCAATTCGGATAATCTTTGCCATAGCAATACCTTGGGCATCTGTTTCATCGTGAACTTGTAGAAAAATATAATAGACCATAGAACAAATAATAGTACCTACAACTAACATGATAGGTAAAATAATTTTAAATTGAACAGAGAGCGTTTTAAATTTCTTTTTCCGGTTCATTGTCATTTTCTTTTTCCCCTATCGTAATCAGTTATAAATATAGATATAACAGTTACTTCGGAAGTTAGAGGAAATCCAATTAACTTTTTTTACTTTATTTATAAGTATTCTACAATATTAGAAATAATAACAACAAAAAAAGCTGATTTCTCTGTAAAGAGAAACCAGCTAAAAGTAAATGTTGGGAAAACTTATTAACGCTCATCATATCAAGCGTGTAACGGAAGAAAAATTAAGCGTGGATCGCTTGTACCAGTTCAACCACTTGCTCAGCTGTTTGCATATCCAAAGCTTTAGCAGCTAATTCTTGCATGTCTGCTTTAGACAATTTAGCTAGTTGGCTACGTGCTGGAAGAATAGAGCTTGCACTCATACTGAACTCATCCAGACCTAGACCGAGTAGCAATGGAATTGCTGTAGCATCGCCAGCCATCTCACCACACATGCCTGTCCATTTACCTTCTTTATGAGCTGCATCGATAACCATTTTAACCAAACGCAAGATAGATGGGTTGTATGGTTGATACAGGTAAGATACCCGTTCATTCATACGATCCGCTGCCATTGTGTATTGGATCAAATCGTTAGTACCGATACTGAAGAAGTCCACTTCTTTAGCAAATTGGTCAGCCAGTACTGCTGTAGAAGGAATTTCCACCATGATGCCAAGTTGAATGTTGTCAGAAACAGCAACACCTTCAGCAACCAGTTTTTCTTTTTCCTCTACTAATACTGCTTTTGCTTCGCGGAATTCCATCAATGTAGCGATCATCGGGAACATAATACGTAGGTCGCCATATACACTTGCTCTAAGCAATGCACGTAGTTGTGTACGGAAAATGTCTTGACGATCTAGACAAAGACGAATTGCACGGAATCCAAGGAATGGATTCATTTCTTTTGGAAGAACAAGGTAAGGTAGTTCTTTGTCGCCACCAATATCTAGTGTACGAACAACAACCGGTTTACCTGCCATTTTTTCCAAAACCGTTTTGTACGCGTTAAATTGCACATCTTCAGAAGGCAATTCATCGCGACCCATGTATAAGAATTCTGTACGGTATAGACCTACGCCTTCGCCGCCATTATCCAATACACCAGCCACATCGTTTGGCGTACCGATATTAGCAGCCAATTCAACATGTACTCCGTCTTTAGATACCGTTACTTCATCACGCAATTTGCGCCATTCAGTAACTTGAGCTTCATAAGCTGCGCCTTTAGCACGGTACTCAGCAAGAGTTGCTTCATCAGGGTTAACAATAACATTACCTTCAAGACCATCAACGATAACGATATCCCCATTTTGAATAACTTCCATGACTTCTTTTGTACCGACTACTGCTGGAATTTCCAACGAGCGAGCCATAATTGCGGAGTGAGAAGTACGTCCGCCAATATTTGTAGTGAAGCCTTTAACAAAATTACGATCCAATTGAGCGGTATCCGAAGGCGTCAAATCTTCTGCAATAATAACGACTTCTTCACGGATCTCAGCTGGACTTTGGAAGTTAACACCCATCAAGTGATTCAAGACACGCTTGCTAACATCTCTCATATCAGCAGCACGTTCTTGAAGATAAGTGCTCTTCATATTTTCAAACATGGTTACAAATTGAGCTGCAACTTCATTCAATGCAAACTCAGCATTCACCATTTCTGTAGCGATTTTATCTTTTACAGGGCTAATCAATTCAGGATCATTTAGAATCAACAAATGTGATTCGAAAATCTCTGCTTTTTTAGCGCCCATTTCTTGTAACGTACGTTCTTTGATCGCCTCGAGTTCAGTTTTGGAAATTTCCAAAGCTGCATCAAGTTTAGCCAATTCCGCATCTGTATCACTAATCGAGCGTTTGGTAATCTCGTATTCAGGATGTTCTAGACGGAATGCTTTGGCAATGGCGATGCCCGAAGACGCCGCGATTCCCAAAATATTAGCCATTGATTTCGCCTAGCCCTTCGTTCACCATAACGTCAGTCAAAGCTTTCAATGCTGCATCTTCTTCTGCACCTTGTGTAGAAAGAACGATAACGTCACCTTGCTCAAGACCTAGAGACAATACTCCAAGGATTGATTTCAAAGTTACTTTTTTACCTTTAGCTTCTGCAAAAGATTCTGTAGAAGCAAATTTGTTAGCAGCTGTTACCAATGCTGTTGCTGGGCGTGCGTGGATACCATCTTCGTCAACGATTTTGAATGTTTTTTCCATTATAAAATTCACTCGCTTTCTCATCATAATAGGATAGTAAAGATCAATCATAACTAACTAATAACTAGATCATCCCTTATATTGTACAGCATTATAAGGCGTGATGCACGTTTCAAAACAATTATTTTCGACTTTTTTCAGCAATCGCTAACATTATTCAGCAATATCCTGCAAATTCATGATGTTTTTAGAAAAAATAAAGTATTTTCTAAGTATTGCTTACAATGCAGCTTAATAACAAAACTATAAGCAATTTGTAAATTCAATGCGATAAGGACAGATCATGACTGTAACAACGATCCATTATTGACTCCTTATCGCACTGTTTATTTACAAGTACGTATAGTCTGTTATTTTATATTTTTTTGAGATTCATTGCAAAAGTCGAAATGAACGCTATTACTTGATGGTAACGATATTGCCTTCTCCTGTTTTTACATTACCTGTTTTGTGCAATGTTACGGTAGCACCTTCTGGTAAGTTTGAGAAAATGATCGGAGTAATGATCGATGGTGCATTTGCTTTTACATACTCCAGATCCACTTCAAGGATCGGTTGTCCAGCCATAACATCATCGCCTTCTGCAACCAATACAGTGAAGCCTTGACCTTTCAATTTAACCGTATTTACGCCTACATGCACAAGAATTTCTTTACCGGCTTCAGACATAATACCGATCGCATGTTTACTAGGGAATACGTTAAATACTTTACCATTCACCGGTGAACAAATGGTGCCATTGGTTGGTAATACTGCGAATCCATCACCTGTCATTTTTTGTGAAAATACAGGATCTGGTACTTCACTAATATTCATCAACTCACCATCAGCAGGAGCAACGATTACTTCTTCTGCCAAAATGTTCACTTGATTCTCTGCTGTTCCTTCTGCTGGAACCGAATCTACAGTGACTGGTGTAGGTCTTGGTGTACGTCCTGCAATAATATCTTGCATTTGCGATTTGATCGTATCGGAACGTGTTCCGAAAATCGCTTGGACATTATTACCCACTTCTAGGACACCGGAAGCGCCTAAAGATTTCAAACGATCTTTATTTACGTTTTTAGGTTCTTTAACTTGAATACGTAGACGAGTAATACAAGCATCTAGACTTGAAATATTCTCTTGTCCACCAAATGCTTCAAGAATGTTATGTGGCAATTCATCTTTGCTATTACCACCACTGCTTACTGCACTATCATCACCTGCTGGCGTATCTTCACGACCTGGTGTTTTCAAGTTAAATTTGCGAATCGCAAAACGGAATCCGAAGTAGTAGATGACTGCTAAGACTAGACCGACGATGATAACATCCCACCATGCAGTACGGTTAGGAATAACGCCGAACAATACAAAGTCAATCAGACCACCTGAGAAAGTCATACCAATTTTAACGCCTAGAATCTGCATCGTCATGAAAGAAAGACCAGCGAAGATTGCATGAATACCGAACAATACTGGTGCTACGAACAAGAATGAGAATTCAAGCGGTTCAGTAATACCTGTTAAGAAAGAAGTCAATGCGGCAGAACCCATGATACCTGCAACATATTTTTTATGTTGTGGTTTGGATTCATGGTAGATCGCAAGTGCAGCAGCTGGAAGACCAAACATCATGAACGGGAATTTACCAGTCATAAATGTACCTGCTGTAAATGGAACACCATCACGAAGTTGCGCCATAAAGATTTTTTGGTCACCACGTACATATTGTCCTGCTTTGTTTACATATTCACCGAATTCATACCAGAATGGTGAGTAGAAGATATGATGTAGACCGAAAGGAATCAATGAACGTTCAATTACACCGAAAATAAATGCTGTTAATGTAGGGTTCGATTCAACCATACTGTGAGAAACAGTGTTTAAAAATGTTTGAATTGGAGGCCAGATCAGAACCATCACTAGACCCAAAAGCAAAGAAGTAATAGCTGTCATAATCGGTACAAAACGTTTACCCGCAAAGAAACCAAGATAAGAAGGTAATTCAATACGGAAGAAACGTTTATACATCGATGCGGCTAGAATACCGACAATAATACCGCCGAATACGCCTGTTTGTAATGTAGGAATACCAAGTACAGAAGCTACTGAATAGTCGCCTTTACCAACCATAGCAGATGTAACACCCATAACTGTACCCATCGTTACGTTCATGATTAGATAACCGATAATGGCTGCGAGCCCGGCTACCCCTTCTCCTCCAGCAAGACCGACGGCTACCCCGACGGCAAAGAGCAAGGATAAGTTATCAAAAACAATTTGTCCGGAGTTCATCATTACAGTCGCTGTAATTTGAACCCAGTGTGCATTTAATGCAGGAATATACTGCAAAAAGTCAGGGTTAACGAGCATGTTACCAAAACCAAGCAATAAACCTGCTGCTGGCAAGATTGCCACTGGAAGCATCAATGCTCTACCTACTTTTTGCAAAACGCCAAACAGACGTCTAAACAATACCGCCACTTCCCCTCGAATAGTATAAATAATATATTGTTGCTTCAACAAATTAAGGCGGAAAGCCACAAAAAAAGGCACGAGTGAACAACGTATCTGATAGGATAAGGATCTCGGTACATAAGGATAGACTACCCCTGTGTGCTTACAGCCTTACATCAAATACTTTGTTAACTCATGCCTGATCGAATCAGTAACACGTTAAAAAATCCGCTATTCATTTGTTGATTACGTTCTGAATTATAGCACCCACTTTTTAAATCTGCAAGCCTTTTCAATAAAAAAGATTTAATCGATTTTGAATCTATTGTTGCGTACTTTCTTCTTCTTCTTCACGCTTCTCGACAAACCGTTGTAAATGCATGGTTAGGTAGCTTACTTCGGCTTTGTAGACGGGTCGGCGTAATCGTTTCTCCATCATCTTTGTTAATTTCCAAGATAGCGAATACACTTCAGGATATTCCATTTTAAGCATTTCTTCTAAGCGATGAGTAGCCGCTACTTTTTCACCTCTACGTATACGTTCAATCGCAAATCGCAAATGAGTAAGCAAACGAGAATAATCTAAAGTATCACCAGTAATTGATATTTTGAGGCTATCTTCGATAACTTTGACCATATCGGCAATTAGACGAGAATCCGCCTTGATCGCTGTGATATGCTGATCAGTCAATGCACTATATATATGGAGCGCCACAAAACCAATCTCATCTTCTTCCAAAGCTACACCTAGCTTGTCATGAATGATTTCTAATGCATGAGCAGCTAATTTATATTCTAATGGATACATTTCTCGTGTCTCATACAAAAAAGGATTCTGAATCGTCATCCCTTGCTCGGCACGCTTAATCGCAAATGCAATATGATCGGTTAAGGCAATATGAATATGTTCATTCAGTGGAGTCTTACTTTCCGAATTAATATAATAAATGATTTCGTTAATGACTTCGATAATCCGCTCGTCAATCTGAACAGCGAGCTGCTTATATTGTTCCTGTTCTTGCTGATTGGTTAAAATAAACATCTTCTCGACAACATCTAAAGGAATCACGTCACGCGCTTTACGATTAAAGCCGATTCCTTTGCCAATCACCACAACTTCTTCATACTGAGGATGATCAGCGATAATAACGTTATTATTCAGCACTTTAGCCACAAGTAGGCTGCTCACATTTGCACCCCTTTTACGATCACCTTCATCCCGTAAAGTTACCAAAAATTCACCTTCTAGTCAATACAATTGAACTGCTAGCTAACTAGATAAAGAAGACGACAAATCCTTATTGAGCAAGGACTTGTCGTCTTGATGTCATTGTAAACAGATTTGCTTTATAGCATGATTGTTACATATAAATTTTCCATTATCGTTCTTGTTCGCTGGAAATTCCTATTCCTGTAGATGTTGTTGTATGATCTTGATCATTTGCATCTTGAGTTGGAAGAGATAATACCGATTCAGAAGAGTCTGCTGTCTGTGAATATTTATTTGTAGCTATATCAGATCTAGTCTCAGAAACGCTATTACCAACTTGCTGTGATCTGCCACCTGCAAACCCTTTGATTAATTCTTCAATGTCCAGTCCCGAGACACTTTTCAGCATTTCTGGAGCTGTAGCCATCAGTTCAGTTACATAGTTACTCACTCGTGTTGCTCCGCCACCTTCGCCTTTACCTGTGTCTACGACGGTCAATTTATCAATCGCACTTATTGGTTCTGCAATTTTACCTGCTAATTCAGGTAGCATTTTGGCAACTAGATCAAGGATTGCGGCTTGTCCATAATTTTGGAATGCTTCTGCTAATTTCTGCTTCGCTTCGGCTTCAGCAAGACCACGTAAACGAATCACTTCAGCTTCCGCTGTACCTTTAGCACGTTCAGCATCGGCTTCCGCTTGTCCGGCTAGACGTTGTTGCTCCGCAGACGCTTTGGCTTCGGTCTCGATTGAATATTGATGCGCCTCGGCTTGACGCATTTTACGAGCTTTTTCAGCTTCGGCTGCTTGTTCTACAGAGAAACGATCGGCTTCGGCTTTCTTTTTTACTTCTGCATCATAGTATTTCTCACGTACTGTAATTTCTCGTTCTTGTAAATCAATCTCTCGTTCTTTACGAACCAGTTCAATCTTCATCTGTTCTTCCATCATAATCTGCTTAGCTTTGGCTTCTTGAATATGATACGCCTGATCGGCTTCGGCTCTTGCTGTATCTTGATCTTTTTTAAACGAAGCTACTTTTAATTCTTTTTCTTTGGAAGCTTCAGCGATATTGGTATCGCGAAGTAATTCTGCTTTTTGTCCGGCTTCTTCTGCCAATGCTTTCTGCACCCGAGAATCTCTAACCGCTTCAGCTTCAGCAATTTCTGCATCTCTTTTGACAGCGGCGATTCGAGGTTTACCCAGTGATTCAAGGTATCCATGCTTATCGCGTATATCTTTGATTGTAAAAGAAACAATTTGTAGACCCATCTTTTTCAGATCACGCGCAGCTACACTTTGTACTTCTTGCGCAAATCGGTCGCGATTACGATAGACTTCTTCTACAGTCATCGAACCCATAATCGAACGTAGATGACCTTCTAACACTTCTTGAGCTTCTGCTTGTAATGCTTGAATAGGCTTGCCCATAAATTGTTCAGCCGCTGTCGCTACATCTTCAACCGAACTACCAATTTTAATAATAGCTACACCATCTGCAAGTACCGGTACGCCTTGCTCTGTATACACTTCGGGCGTTGTTACATCCAGTTTGTGCGATAATAACGACAGAAATTCTGATTTCTGAAAAATAGGTAAAATAAATGCGCCGCCACCACGTACAATCTTAATCTTGCGCCCTGCTCCATCATCTGAAATATTACGACTGCCCAGAAAAGAACCTGTGACAACCATTGCTTCGTCTGTACTCACTGTTTTGTACCTTGCCCAGAATGTGATTCCGAGTACGATCAAGACTACAATCACAATCGCAGGTACAATAATCATCTCATTCAAAAATGCCATACGTCTCGCCCCTTTTGGTCTGATTTAGGCTACCTTTTCAAAAAGCTGTTATACTGCTTCTGTTCTAACGCCAATCATATGGAATCTTCTAATAAAGACACACCTAATGTTCCTTCTTGTTCTTCTACGATCACTACCCGCATACCGGCGGCGAGTGCACAACGATCAAAACTGTATGCAATATGTAACGTGTTGCCACCTGTAAGCTTAATCATCACTTCACCGTATCCTACTTGTGGAACAGGTATTGTGACTTCTCCAATACGACCAATCATTTCTTGAATGGAGTAACTGTTTGAAACCTCACTATTTTCCATCGGTTTGACATATACAAAAAATACAAGCATTCCTCCGACAACAGCAATCAATAATGCAAGCAGTACAACAGCTACAGGAGCGAACGAACTGTAACGCACTAACATGATCCCTGCTCCACCGAACAATGTAACGGTTGCTGCCAAAATAACAGGCTTAAACAGATCAAACCCTGGAAAGTCTATCCCACCTAGTGCATCACCAAGCAAGTCACCAAATAACAGACTGAACAATGCATAAAGTGCACCAGTGATTAAGCAAATCCAAAATAGCGTTTCCATTTCTGTTCGCTCCTTTCTTCTATTTAGCGAAAAAAAGCGATATTCTGCTTTAATCCACCATTTTTTTGGCGTTATACCTATATTTACGTATTGATGGTAAGTAAAGTTTCAATTTTTTACGATATAGACAAAAAAAGCTGCCTATTCCTTATCATTACTGACAGGAATAAGCAGCTTATATATTTATTGATTGTATTCAAAAATAGATAAATTATAGAGACATGCTGTAAATTTTACGCACATCTTCTGCTTCTAATTTGTTAAAGTTACCGAATGCGCCGAATTTCATCGCTTTGTCTACCATAACATCGATTTGACTATCGTCAATTTCGTAGTCTGCTAGGCGGCTAGGTGCATCAATTGATGTCCAGAAGTCACGTAATGCTTGAATACCTTCATTAGCCACTTCTTCATCGCTCTTACCTGTTGGATCTACATTGAATACATTAACGGCTAATTTAGCAAAACGAGCAGGATTCACATGTAAATTATGTTGCATCCAGTTCGGGAATAAGATCGCAAGTCCACCACCGTGAGGAATATCGTATACAGCAGATACCGCATGCTCAATATTATGAGTTGCCCAGTCTCCGTTGTAACCCATATTAACAACACCGTTTAATGCCATTGTACCTGCATACATCACTGTTGAACGTAATTCAAAGTTTTGCAAATCATTGATTAATTTAGGTCCTGCATCAATAACACCACGTAGAATAGATTCACAGAATCCGTCTTGAATATCTGTATTTTCTTCAGCATGGAAATAATGTTCCAATACGTGAGACATCATATCTACAACACCATATACCGTTTGATCTTTAGGCAATGAATAGGTGTTCTCAGGATCAAGAATAGAGAATGCCGGGAATGAATATGCACTACCCCAACCTAATTTTTCTTGTGTTTCGGTATTAGTGATCACAGAACCACTGTTCATTTCTGAACCTGTTGCTGCCATTGTTAATACTGTACCTAATGGCAATGCATCGGTAGGAGCTGCTTTGCGTTGTGCAAAGTCCCACATGTCGCCATCATATTTTGCACCAACAGCAATCGCTTTGGCGCAGTCAAGTACACTACCGCCACCAACTGCAAGAATCAAGTCGATGTTATTCGTTTTACACAAATCTACACCTTTGTGTACAGTAGACAAACGCGGATTCGGTTCTACACCAGCAAGTTCTGTAACGTTAGCTCCTGCTTCATTCAAATAACCGATCACTTTGTCGTATAGACCTGCACGTTTGATACTACCTCCACCATAGACAAGCAATACATTTTTACCGTAGTTACCTACTTCTCTTTTCAACTTTTCAAGTTGACCTTTACCGAAAATAAGACGGGTTGGATTATAAAATTCAAATGATTTCATTGGAAAATTCCTCCTTGGAATAAAACGATTCATAGATGAAGTGATACTTCTCTATTCGATATAAGTGTATATCCAAAATATAAACTGTAGGATATCTGCTGTAATAAGTTATAAGTAAGTTACTGTTCCTCAGCCCTTTACAATTATATACCTTATACAGCTAAAAACAAAGTTTCCCGATCAAACTGCTTTTAACATTGGTTTCGCACAATTATATTTACCCAAATTTTTATAAAAAAATCCACTATCTCTTATCATTACCCAGAGATAGTAGATTGACTAGCATCCTATTTAGCTTTTCAGATGATAATTCATTCGTGTAACAAAGCGGCGGAATGCTTTACGACCTTGATCATTGCGTTTATATACGCCTGCATGTTCAAGAATTTCAGCAAATTTGGTACCGACTTCATTTTGAATCGTTAACGTGGCTTGATCATGATCTAGATCATTACCGTATGCTTCAACCAGATGCTCAATCCAAAGCAAGTGAATCGCTAATGGATGATTCGGTTGTTGTCTAATCATATCCAGCAAAGCGATATCTCCTGTTAGAATCGAAGCAATCTGATCCAATTCTTCTTTGAGACGACCTGGTAAAATAGCTAATCCCATGACTTCGATCAGACCGATATTTTCGCGCTTCAAATGGTGCATCTCCGGATGAGGATGGAAAATCCCATCTGGATACTGTTCATTCGTACGATTGTTACGCAATACAAGATCGATTTCATATTGACCATCACGACGACGAACAATCGGTGTCACTGTATTGTGACGAACAGGTTCTCCATTTTGAATCGTTGACGCTAAAATATCAACTTCGGCATCGCTATAGGATTTCCATGCTTCATAGATCTCGTTCGCGGAGTTCAACAATAAAGATGAATTATTCGCACGCAAACGCACGACAGACATCGGCCAATTTACCAGTTCTAATGTAATATCATCATGAACATTATGACCATATACTTCTTCCACAGTAGCTCGTTCAATCGGGAACGTATGTCGTCCACCCTGGAAATGATCATGTGTCAGAATCGAGCCGCCTACGATAGGCAAATCTGCATTCGATCCCAAGAAATAATGCGGGAATTCATCGACAAAATCAAGCAAACGACGGAATGTATCTTTTGTTAATTTCATCGGTACATGATCATGATGGAATACGATACAGTGCTCATTGTAATACACATAAGGTGAATACTGGAACAACCACGATTCTCCGTTCAGTTGAAGCGGAATAACACGTAGATTTTGGCGGGCTGGATGATTAATACGTCCTGCATAACCTACATTTTCACGACACAACTGACATTTAGGATACGATGGTGGTGGCATTAATTTAGCCAAAGCAATTTCAGCTGACGACTTCTCAGGTTTGGACAGATTAATCGTTATTTCCATTTCTCCGTATGCACTTGGTTGCTTCCAGTATACATTTTTGGAGACACGATCCATCCGAATATAATTGGAATTGATCGATAACTGATAAAATTCACTTGTTGCAGATTCAATACCTTCCCGATCTAACGTATCAAAGAAATCTCCAGTGACTTCTGATGGACGTGCCATCAATAATCCCATAATCTCTGCATCCATTAAGTCCCGGTACGTATCTGTATTTTCAACCAATAATCCGATGCTATGTGCATAATCAATCAATGTATCCAACATCACTTGTGGTTCAGCCGCTGCTTGTCCCTGAGCGACCATATGAATTGCCGGTACATCTGGATTATAAGGTTCATCGAAATGGAATTGTTTTAACAATAGATTTCGTCCGTAATCGATATCGGCTCCTTTAATTAATCCTTTATCAAAAGCAAACTTAATCAGTTCATCGATTGCAAGTAATGCGCTATTTTGTTCAGCTGTACGTTCTACTGGATTACTCATGGTTACCATATCCTTGTGGATGAGATTCGTGCCATTGCCATGCACCACTAATAATATCTTCTAATTGATTGTAAGAAGGCTTCCATCCAAGTACAAAGCGTGCTTTATCCGAAGAAGCCACCAAGACTGCTGGATCACCACTACGACGTGCTTCGAATTTGACCGGAATATCGCGTCCTGTGACTTTGACTGCGGTCTCAATCACTTGTTTTACAGAGAATCCTTGACCGTTACCTAGATTGAATACATTACTTGCACCTTCATTGTTCAGATACTCTACAGATTTGATATGCGCATCTGCTAGATCGCTGACATGAATATAATCACGTACACATGTACCATCTTCTGTCGGATAATCTTCACCAAAGACCGAGATAAATTCACGTTGACCTAATGCTGTCTGTAATACCAACGGGATCAAATGTGATTCTGGACGGTGATCTTCTCCAATTTTGCCACTTGTATGTGCACCTGCTGCATTAAAGTAACGTAAAGCTACATAACGAATACCATGTACTTTATCGAACCAGTTCATCATGCGTTCCATCATTAACTTTGTCTCGCCATATACGTTAGCAGGTTCTGTACGATCACTTTCTTCAATCGGTACTTTTTCCGGTTCACCATAAGTTGCTGCTGTTGAAGAAAATACGATTTTTTTCACGCCTGCTTGTTGCATCGCATCCAGTAGACACATTGCACCATAGACATTGTTATCATAATATTTGAAAGGATTCTGCATACTTTCACCAACCAGTGAACTTGCTGCGAAATGAATTACTGCTGTAATATCATTTTCAGCAAAAATGCGAGTTAACAATTCTTTATCTCGTAGATCACCTTCATAGAATTTGCCACCTAGAAGTGCTTCTTGATGACCTGTTAATAAGTTATCAATCACCACTACTTCTTCTCCACGTTCTAATAAATCAGCTACTGTATGTGATCCGATATAACCTGCTCCACCTGTGACTAATATTGCCATTTTATTCGCCTCCTAATAGTAGTATATATGATGTTATCTAGTGTAACTCTCTTTTGTGAAGAGTATATAAACAGAACATGTGCCAAATCAATCCATGTCTAAAAAAGTCGCTACTTCAACATAAAACCATAATCTTAAGCAGTATCGATGTGACCTGATGTTAAACATTGTTAGTTATTTATATACTAGATCAGTACTATTTACATGCTAGTATATGTGAAAACACATATGATTTTCGCCTTTATTTACTATCATATTTAGATATGATGTAATGTTTGGCTTGAACTAAGTATACTATATGAATATCATAAGATGTAATGAATAGATGTGTGATCTATATGGACAAATGTGACTTCGGCAATAAACTTCACAATAAGGAGTGCATAGTGATGACAAATGCCAAAACGTATCAAGTTTCACCTAATCCTATTTTTCATGACCAAGGAGCTTTGTATGTATTGTTTGCTGGTGAAAGTCAGACATCACCTGATCACCGTATTGGTCCCAAAATATATGATTATTATCTGCTCCATTATATTGAGAGCGGACACGGTCAATTTATCACCGAGGAGCGAGCCTACCGTTTATCTCAAGGTGATTTATTTCTGATTCATCCTGGGCAATTGGTTAGCTATATTTCCGATCAACAGCAACCCTGGCATTATCGCTGGATTGCTTTTGCTGGACAGGAAGCAGCGACAATGATTGAAAAGGTTGGTTTTACACTTCATTCTCCTATTGCTCGGACAGGTGAGCAAGAACGTATCGGTACGTATTTAGAACAATTACTTGTGTCATTTGCCAGTCAAAAAGAAAGTTCTGATCTAGCTGCACTCGGGTATCTGCATCTGATTCTATCGGAGATCAGTGACTTGATGATACAACAATCTGTATTGCCTGGAACTCAATCAATGACCCGCCGTATCGTTAAACAAATGATTCATTATATGTCCAGTCAGTATGCGCATCCTGTATCGATCGAAGATATGTGTAACAGTCTCGGGTATAATCGAGCATATATGTCCCGCATTTTCAAAAAAGAAACAGGTATGACACCCATCACGTATCTGCTCAAATTACGTATAGATAAAGCACGTCAATTGTTGAGAGAACGTCCCGAGTTGTCTACCCAGCAGATTGCAGCTTCTGTTGGCTTAACTGATGCTCTTTATTTTTCTAAACAGTTCAAACGGTTTTATCAAGTATCGCCTACCGGATATCGTGCTTCTGTTCATCAATACAAACATCACTAATATTGAAATGTAGTCTGGATCACTATCATAATCGGAGGAGGAACTAAAAGATGAATAAAAAAGAACAGGTACTTACCCATTTCCGAGATTTATTTAGTAAACTAGTCTGGTTGAATAAGCTCAAAATGGAAAGTAGCCTTACTGATTATAAACCTTCTGAAGTACACTGTATCGAATATATTGGGCACCATACCGATGCAAATGTAACCAAGATGTCAGAATCACTGTATATGACCAGAGGTGCGATAAGCAAAATCACTAAAAAACTGATCGACAAACAACTGATCGAAAGCTATCAGAAACCTGATAATAAAAAAGAAATTTATTTCAAACTTACAGAACAAGGAATCCAAATCCAACATATGCATGAGCAATTGCACCAAGAATTTGAAAAACGAGATCAAGTTGTATTTGAACAAGTAACTGATGAACAATTTGAAAATATGCTTCGTTTTATAGAAAAATACAGTAATCATTTGGATGATGAAATTAAAAAGTTAGATCATGATCCAAAGTCTGAATAAACCGATCGATGATCAAACAATAAGATAGAGCTCAGACAACTACTCTTGATCATAAGTGAGTTGTCTTTTTTGTATTTTTATTTTTGTTGACAAGGAAACAAAATGATAATATGATAAATTTGTTTCCTAGGAATCAATATGAAAATAAGGAGAGATGACTTTTGTCTACATTAACACCCCATGATTCACAACATCCCGAACCACAGGTAAATAAACACGCTTTACGCTTTGGATTAATCTCTGTCTTTCTTTGCGGCATTGGGTTCAGTATTATAGCGCCTGTTGTTCCTTTTTTAGTTCAACCTTATGTTCATTCTTCAGCAGATCAGGCGATTATGGTTACGCTATTAATGTCTGTATATGCTCTTTGTGTATTTCTAGCCGCCCCTGTACTTGGAGCATTAAGTGATAAATATGGTCGTCGTCCTATACTATTATTATGTCTATTCGGTTCAGCTGTCGGGTATTTGATTTTCGGCATTGGAGGAGCATTATGGGTATTGTTCGTTGGGCGTATCATTGAAGGGATAACAGGTGGAAGTATCAGTACGATCTTTGCTTACTTTGCAGATATTATTCCGCCTCAACAACGCACCAAATATTTTGGCTGGTTAGGCGCTATTGTAGGTGTAGCTACAGTAATTGGTCCCACATTAGGCGGAATACTTGCCAAATTTGATTACACATTTCCTTTATATTTTGGAGCTGTTATCACATTATTGAATATGTTGTATGGATACTTTTTTATGCCAGAAAGTCTTGCAGAGCAACATAGACAATCACAGATGACCTTTCAAAAGTTAAATCCTTTTGCTCAACTGGCTAGTCTCTTGTCTACGAAATACTTGAGTCGATTATTAATAGCTGCTTTTTTACTCTGGATTCCGAATGGATCTTTACAAGCCATTTTTTCTCAATTGACGATAGATACATTTCAGTGGAAACCGGTATTGATTGGGCTAATGTTTTCGATTCTGGGTGTTCAAGATATTATTGCTCAGGGTCTAATCATGCCTCAACTTCTGAAAAAATACAGTGATCAACAAATCGCTACACTGGGAATGATGGCTGAAATTATCGGTTATGGACTTATTGCTGTGTCGATTGGATTCACTTATTATCCTCTTTTTATCGCAGGAATGTTTGTATTTGGTTGTGGTGATTCGCTCTTCGGACCTGCATTTAACGGTATGCTTTCCAAATCTGTAGATGCAAGCGAACAAGGCAGAGTTCAAGGAGGAAGCCAATCGATCCAAGCTTTGGCTAGAATGATCGGGCCACTTATTGGAGGGCAAATTTATATTTTACTAGGTCATACAGCCCCTGCTTGGATGGGAATGATACTGATTGTATTGGCTATCTTTGTTTTGCACAGAGGGGTTAAGAATATAAAGCAAAAAGGTTTTAGAACGTAACCACGCTCTAAAACCTTTCGACTTAAAAATGAAGAATACTGATTGTATTCTGCTATTATTACAGCTTACTTAGATTCGTCTGTTTGCAAATCGACTCAATACGATCCAATTCAGCTTGCGTAAAATCAAGATTGTTCAGCGCAGCTACATTCTCTTCAATCTGAGAAACACGACTAGCACCGATAAGCGCAGACGTTAATTTACCACCACGTAATACCCATGCTAATGCTAATTGAGCTAGACTTTGTCCGCGCTCTGAAGCGACTTCATTCAGAGCTTGTACTTTACGAATACTTTCCGGTGTAATCGAATCTTCACTTAAAAAGACAGAAGAACCAGCTGCACGTGAATCTTCTGGTACACCGTTCAAATATTTGCTAGTCAGTAGTCCTTGTGCAAGTGGACAGAACGCAATACTACCTGTTCCTGTTTCTTCAAGCACATCTTGCAATCCATCTTCAATCCAGCGATTGACCATAGAATAATTAGGCTGGTGAATCGTAAGTGGTGTGCCCAATTGTTTCAAAATGGATGCCGCTTCCCGTGTCTGTTCTGCGGAATAACTAGATATTCCTGCATATAAAGCTTTACCTGAACGTACAGCATAATCTAATGCCATCATCGTTTCTTCAAGCGGAGTCTCTGGATCAAAGCGGTGAGAGTAGAAAATATCAACATAATCGACATTCATCCGTTTCAGACTCTGATCAAGACTGGATAACAAGTTTTTGCGAGAACCCCATTCGCCATACGGACCTGGCCACATATAATAACCTGCTTTGGTCGAGATAATCATCTCATCCCGATAAGCAGCAAGATCTTGCTTCAACACTTGTCCGAATGTTTCTTCTGCTGAACCTGCGGGTGGGCCATAATTGTTAGCTAAGTCAAAATGCGTAATACCTATATCAAAAGAACGTGTGATCATCTCACGACTGTTCTCATACACATTAATTCCACCAAAATTATGCCATAATCCTAGTGAAATCGCTGGCAGTTTCAAACCTGAACGACCACTACGATTATACTTCATCTCTTCATAACGCTTTTCTGAAGCTACATAGACCACAATAAATCCCTACCCTTCTTCAAGCAAAATAGATATATTTACATCTCACAAATCATAGCGTAAGCGTTACCATTATGCAAATAAATTCATGTTACTTTTATTTGATTAAAGACGTTGTTGTACTTGCTCCATCACACTACCCATCGGATCTGTAATCAGTAAATCAGCATGACGATCATGACCTGTCGGTGAAGCATTGAGCAGTACCGTATGTTGACCACGGAAATAAGAAACCAATCCGGCTGCTGGATAGACTGTAAGCGATGTACCTCCAATTAATAATAGGTCTGCTTGTGATAATACTTCTACCGTTTGCTCAAGTACATCTTGATCTAAGGATTCTCCATACAACACCACATCCGGTCGGATGACACCTTGATCAATCGGACAACGCGGGACTCCTGATTGAGCCAGTACATCGTCTAATGTATAAGAATGTCTGCATGTCGTACAGTAATTCCGATGAATCGAACCATGCAATTCTAACACTTTCTGATTACCTGCCATCTGATGCAGACCATCTATATTTTGCGTAATGATAGACAATAATTTACCTTGCTTTTCCAAAAGGGCTAATACATTGTGCACTGGATTAGGCTTAGCTTGTGGATGGATCAACTTACTGCGATAAAATTCAAAAAACAATTCCGTTTCTTTTTCAAAAAAAGAACGACTTAACATTTCTTCAGGCGAATATCCTCTTTTACCATTTTCACTATACAATCCTTGTGCCGAGCGAAAATCAGGAATACCACTTTCGGTTGATGTGCCTGCTCCACCGAAAAACACAATACGTTGCGATTGTTGTAACCATGTAGTTAACTGTTCGATTTTATCCATAATGATGCTCCTCTCTATTGAGTCTTTATCTATAAAGTAAAAGCGTAAGTTTACAATCTATCATTTGATAATACGAAGCTGATCGTAATGAGTAATCACTAGATCTGCATCCGGTAATTCGGTCTTTGCAGATGTTACAGAAGAACTGATACCGACACAACAGGCGACATTGGCATGTTTGCCCATTTGCATATCTGCATTGCTGTCTCCGATTAACACAATATGAGCAGGCGATATGCCTAGTTGTTCACAGGCTAAGTACACTAGATCCGGTGCTGGCTTACTCTGCTGGGCTTGATCACTACCGATCACATAATCAAAGTAAGAATCCAATTCACTCCAACGTAGATGCTTTAACGCTTCAGATGTCCAATCGGCTGTTACGACTGCCAGTGGAAGCTGTGCAGATACACATTGTTCTAGAAATGGAAGCAGTCCGGGCAATGGTTGCACCGGACGTTCCTTTTCGATAGATTGCATAGCAAGCTCACTGAACTGACGAATACGAGCAATAGCTTGATCCCACGGTGTTCCCGCAGCATACAATTGCCATGCCAGTATCGCTGTCGATTCTTCTACAGAAGCCATTGCCAATGGACCTAGACGATCATAGTCATTCAATAGACCTTGAGCATCGTAACGAGTTCCAAATACATGTTCACGATCTCCGGTAAAGGTATGACCAATTGATTGCAAATACTGTTCGATCTGTTGAAGCATATGCTCCGCCCATGATCCCCATAACTGCATAAAATCAAACAATGTCCCATCTTTATCAAATAAAACAGCATCACAGCGTATTTGCTGTGTACCTATTTGTAAAAGCACCATTGACATGTACTCCTTTAGCGACTGTGATCTAACCTATATTTATAATGTATACATACGATATACGTAGCTAGCAAATCATTTATTTTTTAGTAGAAGCCTTTGTAGCCGGAATTTCTTTCATCCACCCTAGAATCGTATTCACCGTCTGTTTACGTTGTTCATCGGCGTCGATTTGAGCAGGAAGATCATTCTTTTGTTCACCATAGCTACCAAATTGACCATGATTACCGCCTTCGATACTATAATAAACCGTTTGTTTTGGTAAAAAAGCTCGTGCTGCTTCATACGTATCTTTTTTGAGCAAACCATCATTAGAAGCGGTGATCGATAATACAGGAATATCGGTTTGCTGTAGACTTCCTTTTTGCTCTGGATAAGAAGCTAAGAAGAATACACCTGCAATATGATCTAAATGACTAGCTGCATAACGAGCAGCAAAGACTCCACCTAATGAATGACCTCCAATAACAAATTTCTCATCTGGATGACGATCAATCACTGCTTGCGCTGCATCCGTTTTGAAAAATGCAAAATTGAACGGTAATTTCATAATATATACGGTGTGTCCATTTTTCGCTAGATCATGAGCAAGTAAGCTATATGCTTCTGGCTTTACCCGTGCCCCTGGATAAAAAATAACGCTATTTCCTTTAGGTTTGGTATTGCTAAAAGCAATCCAGTCTTCTGTGTCTTGAACGGATATCTTATCTGTTCCTGAGACCAGAGCTTGTTGAGCCTGACTGCTAGGTGTATAAGGTGTAAATACATACCATGCTGCTGCACCTGCCGCAATCACAAGTACAATCAGAATCACGAGTAATACTTTACCGATCGTCCCTGCACGACTTCTCTTCCGTGTACGACCATAACTTGCAAATTGATTACGATTCTTTCTAAACATAAATCTATGAGTCCCCTTCCACCTGCATCCTAGCACTGTATAAGTATAAAGCAACAGCCCGTTTCCTTCGCAGGACAACAGGCTGCTTCTTATGTGATTATATCATTTTTTGGAGCACAGTATAAACACTGGCTTTTCTACATATACTTAGAATAAGGATTCATTGTTACTTTTTGATTTAGACTTATTTATTTTTAAAGTACTTTTATTTTATGCACACGTCTGCATTTTCCGTGAAGACTAAAGCCTTATTGCTGCTTAGCCTGATAGAAAGCTTCCATGTATTGTTCTGCTTTTTGACGTACCAGACCATAATCCCCTGTTTTGAGTGCTTCTGTCGTGAGATCCGAACCGATCCCTACTGCTACTGCTCCAGCTTTGATCCATTCTCCTAGATTATCCAAAGATACACCGCCTGTAGGCATAATATTCGCTTGAGGCATAGGTCCTTTTAATGTTTTGATAATGGAAGGATCGTATAGATTCCCAGGGAATAATTTAACGATATCAACACCTAGCTCAAGTGCATGTTGTATGCCTTCTAGTGTCGTTACGCCGGGCAATACAGGTACACGATACAAGTTGCATATTTTAACCGTTTCTGGATTCAAAGAAGGCCCGACTACAAATTCTGCTCCAGCCATTATTGCAGCGCGTGCTGTCTGTGGTTCCAATACAGTTCCTGCTCCAATAATCGCAAAGTTATCAGCTGCATCTGCTTTCCAGCTATACATACGACTTAATTTCTCAATCGCTTTGAGAGCGCCAGGCACAGTCATAGTGATCTCGATAACTTTGATCCCACCTGCAATCGCTTGTTCTGCCATCGTAAAGACTTGATCTGCCGAGTCTCCGCGTAACACAGCAACTACACCGTTATCTAATATCTTTTGTAATAATTGTAATTTTTTCATCGTTAAGTGCTCCTTTAGTAGGTTAGTTTAGCGTTCGATATGAACTTTATTATTTAACTTCGCTTCCACTTGCTCATGCGTCGGTAATGCTTCCCAATCGCCTACAGCCTGTATAACCATAGAACCGTTGAGGTTGCCCAGACGTACAGCTTCAGTCACTTCATAGCCACGTAACAATCCAACGATAAAACCAGCACAGAAGCCATCTCCTGCTCCTACAGTATCGAGTACACGTTCTGCTTTGAAATAAGGCACTTCTAACTTCTGACCTTGATTCAGCACATAGGTTAGATTGGGACCACCTTTGACGATACAGACAGCAGATAGTTGATTGAGACGATCAAAAATCTGTGTTTCATCTTCTGTTTCATATAACAAGCTTAGTTCGTCCAAGCCCGGTAAAAAGTAATCACATTGTTCGGCAAGTCGTAGTAATACTGGACGAGCTTGTTCGATACTCCATAATTTCAGACGCAAATTAGGATCAAAACAGACTTTAACGCCTGCATTTCTAGCGATCTCGATTGCTTTTTGTACAGTCGCCAGTCCAGATTCACTGATCGCTGCTGTAATGCCTGTAACATGCAATATTTTAGCGTGACTGATATACGTAGCATCCAGATCTTCTGGCGTCATTCGACTAGCTGCTGAATGTTTGCGGTAATAATGTACCGAAGCATGACCGGATACATTTTCTCGTAACATCAGTCCCGTCTGTTCTCCTTCTGCTAATATCGAGCGAGATACATCTACACCTTCACCACGAATCGCTTTCTGGATCATGCGCCCTAAAGGATCAGCCCCAAGACGACCAAACCAACCTACCGAATGCCCTAAGCGAGCAATTCCTATCGCTAGATTACTTTCAGCACCGCCAAATGACTTATTAAGATGGGCAGCATACTCCAGACCACGTGAATCATCCGCAGTCATCAATCCCATAGACTCCCCAAAAGTGACCACTTCCGGGTAAGTGTGTTGATTGTTCATTGTTCAGCCTCCTGAGTCGCATACAAAATCATGCTTAATATGTAGCTGGTCATATTTACCATTGTCGCAACCGCTTTCTTTGTTGTCAATGACATAGCTTCATCATATATACACAATTTTAACGATAGATACCGTTTTCAATTGTGAATTAAATCACAATATTAAAAAATTTTTTGTTTTACTTTTAAAGTAACCTTTATATCACGCTTAAAATAATACATTTCAGAGGGATGGGACGAAGCATTTCATCATCACTAACAGGAGGAACAACGTATGAATATTCCACTTAAAATTAATAAATATTCATTGAATACGATCGGAGAAACCTACTTTTTAAATATACGTTTTTTGCTCATAGTCTGTGTGGTAGCAGGTAACTTACTAGAACCGCTGATCCAACAATCAATAGCAGCGCATCATTTATTTGTATGGATTTTTTCATTCCATATGCCTTTATTTGTGTTGGTGACTGGTTATTTTGCTCGCTTTAATCTACATGGACCCGCAGGTAGCCAAATGTTACGTCATATTGCTCTACAATATGTATTATTTCAAAGTATCTATTCTGTGCTTGATTATACGATTTTCCGTGTTCCTCATATTACGCATTCGTTTTTTGCTCCTTATTTGTTACTCTGGTTTTTAGCTGGGCATATCGTCTGGCGTTTGTTATTGATTTCATTACGTATGTTTACATTCAAGCAACAATTGATTGTATCTTTAGTACTTGGATTAAGTGTAGGGTTACTTCCTGTAGATGGAGTATGGCTTGCTTTATCCCGAACATTGATTTATTTCCCTTTCTTTATTGTTGGATACCATCTACATGTGGATAAAATAATATCGTTTTTTCAACATTATCGGCGCTCAATTGCTATAGGCTCTATCGCATTCATGATTTTATTTTTTGATTTGAACCTACCGCTCGTTATAGGATGGTTTTATGGTAATCAGACATTTGTGCAATTGGGCGTAAATTCAGAGACAGGTATGTTGTATCGATTGTGTATGTATATGTTGCAATGTGTCGCTTCTATAGGTTTTCTTGCTCTGGTTCCTATCGGTGCTCACTATATAACTGAACTTGGTAGACGTACATTATATGTCTTTTTATTGCATGGACTTTTGGTGAGAGCGATAGAAACGACGGGCATTTTACATCGGTTCAATACACCTTTGGAAATAGTGATCCTGTTGGTCTTCGCCATTCTTGTAGCGGTATTACTTGCTCAACCGCAGGTTAAACATTGGACTTCACGATTAGTCGAGCCTTCTATTCCTCAACCGCTTTACTCCATGATCCATTATGTTCAAAGACATACTTTATTTCAAAAGCAATCCTAATGACCAATTATAAGGAATATATACACATAACAACGAAAATATAGATCGATTCGTGCTCTTTTTCTGCTATTATCGTATAATTTTTTCCAACTCATTCCTAATTATTCGTTTCACTCTAAACAAGACGGGTAAGTAAGGTTTAAGTATACATGGCATTCCATGCTTACACTTATATAAATAAGGAGTGATTTGGTGATGGCACAGAATAATAACAACAACGGCAAAATGAGTCGTGAAGAAGCAGGTCGTATGGGTGGCCAGGCAACCTCCAAAAAACATAATAAACAATTCTACCAACAGATCGGCAAAAAAGGTGGAGAAGCCACTTCTGAGTCTCATGATAAAGAATTTTATCAAGAAATCGGTAAAAAAGGCGGAGAAGCCACTTCCGAATCTCACGACAAAGATTTTTATAGAGAAATTGGCAAAAAGGGCGGCAGCCGTTAATACCATAAAAAGCAGACATTTCCATTAATGGTGGAATGTCTGCTTTTTTTGTGCCATCTTTTTTATTTCGTTTTGTTTTGCTACGGATTTAATATATATTCGCTAGAAAAAAGCTAACATATATGATAGACTCTATAGAAAACTTCCGCGTAATTTGTATATTTATACTACGTTATGCAAGACTTTTTTAGCTTTTACCTTTGGCGTTACAACGCGCTAAAGCTCCAAAGCTTACTATTATATATTTGGGGGGAAATCGACACCATGGTAGTCAACAAGGGCAAAAAAATGCGTTCCGATATGATCAAAAAAGGTTTCGACCGTGCACCACACCGTAGCTTACTTCGTGCCGCAGGCGTTAAAGAAGAAGATTTTGGTAAACCGTTTATCGCGGTATGTAACTCTTATATTGATATCGTACCGGGTCATGTACATCTACAAGAGTTTGGTAAAATCGTAAAAGAAGCGATCCGTGAAGCAGGCGGCGTTCCATTTGAATTTAATACGATTGGCGTAGATGATGGTATCGCAATGGGACATATCGGTATGCGTTATTCGTTACCGAGTCGTGAAATCATTGCTGATTCTCTTGAAACTGTTGTGGCCGCTCACTGGTTCGATGGCATGGTCTGTATTCCAAACTGTGACAAAATCACACCGGGTATGATGATGGGTGCTCTTCGTGTTAACATCCCTACAATGTTTGTTAGTGGTGGACCGATGAAAGCCGGTAAAGACAAAAATGGCCGTTCGATTTCCCTGACATCTGTATTTGAAGGTGTAGGTGCTTACCAAGCTGGTAAGATTGATGATGCAAGTCTGCTTGAACTAGAACAATTTGGTTGTCCAACTTGTGGATCATGTTCAGGTATGTTTACAGCGAACTCGATGAACTGTCTAGCAGAAGCAATGGGTATTGCTTTGCCAGGTAACGGAACGATTCTTGCAGTGTCTGAAGATCGTCGTGATTTTGTTCGTAAATCAGCTACACAATTAATGGAATTGATCAAATTAGACCTTAAACCTCGTGATATCGTAACTAAAGAAGCATTGGATAATGCATTTGCTTTGGATATGGCGATGGGTGGTTCTACAAATACAGTTCTTCATACATTGGCTCTTGCTCAAGAAGCAGGTATCGACTATCCAATCGAACGCATCAATGAAGTCGCTAACCGTGTACCTCATTTGGCGAAATTGGCTCCAGCTTCTGACTGGCATATCGAAGATGTTCATTTGGCAGGTGGCGTAAGTGCTGTGTTGAATGAATTGCTCAAAAAACCAGGTGCTCTACATCCAGATTGTATTACCGTTACAGGTAAAACGATTCGTGAGAATGTAGAAGGACAAGAAATTAAAAATACTGAAGTTATCCACAAAATTGATAATCCTCACTCTGAGCGTGGCGGTCTAGCCGTATTGTTTGGTAATTTGGCTCCACAAGGTGCTATTATCAAAGTCGGTGCTGTTGATGCTTCTGTAGGCGGATATCATAAAGGCCCTGCAATCTGCTTCGATTCACAAGATGATGCGTTGTACGGAATTGCTAACGGTCATGTGAAAGAAGGACATGTCGTGGTTATCCGTTATGAAGGTCCTAAAGGCGGCCCTGGTATGCCAGAGATGCTTGCTCCTACTTCTCAAATTGTAGGTATGGGTCTTGGTGCCAAAGTCGGTCTAATCACAGATGGACGCTTCTCAGGAGCTTCTCGTGGTATCAGTATTGGTCATATCTCGCCAGAAGCTGCTGAAGGTGGACCTATCGCTTTCGTAAATGATGGAGATATTATTGAACTGGATCTGAACGAACGCAAAATTGAACTTCATATCAGTGAAGAAGAATTTGCTGAGCGCCGTAAAGGCTGGGTTGAATTTGAACCTAAAGTAAAAACAGGATATCTAGCTCGTTATTCCAAACTTGTAACCAATGCAAGTATGGGCGGAGTTATGAAAATATAGTCATATGCATATTCAATAGATTGTTGAATATTCGTTTTAACTCAAAAGGAACTGTCCTCAGGGGCAGTTCCTTTTTTTATTGACGTGGCCCAAACCCGCTTATAAAATGCTTGTATACTATGTTAGAAAAGGAGATTTAGTACGCTTATGCTTCCTTTGTACAAAAAATACTGGCGAACTGCTTTTGATATTGGCGTTGTGATTTTGACGGTATATCTAGTGCTATTACTCGCAAGCAAGCTATATCATATTGCTGCGCCTATCTTTTTATCTTTTATTATTTTTGCTTTAATCGAACCTTTTGCCATGTTTCTTCATCGTCGTGGATTACCCAAAATGGTCTGCTCAGCGATAGCTGTTCTTACTTTTGTATTATTTTTACTTGGTGCATTGTTTGGTGCAGGGCTTATCTTTATATCACAGTCTGCTCAGATTGCAGATAATTTGCCTGAATATGCTAAGATTATTCAAAGTCATTTCACACGACTAACTACATTGATGCATCAAGAAATGAATACCTTACCAGACAATGTGACACAGCGGATTAATGAATATTTTGCGATCTTTACAGGAAACTTAGCCATTTGGGGTAAAGCGGCATTCAACTATGTGTTAGGCTGGCTTAGCTCATTTTCTACGTTTATTGCTAACTTTGCTGTAGGTATTATTTTAGCGTTCTTTTTGAGTGCTGAAATCAATCTCTGGCGACGTGTAGCTACCGAAAGAACACCGAACACACTCAAAAAAGCTTATTTCTTTTTAAAAGAACATGTTTTCTATGCTATCGGTGCTTATCTTAAAGCACAATTCATCATGGTGATGATTACTTTTGTATTGGTGTACATAGGATTGCTTATTTTGGGCGTGAATAATGCTTTCTCGATTTCGTTACTCAGTGCAGCATTTGATATTTTGCCATTACTCGGTATTCCTGTTATTTTTATTCCCTGGATTGTGTATCTATTTGTGGTTGGTGAGACAGGGCTTGCGATCGGATTGATCGTTTTATTAGTGGTTGTGATGTTGACCCGACAATTATTAGAACCCAAAATCACAGGAAATTCGATTGGCATTTCTTCAGCATATTTGATGTTATCGGCAATGATTATTTCTTTATCTATTTTTGGTGTGGTGGGCTTAGTATTGTCGCCGATCTTAATTATCTTGTTAAAAGAATTGTGGTTACAAGGATATCTACAACGGTGGATCAGACTTCCACAAGAAGAATTTGAACCGATACAAGAAGATGATCCAGCTCCGCCTGTACAATAAATGATCAATAGGTATACCCACCAAAAAAAGCCGAAACCCCGTATTGAATACAGGGCTTCGGCTTTTTGGCTTTTTTTAAATCTATTATTCTTTTTTGTCTGAAGTTGTATCTTGCTCTGCATCTGCTTCAGTATGTGTTGCTTCTGGTTGTTCGTGCTCTATTTCAACTTGTGCTTCTGGTTGTTCTTCTTGCTGTGATTCTTGTGCTTCATTCACTTCTGTAAATGGATCTATAGACGATTGCAACGCATCTGCATCTCCTTCGTCTTCTTCCACCGTAAACCGTGAGATCGTTTCTTTCAAATCAAGCGATACATTTTCCAATTGACCTGACAATGATACCAGTTGACTACTTACATTGTGTTGTTCATTACTTAGAGAAGCCACTTCTTGTGATGTAGCAGAAGATTGTTCTGCAACCGCACTTACATTACTCATCGCTTCAGACATCGTATTTTGCACCTGACTAAGCTCATTAATCGAATCTGTAACTGAATTTAGCTTGGTAACAAAAGCAGACATTTGTCCTTGAACCGATTCGAAAATAGTCGTTGTATCTTTAACTGCTTCTGTCTGTTGTTTGAATAACGGATAGGCATCATTCAGAACTTTAATCGTCTCTTCCATTTCCTGCTGAATATTGGTGGTAATTTTGCCAACCATGAGAATAGATTCGCGTGATTGTTCTGCTAACTTACGTACTTCATCAGCAACTACCATAAATCCTTTACCGGCTGCTCCAGCACGAGCGGCTTCAATCGTAGCATTAAGAGATAAGATGTTCGTTTGTTTGGTAATATTCTGCATTACCTCAAGCACTTGTTGAACAGAAGACGTACTTTGTTGTAATGAGTCGATCCGAGCGCCAAGCGAACGAATCATATCTTCTGTAGTCTGCGTGCGAGTAAGTAATTTTTCCATATGCTGAACACCTGTTTCACTAGCTTGTTCCACATCATGAGCAGAAGCACCCATTTCGTTGTTAGCACTGATTACTTTATTCATTTGACCCATAATACCATCGGCAAGTTCTGTACCACGTTCTGCTTCCAGAGCAAGACTGCCTGCACCATTTGCAATTTCTTCAGTAGCAACAGCGATTTCTTTAGCTGATGTAGCTGTCTGTTTGGAAGCATTACTAAGGATTGTCGCTGTACCTAATACTTCTTGCGCCGATTGATTCGTTTGCTTAACCAGATTCGTAATGTTTTCCATCATTTCATTAAAAGCCGAACCTAACTGCCCAATCTCATCTTCAGACTTATGAGTCGTCCGAACATTCAATTTACCTTGTGCACCCTGACGCATAAGTTGTTGTAAATTCTGTAACGGCTTCGCAATAATACGAATAATAAAGATACCGATTAATACAGCAAATACAGCATCAATCACAGCGAAAATCAAAGTCATATTTAAGATCGGTTTGGCACTAGATACCAGTTCATTAATCGGTACTGTCCCTACTAATTTCCAATCTGAATTCTGAAGTGTACTATATGCGATCAAAATAGGCGATTGACCATCACTATTTTCTACTCTACCGCTTTTCTCTGTTAATTGAGGTAAAAAGCTGTAATTCGATGGTGTTGCAATATCTGCATTATTTGTGGAAGCAACGACCGTATTTGTCGCACCACCAATAAGATCAACACGACCTCCAGTACCCATATTTACATTAGCAATCTGATCTTCGATCAATTTACTGTTGGCACTGATTACAAAAATAAACGAATCAGAAGTATTGGTCGTACGGACAGCACGTGCGAATAAGAAGTTTTTGACAGTGCCTTGCATTTCCATGGTAGGTACCCACTGCATCACACCGTTGCCACTTTCTAATTCTTTATACCAAGCTGTATTACGTACTTCATCCTCTGCCGGAATCTGTACCCCTGCTCCTACAATATTCACTGCTTTATTCATTGGAATAATATAAATTGAATCGATAGCATCTAATGAGTTGAGTTGATTTTGTAGATTACTTGTAATTGCATTAACCGCTTGGAATTTCTCAAAATCGTCTATACCTGCTGTAGATAACTTCACTAACTGATCTTGCATATTAGGATCGAAAAAGATTTGAGTAGATGAATTCACCAGTTGTCCCAAAATCACATCGAGTTTTTCACCTGTTTGAATAATCGTCTGTTCATTACCGATCGCTGCATTTTCTTTGATAATACTTTTTGCTATCAGATACGAGAACGTTCCTAACGATACCACGAGCAACATAATAGCAATAAAAAAGATAAGAAATAATTTGATGCCTACCGATTTTGCTGGATTTAATCTACCCCAGCGATTAGTGGGTACAGATGGATCATTTGATGAGTTTGAATAGTTACTTGAGAACTTAGGAATTTTCGCCCATTTGGGTAGTGTACGAGAATGTTTTGCTGTCGTGGGGAGAATAGAAGGTTGTTGTGTATTCGCTTTCTTTTCTGGTTTAAACCATTTCTTCTGAGCAACTTCATTAGCCTTTTTCGCTAAACCTGTACGCTCACTTTTCAATTTCTTTTTTTGTTCTTTTTCAAGCTTCTTGGTGTCTGGAAGTGTTGTTTTGCTGTTTGACTTGCCTTTTTTCTGCAATAACCCCATAATCTTCACCGCCGTTTTAGATTTCGTGTGCATACAGGTTTTTATGTAATCCTACTTGTTTTATCCCTGCTTCACCTTATAAACGAAACAAAAAATAAGCATTTCGAATGCTCTTGATTCCATTATCGGTTATAAACCAGGAAATTTGAACCCTTTTTCGCAAAAAAATAAGGTCTATTATACTATGCGGTATAATAGACCTTATTACCTTATAAGATTGTAAATGATTCCATTATTTTCTTATAACTTAAATTATACTGTAACTGCTGTTTTAACAGCTGATTTGCTTTGTTTGGTGTTGTTTTTACGCATCATATCAAAGTAACGAACAGGATGATCAACTTTCATTTTCACTTTTTGTAATGGATGGCGTGCAGCATCTAACTCGTTGCCATTTTCATCCCACAATTGACCGACTGTTTGTTTGAAAAACATTTGATTCGGTCCAAAAAATTCGATCTCTTGTCCTGGTTTGAAATGGTTACGCTGTTGCACCGTTGCGATTCCTGTTGTTTCATCATAATCCAGTACTAAGCCTGCAAAATCATAAGGAACTGCTTTTTCTTCTGCTTCATAGATATGATCTTCATGATCAGGTGTATCATAGAAAAATCCTGTATTTAGTGGACGATTCGCTGCTTTATTAATATCTTCCAACCATTCTGGCTTCAACACATAATTCTCAGGATCAGCCATATATGAATCGATTGCTTGACGGTACGCATTCACCACAGTCGCTACATAATGGATCGATTTCATACGCCCTTCAATTTTGAAGCTATCTACACCGACTTCAATCAGATCAGGAATATGCTCTAACATACACAAATCTTTGGAACCCATAGAGAACGCAGAATCTTGTTCTTCATAAAGTGGTTTCTGATTCACGCCCAGACTAAAGGATTGCAACATTTGTTGATCAGCCGCATCTTCTTCTGATACCCATTCTTGTTCTGAACGTGCATCTTCGAATAGATCATATTTCCAACGACAAGACTGACAACATCCACCACGATTAGAGTCACGATCTGTAAAGTGGTTCGATAACACACAGCGTCCTGAAAAAGAAGAACACATCGCTCCATGAATAAAGGCTTCGATTTCAACATCTACATGTTTTTTGATCTCAGCAATTTCAGCAAAGCTTGTTTCCCGTCCCAATACAACCCGTGGTAATCCTTCTTCTTTCCAGAATTTCACCGCTTGCCAGTTCAATGTGGATTGCTGTGTACTCAAATGGACTTCAAGACCGGGCGCACAGCGTAGTGCTGTTTCAATAATCGCAGGATCTGCTACGATAACCGCAGAGATGCCTACTTCTTCTAATTTGCACAAATACTCTTCAAGACCCGCAATATCTTCATCATGAGCATAAATATTGGTAGCTACAAATACTTTAGCACCGTAACGATTTGCAAATTCGACCCCTTCACGCATTTCTTCAAAACTGAAGTTATCTGCATTCGAACGAAGACCGTATTTTTGTCCACCAATATAGACTGCATCTGCACCATAGTGAATCGCAAATTTCAGTTTTTCTAAATTACCAGCAGGTGCTAACAATTCAGGTTTGGCTAGACGATGACGTTTACCATAATACTTTGGTTTTTCCGTTGTTGACATGGAAAGCCCCCCTTTTCAATCATTCCATCTACACTGCAATCAAAATACTTGTTCTTTATAAAAGAAACCAAATGACAATTCACGTTCAGGATCTTGTATACGACGAATCTCATCCATCCATGACTCATCAAATTCATATTGTTCTGGATCTTGAGCATACTGATCAATCGCTTGACGGAACATGCGGACCGCTGTTTCGTTATAAGTAATTGATTTTAAAATGCCTTCGATTTTGAAGCTTTGAACGCCTGCTTCCATCAGCAAGTGTAAATCTTCCAGAATACATACATCTTCTGAGCTCATAATATGCGTTCCATTGGTATCTTCATAGATAGGAAATGTCTCATCCCGACGTTCGGCTTCAATCAGGAACAATCCACGTTGCAGACCTAGATCATTACCATCCACAGGTCTACCCTGATGTTGCATATAGCTACCGACTAGGCGTCTTTTGGAATGATAAATATTCGTCATCCCGTGTACCTGTACTTGCGCTTCCACTTCTAGCTTGTCGATCATACCTGTGATCTCATCCATATTGAGTTCACGTGCCAGTACAGCTCTTGTAGCACCTTTACGGCCCCAGTAGTTCGCTGTCACTGCATTGGTCGAAGTCATCTCAGCATTCCAGTGTAACGCTATTCCAGGCGCATGCTCACGAGCCAATGCTACGATAGCAGGATCGCCAAATTCGATCCCATCTACTTGTAACGTTGTCAGCTGTTTGATGTATTCTAGTAAATCTTCTAAAAGCTCATTAGTCATTAAATTATTGACGGCTACATAAATACGTTTGCCATGTTCATGCGCATAATTTACTGCTTGTGCAATATCTTCTACCTTGAACTCCCCAGACAATCGCATTCCATAACGTTCTTCACCGATCAGAAAAGCATCTGCTCCTGCTTCTGCCAAACGATATAATTCTTCCAGCGAAGATGCTGTAACCAACAATTCAGGTTTTGTATTCATCTTGAAGCCGCCTCCCACACAGCCTTACTTGGCTGTACTCTTGCTTGTTTCGATATTTTTGAGATGTTCTTGATACGTTTGAGCGAATAAATGCCCGCCTGTACCGTCTTTTTTGGTCACATAATATAAATATTTTGAAGCTTCAGGTGCCAGTGTTGCTTTGATCGCATCTAGACCCGGATTCGCGATCGGACCTGGTGGTAACCCTTCATGTAAGTAAGTGTTGTAAGGACTATCTATTTTAAGATCTGAGTATAACAGTCGGGCTTTTTGCTTGCCTAGGGCATATTGCACAGTTGCATCAATTTGGAGCTTCATATTTTGCTTCAGACGATTATCGATTACCCCTGCAACTTGAGCTCTTTCTTCTGGAACGACAACTTCACGTTCAACAAGAGAGGCCTCTGTTAACAGCTGATGCACCGTCAAATTGCGTTCTTTGAGCTGAGCATCTAGATTATCAATTGAACGCAGCTTGGTGCGTGTGGCTAACAACATATTAGCGATAATATCGGATTCTGTACTTTCTATCGGTAAATCATAGGTTGCCGGGAACAAATACCCTTCCAGTGGATGAAGAATGCCGTCTCCAGTAGGAACTTTCAATTCTTGAGCAAGCTTCATGGATGAAGGATCATCAACCAATTTCATAAAAGCATCACGATCTACAAATCCTGCTTCACTTAACTTATCCGCAATCTGTGTCACGGTATAACCTTCAGGAATCGTAAATTTCATCGTTTTGGGCACCACAACATCTGCGTTATTCAGCTTCGTAATGATTTGAGCATATGTTAGACCTGGCGTGAACTCATAATCACCTGCTTTGAATTCGCTACCTTCACTATTTAATTTCAAATAGACTTTAAAAGCCAACGCATTTTTGATCAATCCATTTTGAGCTAATTCTTCAGCTACGGTTGATTTGCTTGTTCCTGATTTTAATGTATATGGAACGACTTGATCTGATGTTGCTGTAGGTTGCATGGCATTCCAGCCGTAGCCAATACCTGCTGCAATCACAATAAGAACAATCAATATTATCCATATCCCTGCCCTACCTCGTCTGCGCAATGAATATAACAGCTCCTTTTACAGCCAAAAAGAGCGGAATAGATCCCGCTCTTTTTGGAAGATAATTGTGCATATTGTACTGCATCCGTGATTAATCTTCAAACGGTAATGTCAGTTCGTCATATAGCTCGGCTACATCTTCCCATTCATCATCATCATCAATAGTCACAAGTTCAGGTTGTCCATCTGCATCATCAATGATTTTTAAAATCTCGACGTTGTCTTCAGGAATAACCGTATCTTTTTGCAAGACTGCATAAGTTCCTGTGTCTATCTGAAACTCACTGACAATACGATAAACAGTGACTTCGTTCTGTTCATCCGTTAGTTCAATCAACAGACCATAAGCTTCTAGCAATCTTGACGTAAACTTGACGTTACTCGCAGAAAGATCCGTCATGGGCTTATTCACCATCCAATTCAGCAACTAAAGTATTGAATGTTTCTTCAACGATCTGCCATTCCTCTTCATTTTCGATAATGAAAAGTTTGAGATCATCGTTATCTTCTTCATAGCGAAACGCATATACTTCGTCGGTATCGTCCTCTGTGGATTCCATAGGCACGACCATCATATATTTGGCGTCCGAACCATCAACCTCGAATTTCATGATGACTTCAAACTCTTCTTCATTACCTTCATCATCAGGAATATAAATAATTTCTGGTTCTTCCTCAAGCAAATTTTGATCTTTAGCCATATTTACCACCCTCACCTTTTACTTTTGGCATCCAAGTAATTTTGTAAAATCAAGCTTGCAGCCATTTTATCAACCACTAGCTTGCGTTTCTTGCGACTTACATCTGCCTCGATAAGCGTACGCTCAGCTGACACGGTTGTAAGCCTTTCATCCCATAGGTGAACAGGTAGCTGCACAGATTCTTTGAGACTTTCAGCGAATTCCATACTTAGTTGACCACGGGGACCGACGCTTCCGTTCATATTCTTGGGTAGTCCAACAACAATCTCGGTCACTTCAAGTTCCTGTACAAGCTCTACGATCCGTGCACCGACATCTTTGGTACGTTTACGATCAATAACTTCTACCCCTTGAGCGGTCCAGCCAAAAGCATCGCTTATCGCAACGCCAATTTTTCGATCCCCATAATCCAAACCTAATATTCTCATTTCTTGTACGCTCCGTCTCTACCGATGACTGGCCAGGTAGGATCGGACCAGTTCTTCTATTAATTCATCCCGCTCTTTTTTGCCGATCAAACTTCGAGCATTCTTATGCCGGGGAATGTAAGCGGGGTCCCCTGAGATCAAATATCCGACCATTTGATTGATCGGGTTGTATTCCTTCTCAACCAGTGCATCGTATACAGTGAGAAGTATTTCCTGAGAAGAGGTTTCGTGCTCGTCACCCTTCACATTAAATTTAACTGTTTTATCCATGGAGTCCACTCGCTGACACCTCGCTTTTTGGAAAAAGTGTATACTTGTACACTTCCTCAAAATGGAATCCCTTGCTGTTCATGCTGATTCTTTTTCATCATAACACAACAAGGGATATACAAGGAATATTTACGTTAAAACTATTCAAAAAGTTACAAAATTGTTTCAACTTTTTGAATCTAACACGCTATTCCTTCTATTTTATACCCATTATCTGATACTCATATCACTTAGATGGATGCTACATGTTGTTTGGCTGCTTCAAGAGCTTCAGCTAATTTGGAAGCATCTTTACCGCCGGCTTGTGCCATATCTGGACGACCACCACCGCCACCACCACAGATAGCAGCGACTTCTTTAACCAATTTACCAGCATGAAGTCCACGCTCAATACCTGATTTCGGAACAACGACTACAAAGTTTACTTTATCGTCTTGAGCAGCTCCTAATACAAGCACTGCTTCAGGCAATTTGCCTTTCAATTCGTCTGCTAGACCACGTAAAGCATCCATACTTGGAACATTGACAGATACAGCCAATAATGGTGTAGAACCAATCATTTCCACTTTGTCTGTTAATTGACCTGCTTCGATCAAGCTTAATTTACTTTGTAGAGATTCATTGTCACGACCTAGATCGCGAAGTTGTTGGTTCAATGACTCGATGCGTTTAGGCACATCATGTACATTTGATTTCAATTGTACCGCAGCTTGCTTCAGAATATCCAATTGGCTATCCAAGAACATGTAAGCTAGGCGTCCTGTAACAGCTTCGATACGGCGTACACCCGAACCGATACCACTTTCAGATACTAATTTGAACAATCCAATACGTGCTGTGTTATCGACATGACAACCACCACATAGCTCAATACTGTAATCGCCAATCTGTACAACACGTACGATATCGCCATATTTCTCGCCAAATAATGCCATAGCACCCATCGCTTTCGCTTCGTCAATACCTTTGTACTCGATCTCGACATCAAGACCTTTCCAGATTTCCTGATTCACACGACGTTCGATATCTGCCAGTTCTTCCGGTGTGATACTACCGAAGTGAGAAAAGTCAAAACGTAAACGCTCTGCTTCAACCAGTGAACCTGCCTGATTAACATGTGTACCCAATACATCTTTAAGTGCTTGATGAAGTAAATGAGTCGCGGTATGGTTTTTGATAATATCGTTACGATTTGGTGCATCTACTTCTGCTGTAACCACATCACCGATATGAAGTTCACCCGAACTTACCGTTACGATATGCACAAATTGTCCGCGTGGAGCTTTGAACAATCCTTCAACAGAAGCTTCTACAGTATCGTTGCTCAAACGTCCTACGTCACTGATCTGACCACCACTTTCAGCATAGAAAGGAGTCACATCTAGAATCACCTGACACTGTTGACCTTCACCGACACGGTCGACCGAAGCTTCTTCTTGAATCAATGCGACTACAGTAGCTTGTACGGTTAACTGCTCATAACCGATAAATTCACTTTTGCCTTCAAAATCAGACAATACGCCACCTTGTACTTTCATACTACCACTATCTTGACGAGCTGCACGAGCGCGATCACGTTGCTCTTGCATTGCTGTATCGAAGCCTGCACGATCTACAGTCAATCCATTTTCAGCTGCATAGTCTTCTGTCAAATCAAATGGGAAACCATACGTATCATACAATTTAAACGCTTCTGCGCCACTGATCGCTGTTTGTCCATTTTGCTTCGCTTGTGTACTCAGATCAGCCAAAATATTCAAACCATCGGATAATGTCTCATGGAAACGCTCTTCTTCTGTACGAATAATTTTCTCGATAAATTCACGCTTGGATACTACTTCTGGATAATAGACGCCCATAATCTCGCCTACAATACCGGTTAAGCTGAACAAGAACGGTTTATCCAGACCGATCACTTTACCATAACGCACTGCACGACGTAACAATCGACGGATAACATAACCGCGTCCTTCGTTCGAAGGCAATACGCCATCTGCTGCTGCAAAAGCAACCGTACGAATATGGTCAGCAATGACTTTCAACGCTACATCGGTTTCTTCATTTTGTTTATACGTTACACCCGCAATTTGAGCGGCTTGTTGAATAATCGGTTGGAACAAGTCAGTATCAAAATTAGAATCCACTTCTTGCAAAATCGAAGCAAAACGCTCTAACCCTGCACCTGTATCTATGTTTTTGTTCGGTAGCGGTGTGTAGCTACCATCTTTGTTATGATTAAATTGAGAGAATACAAGGTTCCATACTTCCAAGAAACGTTCATTTTCTCCACCTGGATACATCTCAGGATCATTCGGATCAAGAGCGCCGTAAGCATCTCCACGATCATAGAAAATCTCACTACAAGGTCCACAAGGGCCTTCACCGATATCCCAGAAATTTTCTTCCAAACGAATAATACGTTCAGCAGGTAGACCGATTTTCTCGTTCCACAATTTGAAAGCTTCTTCGTCTTCTGGATATACTGTTACAGATAAACGTTCTGGATCAAATCCAATCCACTCTTTGCCCGTCAAAAATTCCCAAGCCCATGTGATCGCTTCTTCTTTGAAATAGTCACCGATAGAGAAGTTTCCTAGCATTTCAAAAAACGTATGGTGACGACGTGTTTTTCCTACATTTTCAATATCATTGGTACGAATACATTTCTGTGAATTCGTAATACGTGGATTTTCAGGTTTTTCGCGTCCATCAAAATAAGCTTTGAGTGGAGCCATCCCTGCATTAATCCACAATAGAGATGGATCATTATGAGGAACTAACGGAGCGCTTGGCTCAACATTGTGTCCTTTGCTTTCGAAAAAAGCGAGCCATTTGGAACGAATTTCACTTGCTTTCATAAGTAATGAGCCTCCTCAGAATAGTTAAACATCAATTTCTTGGTGATCCAGTAATCTATCCAACCTGTATCGCTTGACAAGTCGGTAAAAAAAAAGCGCCCTGCGCAAAATCAGGGGCGGTGTTCTGGTGTATATCTAACAATATTCCCTGCAACCGCTCTTTTATTGTATATAGGTCTCTTGAATAAGTGACTCTTAACCGCTGAATACATCCGATTAACACTATGTAGGGTTCGGTCATCACTTCAATTACCTGTGTAACAAAAGATGTATGCCTGGATCTCCTTTATTTCGGCTCATCTAACGTTCATGTTCCGAAATTTCACGGTTCTTTAACAACTATATCAGTATATCTAGCGCCCATACGTCTGTCAATCGCATCCATCATGCTTAAAAGCCCCGACTTCTATCGCCACCTCTACAGATGTGCAATACAAGACGGGGTTTTTAAAATAGCGCTGATACACGTAGTATGTATAAGATAAGAATTGTATCGCGCTGTCGGAACAGCCGATATTCGCCATTCTATACATCGTTCACGTTTCTAAAAAGGCTCAAGCTTGTGTATACATAGCTACAGGTTCTTCGACAAACAAATCGTCTAATGAACTCAGTGTGCCGTCTTCTTCGACTTGATACACAGACATTTTACCGCCGTTAACAGTTAACTCAATAAAGCAACCCCAGCAATAAAATTGATGGGAACCAATTTTACCAATATCTTTTGAACTACAATTTGGACATTTCATTCAGCGCTCACCCTATCCGTCTCCAAGTTTAATGACATTCCTGTAGGCGTTCATTACTTTCAATCGGCACCATAATCGCGCTTTCACCAAAAGCAACTTGTCCACTTACTGGAAGCCACTTTCTTCCGCCTATCATATCCGAGATAAAGCCATCACTGATTTCAATCCCGGTAATGCTTTTACCCAACTCATGATCAAAATAAACATCAGACACATAGCCTAACATTGCTCCATCACTGGTAAGCAGAGGCATATCTTTAATTTTGTTTTGACCGATCAAAAATGTATGTTTAATATCGTCAGCCGCGATCTGGCGGACTGCCTGTTGATTGCGAATCATAATAGCGTCTTCTCCATAGGATACAATATCTTCCCATAGTATAGTACGCACTTGTAATGAGAAAAAGCTTTTACCTTCCAGTTCAAAACCTTGAACCGACCAGTCTTCGCTTAATATAAAGTCATGAATTTTACCAAGTTGCTTGCCATCTTCAATATCAAATACAGCAAGTCCAATCATTCCCTGCATCTTCATAACGCTCAGGACCTCCTCATCGCATAGATTGCGCAGGAAGAAAATCATTTCTTTCTTGCCCGGCTGTTGGCGTCATATGATCATCTTCCCTCCCTTATTATTCACCACACAGGGGAGCCCTAATTTCTACTACGTATACGCTTTAAAATAGTTGCAATCTTTTGTGTAGCATATGCTATTTCTTCCCTAGTATTACCCATCCCAAAGCTAAAGCGAATCGCCGAATTCAAGAGATTTTCAGGAATTTTCATTGCTTGAAGAACATGTGACAATTCGAGTGAACCTGAAGTACATGCTGATCCACTGGCAGCTGCAATATTTTCCATATCGAGATTCATTAACATCGTTTCACTTTTCACGCCGGGAAAGCTAATATTCAGAATATGAGGTAGCGATTGATCGAGGGGTGTATTGACAACATACCCTTCGGTACCGACTTGTTGTTCTAATTCTTCTAACATGTATGCACGTAACGATTCCAGATGGTTGATGCGCTCAGATAGTTCTTGTACAGCAAGTTCTACCGCTTGTGCAAAGCCTGCAATACCTGCTAAATTCTCCGTTCCTGCACGACGCTTGCGTTCTTGTAGACCACCGTACAATACAGGTTCTACTTTGACTCCATGACGTATATATAGTGCACCGATCCCTTGTGGACCATTGATTTTGTGAGAAGAAAAGCTAATTAAATCTACAGGTAACTCATGACAGTTCAAAGGAATAGCACCTAGTGCTTGAACAGCATCGGTATGAAAAATAATATTTTTGGCACGTGCTAATTGTCCAATCTCTGTAATCGGCTGAATGGTTCCTACTTCATTGTTACCAAACATAATACTGATCAATATCGTATCCGGGCGAATAGCCGCTTCTACTTCTTCTATAGAAACTAATCCATGAGCATTAACAGGCAAATAAGTTACTTCATAACCACGCTGTTCTAACGCTTCACAAGCATGAAGTACCGCATGGTGTTCAATCTGTGATGTGATGATATGTTTGCCTTTATGACTTAAGGATTCAGCAATCCCAAATAAAGCGAGATTATCACTTTCGGTTCCTCCTGCGGTAAATACCAATTCATCTGGACGACAACCTAGATCTTTAGCGATTTGGTCTCTGGCTCCACTGACTACTTTTTTGGCAGAGCGTCCGAAAGCATGCACACTTGAAGCATTACCGTGGGTATGGGTCATTACCTGTAACATACGTTCAGCCACTTGAGGATGGATCGGAGTAGAAGCTGCATGGTCTAAATAAATAGCGTTCATATCAATTCACCTTTCTGTATCGGAAAATAAAATATACGTACAAAGACAGCAAAAAACGGAAGGGAGCAGCCATATACCTGCGGATTCCCCTCCGTCTTGTTGTCTATATCGAATTTAGATATAAAACATATAATTGTCTTCTTGACCTTGCTCACGGTACGTGATCAGATCTTTAAGTGTTGTTGAATCAATGACTTGAGCGATGGCATCACGAATCTGCATCCATAGATGACGCTTAGCAGCTACATCTTCATCGGTAAAATCAACAACGGAAATGGGACCTTCGAGTACACGAATAACTTCGCCTGCTGTAATCGTCTCCGGTTCACGTGATAAAATATAACCGCCATACGCCCCGCGGATACTTTTTACTAATCCGGCATTACGAAGTGGAGCGATTAACTGCTCCAAATAGTGTTCAGATAGTTGATTTTTTTCAGCAATACTTTTGAGTGATGTAGGACCTTCACCAAAGCGGGAAGACAATTCCATCATGATTGTTAGACCGTAACGTCCTTTAGTTGATATCTTCATATAGGGCACCTCACTTAAATTTGGCAAAAACAATGATAAATCGTTGATTTATTGAACAACCTCAATTATTATTAATAGTTGCACGTATCGTAAAATTTCGATAATTCACTGTATTCCGATCATTCTTGTGACCTATCGTAACATATATACAGGCTTTATGGGAAATTATTCGTGCTTTTCTCCACGCGATCTTGCAAGAAAATGGTACAATGAATTATTGCTGTCGGTTAGATATACCTTTTACAGATGAATTCTTATTATTGGGTACAGAATATGATCCATTTAGCAAATAATACAGAATCATCTCATCTTATATAAAGTGGTGAGTACAAATGGAAAAAGCAAAAGCAGACACTCGTGTCGTTGTCGGTATGTCCGGCGGAGTCGATTCCTCAGTGACCGCGTTGCTACTCAAACAACAAGGTTACGATGTGATCGGAATTTTTATGAAAAACTGGGATGATACCGATGAATTCGGTCATTGTACAGCAGAAGAAGATTCAGAGGATGTGCGCCGGGTCTGTGAACAGATCGGTATTCCTTACTATACAGTGAATTTTGAAAAAGAATACTTTGATAAAGTATTTACGTATTTCTTAGACGAATACAAACGTGGACGCACACCGAATCCAGACGTGATGTGTAACCGTGAAATCAAGTTCGGTGAGTTTTTGAACAAAGCGATGGATCTAGGTGCTGATTATGTCGCTACAGGTCATTATGCACGTGTTATTGAAAAAGATGGTGTATTCCAGTTGCTACGTGGTATTGATAATGGCAAAGATCAAACGTATTTCCTGAATGCGTTGAATCAAAAACAATTATCCAAAACGATGTTCCCGATCGGTCATTTACCTAAACCAGAAGTTCGCCGTATTGCAGAAGAAGCAGGTCTATATACAGCGAAGAAAAAAGATAGCACTGGCGTATGCTTTATCGGTGAACGTAATTTCCGTGAATTTCTAAGTGGATACTTACCTGCCAAATCGGGCAAAATGATTGATATTGCAACAGGTGAAGTCAAAGGCGATCATGATGGATTGATGTATTACACTCTTGGGCAACGTCAAGGATTGGGAATTGGCGGTTCAGGAAATGGTAATCCGTGGTTTGTCGCTGACAAAGATTTGGATCAAAACATTTTGTATGTTGTACAAGGTGATCAACATCCAAGTCTGTATTCGACGGGTCTTGTAGCATCTGTGATGAACTGGATTGATGGTTCTGAACATGCAGTGGGTTCAACTCTTCATTGCGTAGCGAAGTTCCGTTACCGTCAACCGGATCAAGGTGTGACGTTGACATGGCAAGCTGATGGCAATGTCCATGTGCAATTTGATGAGCCACAAAAAGCAATCACCCCAGGACAAGCAGTTGTTTTCTATGATGGAGAACTTTGTCTAGGTGGCGGTACGATTGATGTCGTTGAAAAAGTAGCTTACGAAGCCGTTGTGTAATTGTTATAGAAACTAAGTTAAATATGTAATAACAGCAAAGAGTTACTGATGATCGTTATCAGTAACTCTTTGCTGTTTCTCATACTTCTTAATCACAAACTTATAAATACGTATTTCCTATCCATAGCCCCAATGCACCAAATCCTATGCCCAGTACATAGGAAGCACCGATATAGCTCCAGAAGATACGATACTTTTTTTTCAAATGCAATTCAATATTTTCTAACTTAAATGTTGAGAACGTAGTATAACTGCCCATAAAACCAGTACCAATCAACAATTGAAAATGACTGTTTAACCCTGAAGCGAATAATAATCCTAACAAAAAAGAACCGCTGATATTAATACATAGCGTCGCTAAAGGAAATTGCATCGGCCACTTGGTTTTCATCCAGTTGGATAACAATAAGCGAGTCAACACGCCAAATACCGCTCCTACTGATACCAACAGCATATTAATGAGCATGACGATTCCTCCTTCTGTTCAACCATTGTTCGCTCACATAGAATCCGAAGCGCGAAGATAACAATCCACCGATAAGACTGGCTCCGATATAAAGCATTGCTGTACCGTACCAGTGTTTTTCGATCAGTTGAATACTTTCCACACTAAATGTTGAAAAGGTAGTAAATGAACCTACAAATCCGGTACCAAGCGCTGTAATTATCGTTTTTGAGATATAAGGAAGTTCTGCCAAGTACTTCATCACTATCGCTAACAGAAAACATCCCACAATATTAATGATCAATGTTGCCATTGGAAAGCCAGGGCTTACAATCCATACTCCTGTTAGATAACGACATAATGCTCCCAACACGCCAAATAGAGCGACCCAGACATAATACATATTTATGATCCCCTTTCCTTTACATAAAAATAACTCCTACTCGATCAAGACACAGCAATCCTGTGCTTAAACAAGTAGGAGTCATTAGCTGAAATCAGCAGTCAATAGCGAACTCCATCGCCGATTTTATTGATTTTAATATAACGTATGCCTATTGGTTTGTAAAGAATGGCATATTATAATCCTCGTCTGCGTTCTTGATTGAGCTTGATCTTCGATTCATTGCCCTGTTCTGTCGCTTGATAAAACACTTTACGAGAAATCCCTTTCGGCAAATACTCTTGTTTGACAAAATGATTCGGGAAGTTATGCGGATACTTATATCCTTCATGCCCTAACTGTGCCGATCCTTTGTAATGAGTATCTCGTAAATGCAAAGGAACTTCAGCAGACTTGATCTCATCAATAGCCGACATTGCACTGGAAATGGCAGTATAGACAGCATTAGACTTCGGACTTTCGACAGCAAATAGAATCGCTTGCGCAATATTGAGCTTCGCCTCAGGCCATCCATTTGTACGATACGCATCTAATGCGCCTAGTGATTGAATCATCGCCTGTGGGTTAGCCAGTCCGATATCTTCACTACTGGCAGCGATTAAGCGTCTTAGGAAAGTCATCGGGTCCATCCCTAACTTTTCAACTGCATATAAGAACCAGAATAGAGCAGCATCACTGGAGCCCCGTATACTTTTGTGAAAAGCAGACAATACATCATATTGAGTCGACTCATCTGCCCTTACAATCGGACGACGAATCGATTCTTCTGCCACCTCTAGAGTGACATGAATATTGCCTTCACTGTCTGGTGGTGTAGTCACAGCAGCTAGTTCCAACGCATTAAGTGCTCGCCGAATATCTCCATTAGCCATAGAAGCGATATGTTGTAGTGCTTCTTCATCCACTTGCAATTGCATAAATCCAAGTCCACGCTGTGAATCGCTCAATGCACGCTTCATCGCAATCATCGAATGTTCTTGATTCAATGACTCTAATTGAAAAAGAGTCGAGCGACTCATCAAAGCGCCATTCACATAATGAAAAGGATTTTCAGTTGTAGCCCCTATAAAAATAATCGTTCCTTTTTCTACAGCAGGTAATAATGCATCTTGACGAGAGCTATTAAACCGATGGACTTCATCTAGAAAAAGAATCGTTTTGGTACCGTATAACGACTTATTCGTCTGTGCCCGTTCGATCACTTCACGCACTTCTTTAACTGTGGCTTCTACAGCATTTAGTCGTACAAATTCAGCTTGTGTATGCTTTGAAATAATGTGTGCTAATGTCGTTTTGCCACACCCTGGTGGGCCATATAATAAGATCGATGATACTTGATCTGCTTCAATCGCCCGTCGTAGTAATTTACCTTGACCGACAATCTGTTCTTGCCCTATATATTCATCGAGCGACTGTGGACGCATCCGATCTGCCAGTACACCCATACTCTCTGATCCAGAACCATTGCCACTGTCTTCATAAGAAAATAAATCCATACGTTCACATCCTATCTATACTGACTCATTTATACTGTCACATTTGTAGTGACTGTAATCACCTAGATGATTCTGATTTCGCTCTATAGTAAAAGCAGGTTAACAACAACCCTAATAATTGCCTTATGCTAAACACTTGAAGGAGACGATAGTATGCAAACCATTTTATTAGATACAGTAATACCACAACAGGATAAAAAACTAACTTCGATCTACAATACCGAAGCACGTCAGATTGTTCATTTACAATTAAGTGCGAATCAAGAAATTCCTACTCACAAAAGTCCTAAGCATGTGTTCATTGTGGTCAAAAGTGGAAAAGTAGCTTTTACCGTATCAGACCAAGAAATCATACTTTCTCCTCATGAAGTTTTGATTATGGAACCTGATGAATTTCATTCTCTCAAAGCCCTTGAAGATACCTCTATTTTAGTTATCAAATCCTAAATTGGGCGAAAGACCGTCTCTTTATTTTAACATTATTTTGCACAAAAAGCAGAAAGAGAGTCCATATACAGATTCACTGTATGCGGTACTCTCTTTTTAGCATTCTGACTTAATTGTATAGAATGAGTATCCTTACTCCACTCTACATTTTAATTATTGTTATCTACTAATATAATCAGGTACTTGTTGACCATGCATAATCCACAATTCGTGCAATGCACGCGTACATCCAACATACAATAATTTGGCATCCCAATCATCATTACGATAATGATCTGTATCTACATCAGTAACGATCACTGCATCAAATTCTAACCCTTTAGACAAATACACAGGTAGAATCGAATGTCCACCTTGATAAGCAGCTTTGCCTCCATCAATTAAATGGATGTCTATCCCTTGTTCAGTCAGTTGTTGATGTAGCGCTATCGCTTCATGCAGAGTACGTGTCAGAATAGCAGTTGTGCGGTACTCTTTAGCTTGCAATTGTTGCCAGTGTGACTTAATCTTCTCTACACGTGAATCCGGAAGACAAGGAATCATCTGTACCGGATCACCACTACGGAATACAGGTACAGCGGTGATACCATTTTGTACACCTTTATCCAAAATGATATTTGCAAATTCGATAATTTCCATGGTTGAACGATAACTTCGAGTTAATGGGAAGTAATCGGTCTGCTCCGAAGCAAATAAACTGCTTATTTCTTCCCATTGGTGTACACCTCGATACGCATGAATCCCCTGCGACAAATCGCCCAGTATCGTAAATGAACTACCCCGTACATAATGATCTAATAAAGACACATGGAAAGGCGAAAAGTCTTGCGCTTCATCCATCACCACATGGTCAAAGCGATGTTCGGCTTCCATCTCATGAAGTAACGTATGGATATATACCAGCGCTGGCAGATCATCTTCACGAATACGATCTTTTTTCAATTCACTGGAGATAATTTTGATAATATCAGCCGGAATCTGTTCCCAGATCGGTTGCAGATTTTCAGTGAGACTATTACTTTTAATTGCTTTAAATAGTTGTTTATATAATGTTAACGGCTCGTATTTCGGCCATTTATTTAAGTATGCTTTTTCCCGTTGAGCCGCTTTTTTCTTACGCTCTTTACGGATAGCTTCGGAAGGCGCTATTTTTAACTGCATTTCTACCCAGCGGTGAACACGTGCTATCACTCGCTCTTTACGCTTCGCTAGTGGATAGTGTTTGTATTCATTATTGAACCATTCCAATATCTCAGCTTGTGGCAAAATCGCTTCGTCCCATGGATTAAAGTCTATATCAGGAACTGCTGTCTGCTCAAGCACTTCGATATACTGACGAATCAACTGCATAAATACAAGCGATCCTTTATAACGAGAAGGGGTATGATCGGTTACAGCTGGACGATCGGTATTTTCAAACCAGTAATCATACGTCTCTGATTGAGGAACAAGACGGATATCACTTTTAAGAATCTGTTGCGCCCAGTCACTGAATGTACTTTGCTGAATATCACCTACACCCAGTTCAGGTAACACTTCTGAAATGTAGTCTAAAAACATATGGTTAGGTGCAAAAATAATCATTTTATCGGCAGATACTTGCTCTTGATATTGATACAGTAAAAAAGCTAAGCGATGCAGAGCAACGGTTGTTTTCCCACTACCGGCTACTCCTTGAATCACCAGTGCTGTATTTTTAGCGGCACGGATAATCCGATCTTGCTCGGCTTGAATCGTAGATACAATATCACGCAATTTATTATCTTTATTTTCGCCCAGACGATACACCAGAAATTCATCAGTGACCGCAGGTTCTGTACTTTCACGATCATACGTATCTGCTAGGCGTTCTAACATCCGTTGATGAATCACAATATTGCGTTTCAGATAGACTAATCCTTGAATGAATCCTTCTGGAGCTTCATAGACTGCTGCTTCATCTCCGCCTGTAAATGAGTAAAACAAACTGGCAACCGGTGCTCGCCAATCAATCACTAATGGCTGATCATCCACTTCAGACTTACCTACGCCAATCTTGCCAATATACAGCGGTTGACGCGCTCCTTCTTCTCCTTCTGCAAAATCGAGTCGACCAAAATACGGTGCTTGTGCGCTTTTCGAAAGAGATTGACGTTGCTGTTCACGACCTGATTCCAAAATCTGCTCGGTAAAATCATGACCGGTATAGACAGGAATCTGGCTTAAACGCTCGAGTTGTTCATCGATCTCAACAACCGTTTGTTGCAACTTGTCTTGCTCTTCTTGATAGGCACTTTGAAAGTTGTCCTCCAATTTCAGTTACCTCCTAAGAAATCTACTTATGATCTCTTTGTTAAGCACGCAAAAAAACAAAACGCAGACGTAACAGTAAAAAGGTACACTTCTCATGATCACTTTTTGCAAAGCGAATATGGTGTCATGTGTACTATTTTCAGGTCAGTCTGCGCTTATGTTTATAGTTTTGCCATTAACAAAGGATTTTTAATATACCACAAGCATTTTGAAAAAACTAGTTCTTTTTGGCGGAAATCTATGGATTGATTTGTTTTCAAATGCTCGCTGTGGGCATCATTCGCTTCAGAAAAGGCTTTGTTCTTGCCGTCGCTGGTGAAATGGAATCCTTTGATTAGACTGCATAGCAGTCGGGATTCCACTTCAAAGGCGACTTTCAGAACATATCCATTTCTTACGCTACGTTGGAATGAAGATTATTTTACGTTAGCAATAGCAACATCGTAAATGATTATGAGCTTATACCGATTATCTTTGAAAAGAATGATAAGAAAAGAGCATGTATCTTTGGAAGATAGCATGCTCTTTCTTATGAAAACTTACTTAGCATTGTATTTTAGAGTTCGATGCCATTCTTTTCAAGCAGATCGCGGACAGTGACGCTGACCATGATGAGTCCTGCTACAGGGGGTACGAAAGCATTACTTGCTGGTGGTTGTTTGGCTTTACGGATTTCCGGTGCATTTTCAGGCACGATTTTGTCCGTAATATCCTGACGTGGTTTCATCGGTTTTTCGGTAGAAAATACGACTTTCACGCCTTTTTTGATGCCTTCTTGACGTAATTTGGTACGAACGATACGTGCAATCGGGTCCATTTTGGTCTGCGAAATATCGGCTACCTGAAATTGACTCGGGTCCATTTTGTTAGCTGCACCCATACTCGAAATGACAGGGATTTTGCGTTCTAGGCATTGTTTGATCAAATGGATTTTATAAATGATCGTGTCTGAAGCATCGATTACATAATCGAGATCATATTTAAACAATTCTTCGTACGTTTCTTCGGTATAGAACATGTTTAGTGCGATTGCGTCACATTCAGGATTGATCAATTTGACACGATCCACCATTAGATCCGCTTTCTTTTGTCCAACTGTAGTCGTTAGCGCATGAATTTGGCGATTGATGTTAGTAATATCAACCGTATCTTTGTCGATCAAAATAATACGCCCGATACCTGTACGTGCGAGGGCTTCAACAGCAATTCCGCCGACTCCACCAATACCTAACACAGCAACAGTACTATTTTTCATCACTTCCATACCTTCTGAGCCAAAAGCAAGTTCTGTACGTGAAAATTGGTTTAACATCAATATTCACTCCTTTCTTCATGAGTGGAAGACTGAACTTCATATAAATAGCTCTAATGTATTGTACGTTCTAAGAGCTATATAACAAAAGTATTCTGAGCAAGCATATTTAAAATATCTTTATATCGCATTGCCCAGAATATTTTAAATGATTTTATTTATTTTCTTGTTTTTTGTCATCGCCCGGTTTTTTAGCCAATTTGATATGCAATTGTTGAAGTTGAGAAGTATCGACTTCAGATGGTGCATTCATCAATAGATCTGTAGCATTGGCTGTTTTCGGGAATGCGATCGTTTCACGCAAGTTTGTACGTCCTGCTAGCAACATCACTAGACGGTCAAATCCAAATGCAATACCACCGTGTGGAGGTGTTCCGTATTCGAATGCATCCATCAAGTAACCGAATTTATCACGAGATTCTTCTTCTGGAAGACCCAATGCTGCGAACATTTTTTCTTGTACATCACGTTTGTAAATACGCATTGAACCGCCACCGACTTCATAACCATTCAATACGATATCGTAGGCTTGAGCACGAATTTGACCTGGATCTGTATCGAACAAATGTACATCTTCTTCACGAGGACGTGTGAACGGATGATGTTCTGCAACATAACGTTTCGCATCTTCATCGTAACCAAGTAATGGGAAGTCTACCACCCATACAAATTTGAATGCTTTCTCATCAATCAGACCTAGATCGCTTCCGATTTTCAGACGCAATGCACCCAATACGTCAGCAACGACTTTTTTAGTATCCGCAGAGAATAACAATAAGTCGCCCTCTTCTGCGCCTACAGCTGTTTTAATTTGCTCTAATTCTTGCTCATTGAAGAATTTAACGATAGGTCCTTTAAGCTCGCCTTCTTTCACTTGAATCCAAGCTAGACCTTTAGCGCCATAACGTGCTGCATATGGCTCTAAGCTATCGATTTCTTTACGAGTCCATGTGCCACAACCTTTAGCATTTAAGCACTTCACTTCTCCGCCTTTTTCAATCACAGAAGCAAATACTTTAACACCACTTGCAGCTACAATATCACTCACATTAACCAATTCTAATCCAAAGCGAAGATCTGGTTTATCTGAACCGTATTTATCCATGGCATCAGCATGTGTAATGCGTTGGAATGGAGTAGGGATATCTACATTAACCGTTTCTTTAAATAATTTCACCATTAATTGTTCCATCATATCAAGCAAGTTGTCCTGTGTTAAGAAAGAAGTCTCAATATCAACCTGTGTAAATTCCGGTTGACGGTCTGAACGCAAATCTTCATCACGGAAACAACGAGCGATCTGGTAATAACGTTCCAATCCACTCACCATCAATAATTGTTTGTAAATCTGTGGTGATTGTGGCAATGCGAAAAATTCGCCTGCATGGACACGGCTAGGTACAAGATAATCACGTGCACCTTCTGGTGAACTCTTTGTCAAAATTGGTGTTTCTACATCAATAAAGCCTTCACCATCTAAGAAATCACGGAAAATTTTAGCTGCTTTAGAACGCAACATCAATGTTTTTTGCATTTCAGGACGACGCAAGTCCAAGTAACGATATTTCAAACGAACGGATTCGTCGACTTCGATCCCATCTTCGATAAAGAATGGAGGTGTTTTGGCTGCATTCAATACTTCAATTTCAGTAATGCGTACTTCAATCTCACCTGTTGGCAAGTTTTTGTTGATCGTCTCATCTTCACGTAATACCACTTCGCCTTTAACAGCTAATACATATTCACTACGAACACGATCTGCGATTTGTAGAGCATCGCCAGAGTATGCAGGGTTGAATACAACTTGTACAATCCCTGTACGGTCACGTAGATCGATAAATAGTACGCCACCCAAGTCACGACGAGTCTGTACCCAGCCATTCAAAGTGATCGTTTCGCCAATATTGGCAGTTGTTAGTTGTCCACAGTTATGAGTCCTTAACATAAATTATTCATTCTCCTTCAAATTGAGTTGATGGTCTGAACTTGTGTTGCACAAGTAAAACTATATTTATTTCAAGTGATCTGCTAACTCGTCCATTTTGACAGTTTGCTGTTCACCGGTATCCATACGTTTTAGAGCAATTTCACCACGTAGTAATTCATCTTCACCGAGAATTGCTGTATACCGTGCTTTAAAGCGATCAGCTGATTTCATCTGAGCTTTCATTTTACGTCCTAGATAATCTCGTTCTGCGGAGAAACCTAATTTACGTAATTTGAATAATTGCTTCACAACTTCTACTTCTGCCGCTTCACCGAGTGCTAGCAAATATACATCGAGTGGCTGAATCGCTGGAATATCGACTTCTTGATCTTCCAGTAACAATTGTAGACGTTCCATCCCAATACCAAAGCCGATTCCTGGTTGATCCGGTCCACCGACTTCAGAGACTAACTTGGTATAGCGTCCTCCGCCACCAACAGTATCAATCGCTCCAATACCTTGAGCTTTATATTCAAAAGCAGTATGTGCGTAATAATCCAGACCACGTACAAGACGAGGATTGATCGTATACGCTACATCCATAATTTCCAAATACTCTTTTACTTTGGCAAAATAAGCGGTACTTTCTTCGTCCAAGCTATCTAGAATTGAAGGTGCATCGACGAATTTGTCATGATCGATTTTGCAATCCAAGACACGCATCGGATTTCGTTCCATTCGATTTTGACAATCTTTGCACAACGTATCTCGCATAGGACGTAAGAATCCAAGCAAAGTCTCATTGTAGTTCGCTCTTGTCTCTGCGGTACCAACAGAGTTCACTTCAACAGTAACCCCTTTTAATCCTAATTCTCTAAAAAATTCTAAGCCGAGTGCAATCACTTCTGCATCAATTGCTGGATCAATCGAACCGAAAGCTTCGATACCGAACTGATGGAATTGACGATAACGTCCTGCTTGCGGACGTTCATAACGGAACATAGGACCCATATAATATAATTTGCTGACATCAGGCTCGCCATACAATTTATTTTCAGCATATGCGCGTACAACACCAGCTGTCCCTTCAGGACGTAGCGTCATACTTCTGCCACCTTTATCTTCAAACGTGTACATTTCTTTTTGTACAACATCCGTTGTTTCTCCTACACCACGTTGGAACAATTCTGTCGATTCAAATAATGGTGTACGTATCTCGCGATAGTTGTAACGTCTACATAGATCGCGTGCTTGTTGTTCGACATATTGCCATTTTTCTACTTTACCAGGTAAAAAATCTTGTGTACCTGTCGGTTTTTGAAAAGCCATTTCGTATTCCTCCTTGATTCAAATCATTCTCTATTCTCTTGCTAAATGACACAAAAAAATCCCACGCCTCTGTTTATTAAAAACAGGGACGAGGGATTGGATTATTCCATTCACCCGTGGTACCACCCACATTTCGAATACAACGTTCTAAATCAAACGATAACCGCTTTATTTAGAATACAACCATTGCACTCGCTTCATTAGCGGTTAACGCCCGCTGACTACGCATGAAGTTACTTGGATTCCAAAAGGATTAGTTATACTGTAAATATCAATTTACAGCTACACGTTCTCACTTTTCTATCTTTCACATCATGTTCTCGGGGAGGTCTTTTCACAAAGGAATACAGGGAATTCTTCCAGCCATGGAATTCCTCTCTTTATCGATCATCGATACTGTATCGATCTAAGTTACTTTTCCCGTCTACAAATTCGTATATTTAAAGATTACGTTGATCTCATAATCTTATATTCTATCGTTCCAACTGTCATCTACAAAGCTTATAGTCAGAATCATGTTATATTTAACGATTGTAATGAACCACTGCACTAAAGTCAACACTTTAACTTAATAAAAATATCCTTTGCAAAAAGACTCTATCATTATAGACAAAAAAATAACCTACAGCAACGGGCTGTAGGCCAACATAGTATGTTAAAAAGGGGGTCATAGGTACATTATAGATGGTGATTGTTAAGAGAAGATGTTTCCTATATTACAGTTTCATTACAATAGGTAAACTTTGATCATTACATTCCATAAAAAAGGTGCTACAGATGAACAATCTTCACCTGTAACACCTTTTAAACTATATATCTACTTTAAAAATAAATATTAATCTAAAATTTCTACAAACGCATTGTTTGTACGCAATGCTTGAACAACTTGTTCTACATCAGCTTCCATCACAGAAGCAGACAATACATATTTCAGATCATCATAATCTTTGTCTGTAGCATTGCTTGCACTGTAAGCTGCATCGTCATCACTACGAGGTGAATCTTCGCGATCAACATCTTCACGATCTTCACGATTCTCAATAATAGCTGTTGGAGCGACAATGCCTCCTGGACCTGCTCCTGATGGAGCCCCTGCTGTACCTACAGCGCCGCCTGTATTTGTAGCAATCGGAACGAGCGGTACTAATACTTTACCACTTTGACTAATTTGGTGAGGTAAACGTCCCACCTCAAGTTGTTTTACATTGAACGTTTGCAGACTTGTTCTAGCACCCTCTGCTTGATCTTCTGTTTGAAAATAAGCTTGAATATGTTTAGTCATTATCATTACCTCCTTGCTGTATTTTAAATACATGGTACGGATATACTATTTTAAGAAAAGAAATCTTTTCATGGTACGTTCTACTTACAATGCTTTTAAAATTTCACGTACAAAGGCTGGCTCATCTTTAGGTGTACGAGAAGTAATAAAATTACCATCTACAATCGCTTCGCCATCTTCAAAAGTTGCTCCTGCATTGACCATATCGTCTTTGAGAGGAGGGAATGAAGTAATCGTACGTCCTTGAAGCAAATTAGCACTTGCTAAAATTTGTGGACCATGGCAAATCGCAGCAATTGGTTTTTTCGCTGTATTCACTTCCGTTACAAATTTCAGAATATCTTGATCCAAACGTAAACCTTCCGGTGAAGAACCACCAGGGATCACGACTCCATCATAATCAGCAGCGTTAACTTCACTGATTGCTTTTTCGATTGTGTATTCTTCTTTGCCGTTTTTACCTTTCACCGTTTCTCCTTTTTGGAGACCGATGATATCAACATCATGACCCGCTTTTTTCAGCTCGTCATAAGGCACCTGCATTTCGGAATCTTCAAATTGGTCTGCTAATAAGAATGCTACTTTACTCATGGGAATAGTTCTCCTTTCGTGATGCTATCTAGTTGTCTATACAGTAGAATACTGTAATTGTTCTCGCTTTCTTATTACCCTTTTCTTTTGCTCTTCTACCACAATCCATCATCTAATTGATAAATAAATAACAAAAAGAGCATTCTTCTTTACAAAAGAATGCCCTTTTATTCATCACCTATACGGTTTGTGTATCCATTAATTGTTTTTAGTGGGGCTATCAATAATCAGTGTGACAGGTCCCCAGTTCGTCAGAGACACATCCATATCTGCGCCGAAGATTCCTGTTTCAACAACAAGCCCTAACTCCCGCAAAGCACTATTAAATGCTTCATATACAGGTGTAGCCACTTCAGGACGAGCAGCATCGCTGAATCCCGGACGCTTACCTTTGCGACAATCTCCATACAAGGTAAACTGTGATACTGACAGTACCTGACCACCGATCTCCTGTAAACCTAGATTCATCTTTCCATTCTCATCTTCGAAAATACGAATTCCTGCTACTTTACCTGCAAGATACTTGGCATCTTCAACCGTATCCTGATGAGTAACTCCCACTAGTACCATTAATCCTTTGCCAATTTGCCCGACAATTTCTTCATTTACGGTAACTGAAGCTTGTTTACAACGCTGAACAACCACTCTCATAAGTCTGAATCCTGCCTTTCTATAAAGAAAAGAAGCTAACGATTCCGGTGAAGGAGATTAGCTTCTTTTCAATTGGTATTACAATTAATTTATATTATTGCATAATCCGATGAACGGTATATACATCTTGAATACGTTTGATCTTATCGACTACCGATTGCAAATGATCTGTATTCCGAATCAAAATTGTCATATGAATCATAGCCATTTTGTTTTTATCGGAACGTCCAGATACCGCTGAAATATTCGTTTTGCTTTCTGCGACAGTCTGCAATACTTCATTGAGCAGTCCACGACGATCATGTCCTGTAATCTCAATATCCACACTATAGTTAGATTCAACAGCATTTTCCCAGCCCACTTCAATAATACGAGCGGCTTCACTGTTGTCACTCACATCAGGCACATTGGTACAATCGCTACGATGAATCGATACACCGCGTCCGCGTGTCACATAACCGACAATATCATCACCCGGTACAGGATTACAACAACGAGCAAACCGTACTAATAGATTATCGATTCCTTTGACGCTTACGCCATTAGTTGGACGTGGGCGTTTTTCTTCTGGCGCTGTTTTGACTTCTTTTACCTGTTCACTCAGTTCAATAATCGCCGATTCTTCTTGTTCTTTACGCAATTTTTCGGTTAAACGTGTACAGACTTGAGCCGCTGTAATGCCTCCAAATCCAATAGCAGATAACATATCTTCGCTGTCGTGAAAAGCAAACTTTTTACCGACTTCGACTAATTTATCATCTGTTAACCAGACTGAAGGTTCCAGATTTAGACGTTTGATTTCACGTTCTAAAGCTTCACGACCTTTTTCTACATTCTCTTCACGTTTTTCTTTTTTGAACCACTGCTTAATTTTACTACGTGCATGCGAAGATTGAGCAATTTTGAGCCAATCTTGACTTGGACCATAGGAATGTTTAGAAGTCAAAATCTCAATAATATCGCCTGTTTTCAAACGATGATCCAGTGGTACAATACGACCATTTACTTTAGCACCAATCGTCCGGTTACCCACTTCTGTATGAATACGATAAGCAAAATCAAGCGGTACAGATCCGATAGGTAATTCAATAACTTCTCCTTTTGGTGTGAAAACAAATACCAAATCAGAGAAAAAGTCCATTTTGAGTGATTCTACAAATTCAGAAGCATCTTTAGCTTCATGCTGCAATTCCAGAATCTCTTTGAAAAAAGGAACTTTATTTTCGATTGTTCCGGTTGTACCTTCTTTATACGCCCAGTGAGCCGCGATACCAAATTCAGCAGTGCGGTGCATATCCCATGTACGAATCTGTACTTCTGTCGGTTCGCCATTTGGACCTACCACTGTCGTATGCAAAGACTGATACATATTTGTTTTAGGCATGGCAATATAATCTTTGAATCGACCTGGCATCGGTTTCCATAACGTATGAATAATACCCAAAGTGGCATAACAATCTTTGATATTATCTACAATAATACGGATCGCCAATAGGTCATAAATTTCATTAAATTGCTTGTTTTTCATCGTCATTTTTTGATACACACTATAGATATGCTTAGGTCTACCTGAAAGATCAGCTTCTACGCCCATTTCAGATAGCTTTTCATTGATACGTCCAATCACATTATCAATATATTGTTCACGTTCTGCACGCTTTTTGTGCATCAAATTCGCAATACGATAATACTGTTGCGGATTCAAATAACGAAGAGCAATATCTTCCATTTCCCATTTAATCGCCGATATACCGAGACGATGAGCTACAGGACAGAAAATTTCAAGTGTTTCATAAGCAATACGGCGCTGACTTTCTTCAGACTGGTATTTCAGTGTCCGCATATTATGCAGACGGTCAGCTAGTTTGATCACAATCACGCGAATATCTTGCGCCATCGCAATAAACATTTTGCGATAATTCTCATTTTGTTGTTCTTCTTTGGAACGAAATTTAATTCGTTCTAACTTGGTTAGACCATCAACCAGCATGGCACAATTATCGCCAAACCGGGTGCGAATTTCATCAAGGGATACGGTGGTATCTTCAACAACATCATGCAGAAGTGCAGCAATAATGGAAATGGTATCCATTTCCATACCAACAACAATATCTGCAACCGCCAAAGGATGCAAAATATAAGGTTCTCCTGACTTCCGCACCTGGCCGTGATGGGCTTGATCAGCAAACTCATAGGCTTCCCGTATGCGGTGAAGATCCTTTTCTTTAATGTAGGCGGACGCCTTTTCAAGTAATCGCTCTATGCCCATAGAATCGTTGTCGTATCCTTTCTATTTATAAATAAACATTGTGAATCCTTTTTGAGAAACGAAAGAATATCACCTGTTTTCACATCTTTTTTTAGGTTTTCAGTATTTACCAAAAATACATATCAAAATGGAACCTGCCCATATCTGTGTGGCATCAGGTTCCGAAAAGGGGATTTCCTATAATTATGCCTCTTGCACGTATCCGCGTCAACCATTCTGGATGAATGGTTTATGAAGATTATCATGCTTTTCTGAAAAACGTTATTGAAAAAAACATGCAAACTCATTAAGCTATTAAAGATATGCGTTTGATCGTTGCAGAAGACAATTGTTGTTAATGTAGAGAATACTATTTGATCAGAAGGAGTGAATAACGTGCAGCGTGAAATTCAAGTGAATGAGAAACTTCCTTTATTTCAAGGATTGCTGTTAAGCTTACAGCATCTTTTTGCTATGTTCGGAAGTACAGTACTTGTTCCTAATCTGTTCCATGTCGATCCAGGTATGATTTTGTTGATGAATGGTATAGGTACCCTGCTTTATATCTGGATTTGTCGAGGCAAAATTCCTGCGTACCTTGGTTCTAGCTTTGCATTTATCGCACCGGTAACGCTTGTATTAACCAAATACGGTTTTGATGAGAATGGTTACTCACTTGCGTTAGGTGCTTTTATTGTAACAGGTGTTATCTTCGCTCTTGTGGCTCTTATTGTAAAATATGCAGGTACAGGTTGGTTAGATATCGTCTTCCCTCCAGCAGCGATGGGTGCTATTGTCGCTCTGATCGGACTTGAACTGATTCCTGTCGCTGCACAGATGGCTGGATTTATCGCTCCTTCAGGTGCAGATGCAAGTACATGGGCTCCTGATATGAAAGTCATTACGCTATCGTTAATCACGCTTGGTGTCACGCTACTCGGTGCTGTGACTTTTCGTGGATTCCCCAAAATCATACATATTCTGATTGGTATTGCAGTCGGCTATGGACTTGCTTTTCCAATGGGTCTAGTCGATACAACCAAAATTCAGGAAGCAAGCTTTATTCAACTGCCACAGGTCGTTACGCCTTCTTTTAACTGGTCTGTCATTTTGACGATTATTCCTGTCGCTTTGGTCGTTATTGTTGAACACGTAGGTCACTTGCTTGTAACAAGTAATATTGTAGGCAAAAACTTATCCAAAGATCCTGGGCTTCATCGCTCTCTATTAGGAAACGGTATTTCAACGATATTGTCTGGCTTTGTCGGTTCCACACCCAATACGACATACGGTGAAAATATCGGTGTAATGGCATTAACAAAAGTGTATTCTATCTATGTGATTGCAGGAGCTGCTTTATTTGCGATCGTCCTTTCGTTCTCAGGTACATTTACAGGAGCTATCTCTGCGATTCCTCAACCTGTTATGGGCGGTGTATCTCTTCTTTTATTCGGAGTAATTGCCGCGTCAGGTCTGCGGATTCTGGTCGAACAAAAAGTCGATTACTCTAAAGCACAGAATATGCTACTTACCACAATGGTACTGATCACAGGTCTAAGCGGAGCGACTTTAAAATTCGGTTCTGTGGAGTTAAAAGGGATGGCTCTTGCGACGATTGTCGGTATTCTACTCAGTCTATTTTTCCGTATACTACATGTGACAGGATTATCCAACGATAAAGATGATCCATCTATGCCTGCCAAAAATCCAGATTGATCTATTGATCTATTTGTCTGATTCCTATTCCCCTAAATCAAATAAAAATTATTAATAAAAAGACTACCTTTAACGTACAGAATACTTGTACAAGGGTAGTCTTTTTTATTGAATAGTATTACTTTTTTCTTTGTAGATACAGCCTGCTTTGTATTTTCTTTTCGAGATATACGGTCGTTATGACCATCCCAAGCAAGTCATTTTCTTATAATACGAGTCATTTACCATACTGAATATATGGTATCTGAGTAACGCTCACATCTGTTCGCTCGACGTGTTATAGGAAAATAATTTGCTTATTTTTTGAGTCTGAAAATACGTGCGATTCCGTTATGAATCCATTTGGATTCTTTCGTCATCAATGGGCCTAAAATCGCCAAGATCAAAACATAGATAGCAGCAAAAGGTTGTAAGATAGCAGCAAGTCCACCTGCTGCGCCTAGATTGGCTACAATAATTGAAAACTCACCACGAGACATAATCGTTAGTCCTACATTTGATGAAGATTTAGGTGATAAATTAGCCGTTTTTCCTGCTAACATCCCTGCTGAGTAGTTACCAATCATCGTTAAGATCACAGCACCTATCGCCAACCATACTGCATTTCCACCTAAGGACAATGGATCAATCGTCAGTCCAAAGCTAAAGAAGAACAGTGCGCCAAAGAAATCGCGGAAAGGTAAAATAATTTTTTCGATCCGATGCATATGCGAAGTTTCAGCAAGAACAAGACCTACTAATAAAGCGCCGATTGCTTCTGCGACATGAATCGTTTCGGAAAATCCAGCAATTAAAAATAAAGCAGCAAATACAGTACACATAAAAATTTCATTTGAAGGAATATTGAGTACTTTATTTAATAGCGGTACAGCTTTGCGTCCGACAACCAGGATCAATAACATATATCCAAGTGCCAGAGCAGCAGAAAGGAGAATACCACCAATTGAAGTTGCTCCACTTAACAATAGACCGGAGAGCACAGATAGATACACAGCTAAAAATACATCTTCAAACATAATAATCCCGAGGATCATTTCTGTTTCTGGATTAGCAGTACGCTTCAGATCAACTAACACTTTAGCTACAATGGCGCTGGAAGAGATTGTTGTAATCCCTGCAATCACCAATGTTTCTTTGATGCCAAATCCGGTAGCAAAACCGAACAGCAATCCCAGTGTAAAGTTAATTCCAATATAGATCGTTCCGCCAATCGCTATCGATTTACCGGCTTTGACCAACCGACCTACCGAGAATTCGAGTCCCAGATAGAACAGTAAGAAAATGACGCCGATCTTTCCCATAAATTCAATCAATTCAGCACTTTGAATAAATCGAAAATCCAAAATGCCGAATACTGGTGCATGAGGTCCTACAGCCATTCCCGCTAAAATATAAAACGGAACTACCGAGAACTTCAGTTTGGATGCTAGTAATCCTGCTAGAGCGACTAACAGAACAGCAATCCCAATCTCAAAAACAATATAGTCCATATTATCCAGACCCCCTCTCAAGCAATTGCTTAAGAATCTGAATACCGCTACGCTCACCAGCAACAACAAGAGTATATCCTTCTTGTAGTACATATTCGGGTCCTGGACTAATCTTCTGCTTACGACTTGATTCGATACTCGCTATGATCACAGTACCTGTACTTTCACGAACAGCCAGATCGCCTATCGTTTTACCCAAGCAATCCATATTTCTTTTCAATTTGTACCATTCGATACTTAATTGAGACAATGATAATTCCGCTTGTTCTAGTCCACTAGGTCGATAGCTCATCCCACCAATAATGCTTGCAATCTGGCGAGCTTCTACATCTCCAAGTGTAACCACCAACTCATAGTCTTCCGGGCTGTCCGGTGGATTGTGAAAAATCTCGCGCTTCCCATCTTCATGCACAATGATCGATATTTTCTCACTCTCATCGGTTTCTACTGAAAATTTCCTGCCAATACCGGGTAAGTCCGTCTCACGAATGTTAGCCATACTTCCCCCTCCTTTATCTGTAAAATAGCATGACTAATCTATACAGAAATAACTGTACATACCGTATGCTTCTACAATGTTATACGTGCTTCTATCCCTTAGGTTTCATAAAAATCTCATTTTAGTCCAATTTAGCTCAAAAAACGCCAAAAAACCCGATTTACCAATAATAGTTATTGGCAATCGGGCGTTATTACAACACTTTTTATATATGCAACTTTTTATTTCCCGGGAAATGCTCCGTTTTAGAACGGATATTGTGTCAATGTGAACACATCAACGTCCGGTAATTTAGCACGACCATTCAAGTCTTGTAACTCGATCATAAATGCTGTACCTACTACATTACCGCCCAATTGACGAATCAAGTGGATCGATGTAGCAATAGTACCACCTGTTGCTAGCAGATCATCAGCAATCAGAACATTTTGTCCTTCGGTGATTGCATCTGCATGCATAGCTAGGCTATCTTGACCATACTCAAGAGCATAATCTGCTTGAATCGTTTTGTAAGGAAGTTTACCTGCTTTACGAATAGGTACAAAAGCAACACCTAGTGCATAAGCAAGTGGAGCACCTACAACAAAACCACGTGCTTCTGGCCCAGCAATCACATCAATTTGCAAATGCTCTACCATTTTTTTTAGTTCATTGATAGACTGTTGATAAACAGGTCCATTTTGCATCAAAGTGGTGATATCTTTAAAACTGATTCCTTCTTGCGGGAAATCAGGAATCACACGAATATAATCTTTAAAATCCAAAAAAATCTCCTCCTCAAAATAAAAACCTCTGCAACCTTATACTTCTTTTTATGACGCGCCTTGCATGCGGGAAATCATCCATGATGTTAACTGCGGCAGATCACTTTCACATAACATATATTCCATTTCAGCCAGCTCGCTAAGTTCCTGATACCGCTTCGAACTATCCAGAGGACGTTTGGAAGGAGAAGTATTGACTGTAACCTTCCCTTGTTCCCGAATAATAAATTCCAGTTCCTCGAATACTTCCAGCATAAGCTGTACCATTCTTATCGAACTGGATGTTTTCTGACTCAGGTAAGGAATAAGCTCATCTTCACGAACAAATTGCTGATTGCTTTTGACAAGCCATCCATAGATCAATTTAAATTGATCTCGATCAGGTATTTGCAGAAGTTCCTGCTGTTGCCGCTTATCATGGAGAAGAATGATATTTTCAAGAGAAGTGAACTGGGCAAAAATCATATCCAACTGCCCTGTATGCGCTGGTAAAGACAATACACATAATGTGCGTACAGCCTCTGCACCATATTGCATAGAAATAGTATTACTAGCGACAATGCCAGCCTTTCTATCATAACCCCAAAGGGATACATCACACAATTGGCTTTTTGATAAATGTTCATCTTCTTCACTTAAGATCGCCCATTGTCCTTGTTCAGTTGCCATATAACGTCCAAATTGTTGCCGAACCTGAGTTAATTCGCTATCCATCGCTTGGCAATTCCGTCGATCCCAGATCTGTAGACCCGGAACAGCAATATCTTGCACCATCAATTGGGACTTACGATTACCACGCCATTCATTAATACTCGTTTCGGCAAGCAGATCAATATGATCTCCTTCTTTTAGTAGACTCGCAAGTTCTCCTTTGCCAAAAGCCACACCTTCGATCATCGTATCTCCTTGCTCGACCACCAAGCGAAGATGAGTACCTGTTTTACCGATCGTTTTGGCTTGAATGACTGTAACTCCACGTAACACAATCCGAGGTAATGGATTAGACATTCCAAATGGAGCCAATTGATCTAATTCCTCAATCGCCGATAAAGACAATTCTTTTAATTCACATTCACAATCAGCCTGCGTTTGTGGAACCAAATCGGTTTCAGTCAAAATCGTTGCTGCTCGTTCATTCAAAGCTTGACGAAAAGCAGCCAATTGATCTCGATGCAGACTCATTCCTGCTGCTGCTGGATGTCCTCCAAAATGATCCATTAAGTCTGAACAGTCCAGTAATGCTTGATAAATATCGTATCCATCAATAGAACGAGCAGATCCTTTGCACATCCCTGTGACAGGATCGATTCCAAGAACAATAGTCGGACGGTAATAACGATCTAATAATTTAGAAGCTACAATACCCACTACACCCGGATTCCAACCTTCTCCAGCTACGACAATCACATCTGGAATAGCTTTGATCTGTCCTTCATACCCTTGTTCAACCATTAGATGAGCTTCTTGAGTAATCGTGTTGACTAGCTCCTGACGAGATTTGTTCAATTGATCCAATTCATGAGAAATATAATTTGCTTGTTCGATATCTGTAGCTGTTAACAACTCAACTGCTCGCATCGCATGTTCCATCCGTCCACTCGCATTAATACGAGGAGCCATGGCAAAAGCAATATGAGTAGCTGATACTTGCTCATGTTCAATCCCTGCTACATCCATTAAAGCTTTGATCCCGACAAAAGAACTGTTTTTCATTTTTTCTACACCTGCACGTACCATCATACGGTTCTCGCCTTCAAGTGGCATTAGATCAGCTACCGTACCGATAGCGACGATTTCTAACCATTGTTCAGGCATAGAACCTATTAGCGCATGTGCAAGCTTAAAAGCAACTCCAACTCCTGCTAACCCTTTGAACGGATAAGGACAGTAAGGTAACTTGGGATTCACTAGAGCATAGGCTTGTGGCAATATAGCAGGCGGTTCATGATGATCGGTTACAATCACATCTATGCCATATTGTGAAGCATGTGCTATTTGTTCTACTGCACTAATACCCGTATCTACTGTAATGATCAATGTCACGCCTTGAGCATGAGCTTGATCGATTGCATGTTGATGTAGACCGTATCCTTCTTTGGAACGATGAGGAATATACGTATCGAAATCAGCCTTCAAATGACGTAACAAATAGATCATTAACGTTGTACTGGATACACCATCTGCATCGTAATCTCCATAGATCCATATTTTCTCATGTTGATCCAGAGCTTGACGAATACGTGCTACAGCTTCTGTCATACCTGCGAGCAAGTACGGGTCATGGATATCTTCCCGACTTCCATGAAGAAAGTCTAGAGCTTGTTGTTCTTCTGTATAGCCTCTACTCGCCAAAAGGGTAGACATCAATGAAGATATGCCTAACTGATTAGCAAGAGACTGTGAAATCGTCTGATCAGGACGACGAATATTCCAATGATATTGTGAATGAATCATGGGGTTCCTCCTTATTGAAGCATACCATTTCCAGATGTATCTCTACTTTGTGTCAGTTCATAATTTGATTTGTACGGATATCCCCCGTTATAAGGAACCACCTGTACTTCTACACTACTGACATGTGCAAACCGACTCAGTAATAAATTTTTGGCATACTCTGAAATTTCTGCCGCTTCTCGAACGGTAATTTGTGGATTTACACTGATTTTGAGATCGATTTTGACACTATCTCCTACTTCTTGCGCTTTCAATTCTTCAACTGTAATAACACCCTGTACACGTTGTACCGTATCCATAAAATCGACAGCATCCTGTTGATCTAATTCTTGTACAAGTGATCCATAAATAGAGTGTTTGGCAATACGATATCCTTGTCGCCATACAATCCCAGCCACCAGAATCGCAGAAATCGGTTCGATATAATACAGTTGATCAATATTCAGTTCCAAAGCAGCAATCGTACTTAACATCCCTGCAAGTACCAGTATCGAAGAGTATAACGAGTAACGATGATTATCAACATCATCAGCTAACCGAGCATTTTTTTGTTTTTTCGCATAACGATAGCGATAACGGAATACGGCTTCATTGATAGCAATAGATAGAAATACAGGAATAATCGCATATGGCTTCGGATCAGGAGTCGCTGAAGACATCAGATCACGCACAGCTGAAATACCAATTTCTAATCCACCTAACAATAACAGCACAGTAATCATTAAATTTGCAAAAGGAGCTCCTGTTTTAGCAGGTGGAGCAGTGGTACCTGTACGCCCATTTTGACGTGTATGACTTTTTGCGGTTGTACCATTATTCGATAAACGATCGACAAGACTACTTGCCGCTGTAGAAGCTGTATATAATGCATCTCCCATTAATGCTTTATTGTTTGCCATATAGCCGGTAACCCCTTTGACAATAGCTAAGCCAAGTCCGGTAATAACCGATGTCCAAAACACCTTTTCCCCTTGATGGATATCTTGGTTCTTCACGAGTTTCCCTCCTAAAGCAACATAAAGCCGCGTCTGTAACAGGACGCGGCTTCAACATGTTGGACTTGCAATGTTACGCCGTCGTTTTAGACGGTGTTTTCGCTTTTGGTTTTTGTCTGTTTTTAAGCAACAACCACAATGGGCTTGCAATAAATACAGAAGAGTAAGCACCAAAGACAAGACCAAGAATCATTGCTAATGAGAACATACGAATCGATTCACTACCGAATATGAACAAACATACGCAGGCGATAAATACAGTTAATACTGTATTTAGTGAACGAGTCATCGTCTGAGAAATACTGTTGTTAACGATGGTTTTAATATCTCCACTTTTCTTCTGTTTAGAGAAACGTAGATTTTCCCTGATACGGTCAAAGATAACGACGGTATCATTCAGCGAGTAACCAATAATCGTTAAGATCGCTGTAATAAAGGTAAGATCCACCTCTAGGCGGAAGATAGAGAAGATCGCAATAACGATAAACGCATCATGGAGCATGGCTACAACTGCTGCAACCGCAAAGCGCCATTCAAAACGAATCGTAATGTAGATAATAATACCCAAACTTGCTGCTAATACTGCCCACAAAGCGTTACGTTCTAATTCTTTTGCAATCGCTGGATCAACGGTGTTGACTTCAAAAGAAGCTCCACTATCCAACTGTTTGTTAAATGCTTGTTTGAATTGATTTTCCTGCGTATCGGTTAGTACTTTTTCAAAACGAACATTCATCCGTCCGTCACCGATCGTAATACTAGGATCATCACTCAGTTTTAATGCTTCAACCACAGGTTGAGCTTGCGCTTCTGTAATAGGTTTGGTCAATGTCACATCCACATTAGAACCTGAACGGAAATCAACACCATAATTCAATTTGAAGATTGCTAGACTCAAAATACCAAGTACGATCAAAATGATCGAGAACGTATAGAAGTATTTACTTATTTTGATAAAATCATAATTCCACTTAAAGCGCACTGCGTTCACTCTCCTTTACACCGAACGACTTCGCTTTGGTAATAATCTTTCCTTTAAGAAGCAAAGATAGCAAGAAGCGAGAGAAGAACACATTCGTCAAAATACTCACTACAATATTAAGAATCAATACTAATGCAAAACCTTTTACTGCGCCTGTACCCAATGCGAACATTACAGCACCGGCAATAATAGTGGTTATATTTGCATCCATAATCGTTCCGAATGAATTGCGTCCACCTGCTTTAAATGCAGACAATAAGCTCTTACCGCTACGAAGTTCATCTTTGATCCGTTCGTAGGTAATAATATTCGCATCGACACCCATACCAACCCCGAGAATAAAGGCTGCAATACCTGGCAAGGTTAATGTAAAGTCGCCTGCAATAAAGATCATAACCAATAACCAGGTATGAACAATAATACAGAATCCTGCAATAAGACCAGGAACACGATAAATAAGAGCCATAAATAACAGGATCAAGATCGAACCAATCACACCTGCTAGTAATGTATCTTTCAATGATTGTTGACCCAATGTTGCGCCAACACTTTGAGAATACACTTCTGTCAATTTAAGTGGCAATGCACCCAAGTTGATTTGGTCTTTCAGTTGTTGTGCTTCTTCTTGCGTATACGTACCTGTAATAACCGCTGTTCCATCTGAAAGCTCACCTTGTACTGTAGGAGCAGACAGCAATTGATCATTTAGGAAAATAGCTAAGTTTTTACCTGTCAAACGTTTGGTGATCTCAGCAAATTTACTTGCATCTTTCAACTTAATAGCAATTTGTGGCTCATTCAGTTGAGTGTATGAAATCGATGCTCCATTTTCTGTGAAATCATTACCTGTCAATTCTACTTTACAATATACTTTAAGCGGATCTTGTGCTGCTGGATCCTGCTCTGCTGCGCCATTGTATGTATCTCCAGGGGCAGTTGTAGCTTCTCCGGTTGTAGGATCAACATTAATTTCTTGTGTTGCTCCTGCCGATTGAGCCGATACTTCATTGCTGTCTTTGGAAGTAGACTTGCTAGTAGCATCTGATTTTTTAGATTCAGTTGCTGTTTTACTTGTAGCTTCGTCTTTTTTGGCAGAAGAATCTGTTGTACAGCCATCTGCACTACGGAAAGTCAATTCCGCTGGTTCTTTCATCGTTTGGCGAACCGTTGCTTCGTCAGTAACTCCAGCAATTTTCAGACGAATACGATCTGTACCCTCTGTTGTAATTTCTGGTTCACTGGTTCCCAAAGCATTCGCACGTTGTTCCAAACTTTTTGCTGTTTGCAATAGTGATTCCCTGGTGACTTGTTCCCCCTGCGTGGTTGGCGTAGCCTGATACAAAATCTCAAAACCGCCTTTAAGGTCAAGTCCTAGACGAACATCCTTAAATAACGGTGTCGTTGCGCCAATAACTCCAGCAACGACGAGCATAACGACTACGAAGCTGATGATTCTTTTCATCCCGTATGTGGTTCCCCTTTCATTCTCAATATTCCTATTATAGCGATGGCACAAATTACAGTCAATTTACCACTGGTCTGCAAAATAAACAAGCTGATGTCGATAAACTACCGACTCCAGCTTATCATTGGTTCATGCTGTTATTCAACAGTTTATGATTGATCCAACGGTGCCTGGTTCCAAGTATCTGGTGCGCTTTTATAAGATGACATAGTTACATAATTCATAAACTGATTTACCCTCATTGACAAAATATCACTAACCAACTCATGAAGTTTGGGCATTCCCTGCTGATCATATTTATGACCAAGACAATCCCATATCTCATCTGAAGTTACATTTTCATAGCCTAGCAGTCGAAATTCTTCTGCTTTGCTTTCGCATAATGTCTCAATCACTTCAGTAAGCTCGGCATTGGTTAATTCTTCCATCGCCATTGGAGCACCTTTCCTTCCTGCACTTGATAACCCTGTCTATTTTTTTATTTGTCCATGCTCAACATTAACTAATTCTTCATCCAACTGGAATCTCCTGCTAAATTCACAAGATAATAAAATAAAGATAAAGTGAGGCAATGATCAAAGAAATCAATGTTAAAGGTAATCCTACTTTCAAAAATTCCATATAACTAAAATGATGTTTCTCACGATGAGCCATAGCAGCGACTAACATATTGGAAGAAGCACCAATTAACGTACCATTTCCACCAATGCAAGCACCTAATGACAAAGCCCACCAGAGCGGATTCAGCACAGCAGGAGTGTTGGCATTCATCTGCACGCCTGCTTCTTGAATTAAAGGAATCATTGTCGCTACCCACGGAATATTATCAATGGCTGCAGATACAACACCTGTAATCCATAATATAATTATCGCCGCAAATCCAAGATTGCCATTGGTTAATTCGATAAGATGCATCGCTCCTAAGCTTATCCAGCCCGTATCTACCAGACCACCAACCAATATAAAGAGTCCGATAAAAAATAAAACGGTTCCCCATTCGATCTCACGCCATATCTCCCCTGTACGCCATTGTGAAGGAGAACTGACTAACAACATCAATACCGCTCCACTCAGAGCAATCACAGGAGCTTCGAGACCTATCCATTTTTGGCATATAAAAGCCAACAACGTCAAGATAAAGATGATAAATATAATCATAGAACGACGTGGGCTCTGAATATAAGAACGTGCTTCTTCCTCCAAATGTTGCAATGAAGTGGTAGGTCCCTTTTGCCGAAAAGACTTGCGATAAAATAGCAACAACAGACCAATATTTACGACTAATAAGATAAGTACGATAGGACCCATGACTTTTAAGAATAAATCGAACGTCAATTGAGGGTTGGCTGACCCAATCCAAATATTGACCGGATGTCCAATCATCGTAGCTGCACCACCCAAGTTACTCACCACAATTTCAGCAATTAAAAAAGGAACAGGATTGAGCTCTAATTTGCGAGTCATCACAATCGTTACAGGCACGATCAATAGCACCATCGTGACACTATCTAATAATGCCGACCCTATTGCTGTAAATGCTGTTAGTAAGAGCATTACTCGTACAGGGCCGCCTTTCGTCCATTTAAGACTATAGATGGCTGCATAAGGTATTAAGCCACTCCGATTCATGACGGCAGCTATTAACATCATACCTATCCACAAGAAGACTGTATTCCACTCTATATGCATTCTATACGCATCTTGCCAATCGACAATACCAATGACTAGAAAAATAAGGGCTCCTGTTAACGCAACAAGTGCTTTGCTTATTCGATCTGTCATCCATACTGCATATATGATCAAAAAGATCACAATCGCTGCCACAGGCTGCCACGAACTCATCAACGCTGTCGGTTGCATATTGCACCTCCTTATTCATCCTTTATATCTATCATACTGATAACAAGAGGTCATCTTCAAGCAAAAAACGGACCTGTTAACCAGGCCCGCTTCGATGTAAGCATCATTATAATGATTAATAAACGTTTATTATTTAGTCAAAACAGGTGCTTTTTCGCCTGTTGCATGACTGATAGAAGCACGATCAAATGTTAATTTCGTTACATCATTCACGCGCAAAACAACCATATCGTCTGTGATTTCAGCAATCGTACCGTGTAATCCACCGATTGTAACAACTTTATCACCTTTAGATAAAGTATTTAACATCATTTTGCGTTGCTTTTGTTTCTTTTGTTGCGGACGAATCAGTAAGAAGTAAAAAATAACGAACATAAATACAAATGGAAGTACTGCTCCCCAGATACCGCCTGTTCCACCTGCAGCTGCTGCTGTTTCAAACATGTTATTTCCCCCTTTTTCTTATCAACCATTAATCAAAAAGCAATATCATATTGTTTTTCGATGGATGTCATGTACATACCGTTTGTTTAGAACCCTTTATCATTATCATGTAGTCCATATTGCGTGAAGAACTCTTCTTTAAAGTCTAGAAGACGATCATCCATAATCGCTTGACGTACATTTTTCATCAGATTCAATAAGAAATGCAGATTGTGATACGTGGTCAATCGTAGACCAAATGTTTCGTCTGCTTTGATGAGATGACGCAGATAGGCACGGGAATAATTCCGACACGTATAACAATCACAGTTCGGATCAAGTGGTCCAAAGTCACGCGCATATTTCGCATTACGTACCACTACACGTCCTTCACTAGTCATGGTTGTACCATTGCGTGCAATACGTGTTGGCAACACACAATCGAACATATCTACTCCACGAATCGATCCTTCGATCAGAGCATCAGGCGAACCTACACCCATAAGATAACGTGGCTTATTGTGCGGAAGAAACGGTATCGTGAAATCCAAAGCTTGATACATCAAGTCCTTAGGCTCACCTACACTCAGTCCACCAATAGCATACCCCGGGAAATCCATCGAAGTCAAATCAAGTGCACTTTGTTTACGTAGATCTTCATGCATCCCACCTTGAACGATTGCAAACAGTCCTTGATCTTGTGGACGACCATGACTTTCAAGGCAACGTTCTGCCCAGCGAGATGTACGTTCAAGTGACTTTTTCACATACTCATATTCAGCAGGATAAGGAGGACATTCATCAAATGCCATCATAATATCCGAACCTAATGAGTTTTGAATATCCATCGCAATTTCAGGAGATAGGAATAACTTATCGCCATTTAGATGCGATTTAAAGTGTACGCCTTCTTCACTAATTTTACGCATATCACTCAGACTAAATACTTGGAACCCACCGCTGTCTGTCAAAATAGGGCGATCCCAGTTCATAAATTTGTGTAATCCACCTGCATCACGAATCAGATCGTGACCTGGACGAAGAAACAAATGATACGTGTTACTCAAAATAATATGCGCATCCATTTGTTTAAGTTCTTCTGGACTCATTGTTTTAACTGTTGCTTGTGTACCTACAGGCATAAAAGCAGGTGTTTCAATAACTCCATGCGGAGTATGAACACGTCCAAGACGTGCTCCTGATTGCTTACAAGTTTTGATATGTTCGTACGTAATAGGTCCAGCCATAGTATTGGTTCTCATCCTTCTGCTTATAAAATAGGATAGTCAGACTTATCAATAAGTTAACTTATCCTGTTAACGTCACTATAGACATAGCTTACAACAACGTTCATCAACAGTTAATTATACGGGAGCACCCCTGTGAAATACAATCATTTTCTAATAAATAAACATCGCATCGCCAAAGCTGAAAAAGCGATACTCTTCGGCTACAGCTTGCTGATAAGCATTCATAATATGATCTCGACCTGCTAATGCACTGACCAACATCACTAATGTAGATTTAGGCAAATGAAAATTTGTCACCATCGCATCAACCAGACCAAATTCATGTCCTGGATAAATAAAAATTTGTGTCCAACCACTAGAAGCTTCGATCAATGAGCCTTTTGCTTCACGAGCTACAGTTTCCAGCGTACGGGCAGAAGTGGTGCCTACAGCAATAATACGACCGCCGCGATCTTTCGTTTCATTTAATAATTGAGCCGTCTCCGCAGACAGTGAATAAAATTCTTCATGCATCACATGTTCTTCGATGGTTTCAACCGACATTGGACGGAATGTACCTAACCCTACATGTAAAGTCACAAAGCCTACTTGTACACCTTTAGCTGCAATTTGTTCTAATAATTCTGTTGTAAAATGAAGTCCGGCAGTAGGTGCAGCTGCGGAACCTTCGTGTTTGGCATATACCGTCTGATAACGCTCACGATCATCTAACTTTTCTTTAATATAAGGAGGAAGTGGCATTTCACCCAATCGATCTAGAATCTCTTGGAATATCCCTTCATATCGGAAAGACAATACACGCATCCCCATATCCGATTCTTCTTCGATCACGGCTTCAAGCTCACCGCCGAAATCAATAACAGCGCCTTTTTTCAACTTTTTGCCGGGTTTCACTAATGCTTCCCAACGATCACCTTCAAGTTGAGTTAATAACAGTACTTCTGCTTTAGCCCCTGTATCTCGTTTGATACCGAATAGACGAGCAGGAATAACACGCGTATCGTTCAAAATCAGTGTATCGCCTTCATGTAAATAATCTAAAATCTCACCGAAGTGTTGATGTCTTACTTCGCCTGTTTTTTTGTTTAATGTGAGTAATCGTGAAGCGGTTCGATCTTGTAATGGAACTTGAGCTATTAAATGCTCTGATAATTCAAAATCATATACATCTACTTTCATGGTTCTACTTACCCCTTCGTAATTTGCACATTGTTATAATAATGTTGCAAGATTTGTTTATAATTGGAGCCTTTATCTGCCATTCCTTTAGCGCCCCATTGAGACATACCTAATCCATGACCATTTCCGTTACCTGTAAATAAAAATCCACCGGCTTCAGTCACTCTAGCTACACCATCACCATTTAAAATAACAGTTGAACTTGAACCGGTTCCTTGTCCGGACGATCCCAAAAGAACAGTTCCAGCAGCTGGCATTTCATTTTGATCATTATTCGAACCGATTACTACATAATTGGCAGTATTGACCACATCGAATAATGTACTTGGTAGACTATTAAGTGCAGAACGGAATACATCTGGATATTTAACTTTCACAACAGCACCATTGACTTTAATTTCAGTAACACGACCTGAAGGTCCACGTTGAGATACCTGAATAGAAGTAATCGTTGATGGTAAGCTTGATGTGGTTTTACCTTTTAAAGTAGCTAGAAGTTGCGCAGAGGTAAACGGACCACGTATCCACTCATAACTATTAGACTCAGGCAATAATTCCAACACAGTAGCTTGATCGCCTGGATTCATTTGACCCACCATCGCTACACTGCTTTGTACAACTGGTAAAGGACGTACATTTGTATTTTTAGCAGTAACCGTCATATAATCTAATCCAGCCGATGTTTTCTTGCCTGATAATTTTACATTATCTTCACGCACATAACCAGACTTTCCATTATCCAATAATACATGATACCAATTTTTAAGTGCAGCTTGTGAAGCAGCATCTTCTTTGGAGACTACACTGACAAAGACATCTCCACTGCCATTCCATACTTCGGAAGGATCTGCCGAAGCTCCACCACTATTAGCAGAAAAGATGGCTTCAATCACTTTATTATTTTTGGTGACGATTTCACCTGCTGTAGCATCGACAGCCGCAATAATTCGTTTGTCTTCTGCACTTACACCGTTATACGCTTGACTCAGTGTAGTATCGACTACATCTGCTATTTTAAATTTAGAACCTTGTTCTTGAAATCTTGCATAACTGCGTGCAGCTACTGCTTGAGCTTTCAACGCTTCAGCTGGCCATGAAGCAGACACTTCTCCACCTACTACCGAGTACAAATACTCTTCCATCGGCAAAACATTGATCCATGCCAGTTGACCATTATAATTACTCATTTCGAAATCGCCACGATACGTTCGAGCTGACCGTTCGGTGACTTGAGTTCCAGAATCATTACCTTGTAACATCATTTTGGCATCGGTTCCACTCACCATATAATGATCTACAGGTGAAGGACTTGTGATACTTGAAGTCACATTGGTACGCTTAATCATTGCTGCTTGTGTACTGCTTACCGTAGTCAAGGCTACATCAGGTAGCGATGTTGCTGCGAGCGATTTGATACTTGCCAAAGCAGATGCATCTGCTTCCTCACCCACCCATACATTATAAGAAAGAGCTCCACCACTTTTGGTCATAGCGACAAATCCATCTAATCCGGCTGCACCTACAGCAGCAAGTCCAGCATTAGCTTGCGCTTCCGTTGCATAACTTCCAGCAGATAGATGGAAGCCTCCTTTTACAGCAGGAGTCTGACCGTTCAAAATAGATCGTACCGCAGAAGCAGTGCGAGAAGCTCCAGTGGCAGCAGCCGCTTTAGAAGAATACATGCCTGTATACAATTGGTATACTGTACCTCCATTTTTGGAAGCTGAAAATACGATCGGTTTATCACTGGTCGATTGTAACAATTTAATACCTGTAGCCGCTGTAGCAAAATCCGTCGTCTCCAACACTTTAACCCGGTAGCCATCAATTCCGAAGCTTGCTTGATTACCAATAGATACCCATGAATCAACAACACCATTATTGGATTGTCCAATACTCAGACTACCTGCTGATTTCACATTCACAAAAGGAACCGTTGAAGAATATGTACTCCCCACGTCCAAAAATAATCCTACACGCACTTTTTCATTATCAACAGATGATGTTGCTCCATAAGAAGATTGAGGCAGTGTTCCCGCTAACAGTATCACTACAGGCAAAAGCCATAATTTTTTCTTCCACTTTTTTAAGGTTGTATTTACATTTGTGCTCATGTTTACTCACTTGTTCCTTTCTTCATCCATACTTGTACAGCTACACTCTTATCCATTATACGCATAAGTAGTCCAAATGACTTGGTTTACACAGAAATTGTCCTAAAACCATTAAGACTTATTACATTAATCTCATTAGCCAAAATATTTTAAAATCTAAAATCACTTTCTTATTAATCATTGATAGCGAACTATATACTTACAATAATAAAGTTCACAAATATAATAATCTATCACTCATCACTCATCACTCATCACTCATCACTCATCACTCATCACTCATCACTCATCACTCATCACTCATCACAAATTGTACGGACTGCTTCCTTTATATACAATTATATTATCGCCAAAAAGGCTTATTATTTATAGCACCTTGCTCTCTATAAATAATAAGCCTTTTCCCTAAATCAAATCTATGCTTTTCCATTCAAATGATCAGGCATCGGTATCCCCAAATAATCATAAGCCATAGGAGTCACGATCCGCCCACGTGGTGTACGTTGTAGGAATCCCAATTGAAGCAAATAAGGTTCATACACATCTTCAATCGTTTGACCTTCTTCACCAATCGTAGCCGCAATAGTGTCCAATCCTACAGGACCCCCGCGGAAATTATGAATCATCGCTTGCAAGACTTTATGATCAATCTGATCCAGTCCACGCGGATCCACTTGTAACATATCTAATGCTTCATCTGCAATCTCAGGTGTGATGATGCCGTCTCCCCGTACCTGTGCATAATCACGAACACGTTTAAGCAAACGGTTAGCAATACGTGGCGTTCCTCTGCCTCGAAGTGCGATTTCATCGGCTGCATCTCCCACAATATCGATACCAAGAATTTCTGATCCACGGCTTACAATAAATGAAAGTTCATCAACTGTATACAATTCTAAGCGACTCACTACCCCAAATCGATCTCGCAAAGGAGCAGATAATAAGCCTGCACGTGTCGTTGCTCCAATCAAAGTAAATGGAGGTAAATCCAAACGTACAGAACGAGCACTAGGACCTTTACCAATCATAATATCAAGTGCTGAATCTTCCATCGCTGGATATAATACTTCTTCCACAGACCGATGCAAGCGATGAATCTCATCAATAAACAATACATCGCCATCTTGAAGATTGGTCAGTAAAGCAGCCAGATCACCAGGACGCTCTATAGCAGGCCCTGAGGTTGTTCTTAAGTTCACACCTAGCTCATTAGCAATAATGTTAGCAAGTGTGGTTTTACCTAAACCTGGTGGACCATATAAGAGTACATGATCTAGCGCCTCGCCTCTTAATTTAGCCGCTTCAATATAAATCTTCATATTTTCTTTAATCCGTGTTTGCCCGATATATTCTGAAAGGTAACGGGGACGTAGACTCAGTTCCACCGCTTGGTCTTCCATCATCAAGTTAGCAGATATGATGCGGTCATCCGTCATCTTTATTCGCTCCCCTTCATCTGTTCTACCTGTTTTTTTCAATTCGATCCAAAGCTATCTTTAAATATACCCTAGCCACTTTAATATAATATTTAGTAAAAGATAAGTGCATACATTACGTTTTTTTAAAATAGTATTACTTGATCTTAATTATAATCTTAATCACTATATTAATTACGATCTTAATTACTACATTAACTACTGTATTATTCGTAATATATGCAAAATAGAAAAAACTTTTTCAGTACGATACAATCTTCTACAAAATTCATAGCCTTTACTCTCAAATATACTGAAATATATTGAATTTCTATTCTTTTGATTATTTTAGCATAATGATTGTATTAGCCAGTATACAACATTTTTAGTGCTCTCTTCATCACATCATCGGCTGTATCATCAGGGAATACCTCGTGTTTCAATGTTTGCCAGATTCGATCTAATTCGGTATCCGTATATCCTAATGCTTTCAGTCCATCGCGCACTTCAGGCCATACTTCTCCAGAAGTATTTGTAGATATCGCCGGAGCAAATAACCCTGTAGTAATCAGAGAATCTCCAATACCACCTAGTTTATCTTTCAAGTCCAAAATCATACGTTGTGCTGTCTTTTTACCAATCCCAGGCAATTTGGTCAAGAACGTAATATTTTCTTGATAAATAGCAGTAACTACACCCTCTGGACTACCACCGCTCAAAATCCCAAGTGCTACACGTGGACCAATTCCTGATACTTCAATCAATTTACGAAATAACTTCTGTTCATCACGAGTAGGAAATCCAAAGAGTTGAATCGCATCTTCTCGTACATAATGATGAGTGTAGATGGTCACTTCGCCTGCTTCTTTCATCCATGCATAAGGATTAGGGCAAAACACACGGTACCCGATTCCTTGCATATCTACAATCACATATTCATTCTCCAAATGGACAATCGGTCCGCGCAAAAAATCAATCATTTTTTCAATACCTCATTTATCTTGGAGTTTAGCAAATAAGAATGTGCATGACATACAGCAACAGCTAACGCATCAGCCACATCATCAGGCTTCGGAATTTTTTGCAAATTTAAAAACATTCGAATCATTTCTTGAACCTGTCTTTTTTCAGCTTTACCATAACCAACAACAGCTTGTTTTACTTGCATTGGTGTATATTCTGCAATAGGTAATCCCTTTTGTTTAGCAGCTAATATCATCACTCCACGTGCCTGACTAACAGACATCGCATTGGTTACATTCCGATTAAAAAAGAGTTTTTCAAAAGCTACAGTGTCTGGCTGATATTTCTCAATCAATTGCACTGTACCTTCATAGACATGTAATAATCTATCCTCATCCGGTGTATGAGCTTCCGTTTGAATACATCCGTATTGAACAGGAGTCAACTTACTTCCGTTTTTATCAATAAATCCAAACCCAACGATCGCAATCCCGGGATCAATTCCCATAACACGCAAATCTATCGCTCCCTTGTTGTACCCCATAAGTATTAATGATCTTACTTGAATATATAAGACAACTTTTATACAAAATAAATCTATTCTGTATATCGCACATTAAATCACCTAGCTAGTATAAACTAAATCATTTAACTATCAGGATTTAACCATATCATCGCTAGAAATCATAATCTTAATCATATATTCGATTTGACCTCAATAGGCGAACATATGTATCTCTTTCATTTTATTATAGCAAATATAAATCAACTTGAGTTAATAAAATAACAAAATTTCATTGAAGTTATATCAATTGTATTTTCGAAACAACTTCGGAGTATTTCAACTAAAATGATAATTATTTATAACTCCATCTATATGTATCCCTATAATTAAGTCGTTAGTTATATTCTAGTGTTCATTAATATTTATTATCATTTTCCTATTCGTTTTATACATTCTTATTTGCTTTTAATATCTACTTTTATATATCTGTAATGGCTACTATTTTATATTCTGTTGTTTATATTTTAATTATTGTATATCTTTCAGAGTAAAAAGTTTTTATAGTTCTACAGCTATATTTAAAATAAATATGAATTTAAAATAAACATAAAAAAACCATTGATCATAATGATCAATGGTTTTTTAGTATCGGGACGACACGATTTGAACATGCGACCCCCNGCCACACCGGCCAATCAAGATAAAAATGGCGCGCCCTAAGAGATTCGAACTCCTGGCCTTTTGATTCGTAGTCAAACGCTCTATCCAGCTGAGCTAAGGGCGCAAATAAAATGTAGAAAATATTGGAGCGGACGATGGGAATCGAACCCACGACCCTCGCCTTGGCAAGGCGATGCTCTACCGCTGAGCCACGTCCGCAATGTAATATTCATTGCATTACTTATGATCGAGCCAATTTTCTTTTAAAGAAAATGGCGGAACCGACGGGATTTGAACCCGCGATCTCCTGCGTGACAGGCAGGCATGTTAACCCCTACACCACGGTTCCAGATTAATTGCGGGGACAGGATTTGAACCTGTGACCTTCGGGTTATGAGCCCGACGAGCTACCGGACTGCTCCACCCCGCGTCATTAATACTTGCTATAAAATTCTATGGTGGAGATTGACGGGATCGAACCGCCGACCCTCTGCTTGTAAGGCAGATGCTCTCCCAGCTGAGCTAAATCTCCAAGAAGTAAATATGACCCGTAGGGGACTCGAACCCCTGTTACCTCCGTGAAAGGGAGGTGTCTTAACCACTTGACCAACGGGCCACAATAAAACCAACACTTTACATATTAACATTTTATTACTTTAAGAACAAGTTAATTTAAAACTAATTAATTTGCTATTGGCTGTAATAAAACGGCCTCTGGCGGAGAGAGAGGGATTCGAACCCTCGAGACGCTTGTGACGCCTACACGATTTCCAATCGTGCTCCTTCGGCCAGCTCGGACACCTCTCCATATGGCTCCCCGAACAGGACTCGAA